>JAYUJA010000045.1:0-8381 GCA_043765495.1 Bacteroidia bacterium
AACTAGGGCAAGAAAAGAACGACAATTAGAACGAAGACACAAGCGTATACAAAGTAGAGAAACCCGCAAAGCAATGAAAGAAGCTCGCAAGAGAGCCGACAAACGTAACGCCTGGATTAAGGGATAACTCCATGAACCTAACTAATTTTTATAAAGACATAAAGGAAAAAAAGTATTCCTCTGTATATTTTCTTACAGGGGACGAATCTTTTTTTATAGATAAAATAGTAGCTACCCTAGAAAAAAACATACTATCCTCTACCGAAAAAGAATTTAACCAAACTACCGTGTATGGTGCCGATATAGATATCCCTACCCTTGTAGCCACCGCACGAAGGTATCCCATGATGGCAGACTATCAAGTAATAATAGTAAGAGAAGCGCAAGGATTAAAAAAATTAGAAGAACTAGAAAACTATCTAAAAAATCCACAACCTACTACTATACTGATAATAGCCTACAAAAAAGACCTTGATAAACGCAAAACTTTTTATAAAACTATCCAACAAAAAGCAAACCTACTAGAATGCGATAAGATAAAAGAATACAAATTAGTAGAATGGATAAGCAATTTTGTACAAGAAAAACAATATACCATACAACCCAAAGCCGCTACCATGCTAGCAGAATTTTTAGGCAACGACTTGGCAAAAATCAATAATGAATTAGAAAAAATATACATCAATATACCAGCAGGCACAGCTATCACGGAATTAGAAATAGAAAAATACGTAGGCATCTCCAAAGAATATAATGCATTTGAATTTCAAAATGCTATTATGAAAAAGAATAAAAAACAAGCCTATAAAATTGCTACCTACCTCGGCGAACATACCAAAGACTACCCGTTTGTAATGCTACTACCTTTATTATATGGTATGTATATAAAAATAATATCCTACCACGCCGCCGCAGGTATAGATAGTAAAGAAATAGCAAAAACAATAGGCATCAACCCCTACTTCCTAAAAGACTACGAACAAGCCGTAAAATTATATCCTGTAAATAAGTGCATACAAGCCATTCAAACGCTAAAAATTGCCGACCTACAAAGCAAAGGAATGCAGCCAAGTACCCACCAAAATGATATACAAAGACTACAAGAACTAGTATTCAAATTATTACACTAAAAAAACTTCCTATCCAATAATTATGTACCAAGATAAACTAAAAGATATTACATGTTTTCTATTAGATGTAGATGGCGTGCTTACAAACGGAAACTTACTACTAATGCCAAATGGAGATTTTGTCCGCTCCATGAATGTAAAAGATGGATATGCCATGCAGCTAGCCATTAAAAAAGGATACAAAATAGGAATCATATCAGGAGGCGCAGCAGTAGGCATAGTAGAAAGATTACAAAAATTAGGTATCCAAGACATCTACACAAAAGTAATCAACAAGCTAGAAATATTCAAAGAATTCATTGAAATATACAACCTATCGCCCGATCAAATACTATACATGGGCGACGACTTGCCTGACTATGAAGTAATGACAAAAGTAGCTATCGCTACCTGCCCAGCTAATGCAGTAGCCGAAATAAAGTCTATCGCACACTATATTTCTACGTATAATGGTGGAGATGGCTGCGTAAGAGATGCCATAGAACAAGTACTAAAAGTACAAGAACAATGGTTCGACGAAAGTATCCCACTAGAATAAGTATATAAAAAGTATTATTTGTAACTCCTAAAAATACTTTTATCTTTGCCGCCATCTATTTTATTTTTAACCATTTCCTATGATTTTATACAACGTTACTGTAAATGTAGAAGATACCATATTACCAGAATGGATAACGTATATGCAAGAAGAACATATCCCAGAAGTAATAGCTACAGGCTGCTTCAAAGGGTATAGATTTTGGCAGATAATCCCCGAAAAAGTAGAAACTACTGGACGCACCTACTGCGTACAATACGAATGCGAATCGCTAACAGTATACGATAGCTACCAAAAAAAATACGCTCCCGCCTTGCAAGCAAAACATACCGCCAAATACGAAGGGCATTTTGTAGCTTTTCGAACCGTATTAAAAGAATTATAACTTTTTTATTTCCTATATTTTTTATATATAAAAACATGCAACCAACTTCCCGATTACTTTTAGCCATTGCTGGGTTATCTTTTCTGACTGCTTGTGTACCACAACGTCAGTTCGAAGATATGAAAAACAAAAGAAAGCAATGTGAAACCGATTTATTAGAATATACTAAAAAAAATACAGAAATTACTACCCAAAATCAATTATTAGATGGGCAAGTAAAAGATTTAGATAAAAAACTTGGTCAATTGCAAAGAGATACTTCGCGACTAGGAGATATGAATAGAAAGGTAAACGCTAATTACGATAGATTGACCGATACCTACGAAAGATTAATCGCAAGAAATAAAGATTTACTAGGAAGTAGTACCTCCGAAAGAGACAGACTAGAAGGGCAGCTAGGAACTACGAAAGCAGAATTAGAGAAAAAGGAATCTAAATTAAAAGAATTAGAAAGAAGTTTAGAGAAAAGAGAAAGAGACCTAGATAAAGTAACCGCTGATAACCAAAATAAACAAGCAGAACTAGCTACAAAAGAAGCGAGAGTAAGAGAGCTAGAACGTACTATCCGCCTAAAAGACTCTACCGCTAATGTGCTAAAAAATAAAGTAAGCGACGCATTATTAGGTTTGCAAGGAAAAGGCTTGACTATCACACAAAAAGACGGAAAAGTATACGTAGCACTGGACGAAAGCTTACTATTCGCCGCAGGTAAAACAGAAGTAGATCCCAAAGGCAAAGATGCTATCATAAAACTATCCAAAGTACTAGAAAGAGAACAAGATATCAACATACTAATAGAAGGACACACCGACAACGTACCCATGAAATCCGCACTTATTAAAGATAATTGGGATTTGAGCGTAATGCGTGCTACGGCTATATCTCGTATCATACAAGAAAATAGTAGCGTAGACCCTCGCAGATTATTACCAGCAGGAAGAGGAGAATACTACCCAGTAGATCTAGGAAATAGCCCAGAAGCACGTAAGAAAAACAGAAGAACAGAAATCATTCTTACCCCAAAATTAGATGAATTAATGAAATTGCTAGAAAATAAATAATAAAACCATTTCCACCCATTCAAAAGAGGCATTTTTATGCCTCTTTTATTACTTACATCACGTAATGCCCACGATTTCTGCTGTTGTAATTACTTATAACCAAGCACATAAGCTAGAACCAACCCTCAAAGCACTACAAAAAGTCACCAAAGATATTGTAGTAATAGACGCGTTCAGTACCGACGATACACAAGAAATATGCACAAAATTGCAAGTCAGATTTTACCAAAGAACTTGGGATGGATACTCCACCCAAAAAAATTATGGAAACTCTCTAGCTGCTAATAATTGGATACTATCCATCGATTCCGATGAAGTAGTAAGCGACGAATTGATTAATAATATAAAAGAAATAGAATCAATAAAAGTAGATTATTCTGCATTTTATCTTCCTTTCCGTACTATATTTTGTGGTAAAATGCTACACTATGGAGCAGGCAACCCAGAAGCCCATATCCGACTATTCAATAAAAACGTAATCCAATGGAATACTTCAGGCGTACACGAAGGGCTTACCATTGATCCCGAACACCGCGTTGGCACACTAAAAGGCTATGTATACCACTATACCGTAGATACATTACCAGAATTTTATGCCAAAAATGAAAAATATAGCTCCTTATTTGCTTTATCTCGCAAAAATAATACCCAACCTAATTATATTCTTATGTATACAAGTCCATTTTTTAGATTCGTAAAAGAATATATATTAAAATTAGGTTTTTTAGATGGTAAATATGGCTGGATTATCGCCAAAGAAAATGCCTATTACACCTATCTAAAATATAAAAAAATAAGTACTATTTCTCAATAGAAATACAAAAAAACCTTTTGCTGTATAGAATAAATATGTATCTTTGCAGCCAAATTATCATTTTAATATCCACTAATAATTATTATTTTAATACAATAATTCTATGAGTAAAAATACCCCAGATCTGATCCCCGAAGAACCAATTTTTAGTAGTGGTGGAAATATCGGCAACCAAGGACAATTATCTACCGCACTTTTTGATATAGATTCCGATGAAGTAGTGGACAATGTAGAAAATTTCTTCGAAAAAAATTGGAAAATCATAGCAGCTGGGTTAGCAGCAATAACCATAGGTATAGCAGGTTACTACTTTTTGAAAAGCAGTAAAGCAAGTAGTTACCAAGAAGGATTGGATAAATCATACGTAGCAGATTTCTATTTTGGGAAAGATTCTTTCAACCTTTCTCTAGTAGGAGATAAAACCAATTGGGGTTACAAAAAAATAGCAGACGAATACAGTGGTACACCATTAGCAAACCAAGCTAACTATAACGCAGGAGTATGCTGCCTACGCCTAGGTAAATTCCAAGAAGCTATCGGCTATTTTGAAAAATATACCGCGGACGATATGCTATTAAGCGCCTTCGCAATAGGACAAACAGGAGATGCATACATAGAACTAGGCAAAACCCAAGAAGGATTAGATAACTACCTAAAAGCAGCCGACAAAAGCCCTAATGACCTTACTAGCCCATATTACCTACAAAAAGCAGCAGGCATTCAAGAAGACTTAAAACAATACGATAAAGCATTAGCTACCTATAAAAGAATACAAACCGACTACTACACTACAGAAGAAGGTAGAAAAGCAGCAAAATACATAGCAAAATTGGAAGCAAGTACTGCAAAATAATTTTATAGAACCTTTAATTTATTAGTAGCACAGAACAGAAATACAAAAAATAGATAAGTAACTTATTCCTGTTTTTTGAGTTTTCGTTCTGTGTTTTTTCATTTATACCCATTCCTTATGCGATACTTACTACTCATTATCAGTATATTAGTTACTAATAACGTATTTTCTCAACAAAAACATACCCTCTCTGGTTATATAAAAGATAAATCCACAGGAGAAGTAATGGAAGGTGCAGTAATAGCTTTCAAAGGAGAAAAAGCCTACGCAGTAACCAACGATTATGGATTCTATTCCGTGACATTGGAAGATAAAAACTACGACCTATTTATTCAATACATTGGCTACGAAACATTCCAACAAAAAATACAACTAGAAAAAGATACAAGACTATCCATCAATCTAGTACCCAATGATAATGTAAGCGAAAAAGGGGCAGAAGTAATAGATAAAAGAGAAGCAGAAAATGTACAAACTACCGAAATGGGTAAAATAAGCTTGGATATTAAAGAAATAAAAAAATTACCAGCCTTCATGGGCGAAGTAGACTTAATAAAAACTATCCAACTAATGCCAGGAGTAAAAGCAGCTTCCGAAGGTTCAGCAGGCTTCTATGTACGAGGTGGTGGTCCCGATCAAAATTTAATACTACTAGATGGATCTACCGTATACAATGCCGCCCATTTATTTGGATTTTTCTCCGTATTCAACGCCGATGCTGTAAAAGGAATAGAAGTATACAAAGGGACAATGCCAGCCAACTATGGCGGTAGACTAGCCTCCGTACTAGATATAACGTTAAAAGAAGGAAATAACCAAGAAGTAAAAGTAGACGGAGGAATAGGACTAATCGCCTCCCGACTCACCATACAAGGACCTATCCAAAAAAACAAATCCTCCTTTATTATATCAGGCAGAAGAACATACATAGACGTACTTTCAAAACCTTTTGTAAAATCTACTTCTAACCTTAAAGGTACTGGATACTACTTCTATGACTTAAACCTGAAAACTAATTTTATCCTATCCGATAAAGATAGACTGTTTTTTAGTGGCTATTTTGGAAGAGATGTATTTACCTATAATAATACCAAAGCCGCATTGAATATCAGAATCCCATGGGGCAATGCTACCGTAACCTCTCGATGGAATCACTTATTTACCGATAAACTATTCATGAATACGATGGTACTGTTTTCAGATTATCAATTCGAATCCGTATTCAGTCAGAAATATTTCGATTTTAAACTGTATTCTGGAATTAGAGACGTAACAGGCAAAGTAGATTTTAATTGGTATCCTAATACAAAACATAGCGTAAAATATGGTGTGAGCTATACCATGCACCGTTTTATCCCAAGTAGTGCCTCTGGACGTAGCGGAGACGTAGAATTTAATAAAGGCAGAATAGATAAATTATACGCCAATGAAGGAGCTATCTACATCACAGACGACTGGGATATTAGCCCACGACTAAAAATTACGACAGGGGTTAGAGGTAGTTTATTTCAACACATAGGCCCATTTAACAGATACATAAAAGACGAAGCTGGTAGAGTAGTGGACACCATTGTATACACTGGCAAAAAACCCATTAAAACCTATAGAAACCTAGAACCTCGTTTTGCTTTTCGTTTTAAAATAAATGAAAAAGCTTCTATTAAAGGTTCTTACATACAAGCCTATCAGTACTTACACCTAACCTCCCTGTCCAATGTATCACTACCTACCGACATTTGGGTGCCAAGTACCGACAAAGTAAAACCACAATTTAATACCCAATATGCGTTAGGATATTTTCATAATTTCAAACAAAATAGGTACGAAACTTCCATAGAAGGATACTACAAAACACTCAAAAATCAAATAGAATTCAAAAATGGAACTACATTTGACCAGCAAGTAAACGATAATATTGATAATAGCCTTACTTTTGGAAAAGGAAGAGCGTATGGCGTAGAATTTTTAATTAAAAAAACAGAAGGGAAATTAAACGGCTGGATTGGTTATACCCTATCCTGGACAAAAAGAACCTTCGCAGCCCTAAATAACGGACTAGAATACGATGCACGTTACGATCGCCGCCATGATATATCCATAGTAGCAAATTACCAACTTACTCCCAAGTGGACAATGGCAGCAATATGGGTGTATAGTACTGGTAACAAACTTACTATGCCTTATGCACGTTATGTATTTGAAGGCAATGTAGTGGACTTATTTGGGCAAGTAAATAATTATAGACTACCAGCTTACCACCGCCTAGACTTATCTGCAACCTACACAAAACGAAAAACAAAACGATACGAGTCTAGTTGGAATTTTAGTATATACAATACCTACAGTCGTCTAAATCCTTATTTTATTTATTTAGATGTAAATGGTAGCGTAGCAGATGGAACACTAAAAGTACAAGGCAAAAAAGTTTCTATCTTCCCTATTTTACCATCAGTAACGTATAATTTTAGTTTTTAACAGCACAATGCTAGACACTTCTTTCCTTCCTGGCATAGATTTTCAAGCTCCATTTTACACCGTCATCACATTACCGAATAATAATACGATTACAATAAAACGATTAGACGTAATACATCGTATAATATCTGGAAATAAACTATTCAAACTACACTACTACCTAAAAGATTTTTTTGCCTCCACCAAAACCACATTATTGACTTTTGGTGGAGCTTATTCGAACCACGTACTTGCTGTATCAGAAATAGGAGCATTACAGAATATCCCAGTTGTTGCTATCATTAGAGGCGAGAAAATAAGCAACCCTGTTTTAGATTATTGCGAACGACAAGGCACAGAATTAGTATTTTGGAATAGAAAAGACTACCGAGAAAAAGATAAAAATATACAATACGTACAAGAATGTTATCCTACGAGTTACATTATCCCAGAAGGAGGAACAGGAGCATTAGGAATAAAAGGGGCAATGGATATAATAACCCAAGAAGAAACACAAAAATACGACTTCATTGCTTGTGCTGTTGGTACAGGTACTATGGCTAGTGGAATCCTATCTACTATGCAAAATAATGAACAAAACAAAGCTATTCTATGGGCTATTCCAGTATTAAAAGATGCTACTATTATGGATACTTTTTTGGAGATAAACCCTACTGCACCCATACAACTGTACCATGAATACCATGGTGGTGGTTATGGAAAAACAAACCAAGAACTAGACTTATTTCAACAAAAAATACTACAAAAATACCAATTACCTTTGGATACAGTATATACCAACAAATTACTGTACGCTGTACTAGACATACTACAAAAAGAAAATATAGCTAATAAAGATATATTAGTAATACATTCAGGCGGATTGTGGAAAGAAGTTTTGAATTAATTAAATAACACTACTTTGGTAAGATTCTCTTTATGAAAATAACTACTCTACCCGATGATTTTTTTAAAGCGTTGATAATGAGATGTCTTTTTTTTGACTATTTGTGGTAGTTTTTTTATCTAATAATTGAGTTTGCAGGTTAATCCTTGCTGATATTGCTTTAAATGTGGTTTTTAAAACCGTTGCACACTGTTCGGTTAGCTTTTCTTTTTTAGAGATATTTTTTATCGGGTAGAGTA
>JAYUJA010000046.1:0-36468 GCA_043765495.1 Bacteroidia bacterium
CCGAATTCTGTCCGTAAATTGCAAGGAAAAAACATAGATATCGTCGATTATTTTGAAGATATTAGCGATGCTATTGCTCTATCAAAAATCATGATAGCTCCCATGTTCATGAGTATTGGATTACAAAATAAGATAGTACAAGCAATGGCAATGAAAGTCCCATGTATCGTCACTACTGCTGCCAATAATGCCATACAAGCCCCTATCCACACTACTATACTAGAAGCGAATACCCCACAAGAATTTAGTAGTAGTATAAAAAAATTACTAGAAAATAAAACCCTATCCACTACCCTCGGCGAAAATGGCTACGAATTCGTACAAAAAAACTTCACTTGGGCACAGCAGACTTTATTATTAAAAAAAGTAATCCAAGAAGCAGCAGACGCAAACAACTAAATCTTTGTAGTTTTATGAAAAAGCAAGTAGTAAAATTTTGGATAAATCATGGAATTTACATGATTATCCTACTTGATGAAATTTATCTGCGTTCCATTTTGCAGGGTTGTTAATAATATAATTAGAAATTCTATGATAATCATCCATCGATCGAATAATATGATCGTGGTATCTGGGTTGCCAATCAAATTCAATTCCATTTTTTCTAGCGTATGTGGTTACCGCAGATTTGTAACCACGAATAATAGATGCCAAATTTTTGGATTGTGGGGCAAATAGATTAGAGACGCAATGCATTGCGTCTGTATCGTAGGTATTAGAGACGCCACGCATGGCGTCTGTACATTGGATTGCGTCTGTACGTGGCGTATTATATTCATTTGCCCCAATGATTATAATGCCGTGAATATGATTTGGCATTACCACAAATTCACCTAATTCTAAATTCATATCAGGGCGTAATTCTACCGATTTATACCATTGTGAATGTGCAATTTTTCCAATTTCGGTGGGTTGTAACGTGGGACCGTCCAAACCATTTGCACCGATTTCACCAAAATAATTTATTCTGTTTTTTGTACAAATGGTAATAAAATACATTCCTTCATTTGCATAATTCCAGCTTTGCAAACGAGCAGATGGTATTCGATATTTATTATTAAACAAATTATCCATATATTAAATTATAGGGTATTGGTCGTTGTATGCTTGACTGTAACTCTTTTAAGATTCTTTCCACAGCCTAGCCAAAGCTATTTCTATGGCTAAAAAAACAAGTGCAGCTATTAGAAACCATTTCCACAATTTCATACCTTCGTCCAAGTCTTTTACTAATTGGGTAATGTCTTTTTTGGATAAATCTGCTATGTGTAGATTAGGGTATTTTTCTTTCGGAAATAATTGTTGCAATTCTTCGGCGGTATAGGTTTCTAGATCAGATTCCAAAGGCGGATAGTTGAAACTAACGTATTGCAGTATATTCCCATTATTGAGCAAAGCATACGTACCAGCTTTCTTTATTTCATTGTGTACGAATAAGTACATTTTGCCATTTTGTAAGCTATGTTCGGGGATTAGTTCTAGCTTTTTATCCAAGGACTGTAACCTAAATACATCTTCTGCGTTTTTAGTAAATTCGGTACTTATTTCTATCGCATTATCCGTACCTATTGTTTGATAAAGAGGTAGATAGCCACCACTGTATAGCGCTATTTTGTAGAGCGTAGGTACAAACATGGCATGGTTAGCAAAATTAGAAGCACTTGGTAGCAACGAAGCCGCACATACATGCACTTTACCCTTTTCTACATCAAAAGAAGATAAAAAACTATCGCCATTGGATAGCGTCATTAAAGGCACTTCCTTGGTACGTGAGTTTTTAGAAATAGGGTAGTAATTTTGTATAGAAGGTAGATCGATATTCCCGTCAGGAGTTCTTTCAAATACATCATCATAAATCATACTTTGGCTGTTTAACTTCGTCACTTTGCCTTTGAAAGCTACATTCTCGCCATATCCACCAATACCCATTGCACCAAGAAAACTATTGTAGGAAGAAATATCCATGCCACTACTCGGAAATACTAAAATACTTTCTCCTGCTTTGGTGAATTTTTGCAACTCCTCGCCTAACCCTGAACTAATGCTTTTTATACCATTCAGTACTACCAATCTTTTAGTAGTTAGCTCATTGTAGTTTATTTGCCCTTCGGTAGTAGCTTGGTATATAAACGAAGAATCTTTGCCATACAATACATCTAGGTACTCGCGAGGGTTAGAGCCATGGACTGCTAATACTGGAATCTGATTGGCTACTTGGTAGCTAAAATAATAGGTATCGTCGAAGGTAATAGGGTGATCGTTGATAGTCACTTGCGCAGTATGCCAGCCGCCTGTATTCGTACTGAATGAAAGTGCGACGATGGTATCTTTTTTAGCTCCTATACTGAAATTTTGTACTACTTTTTGCTTGTCGTCTACGTATAGTTTTACGATACTATTGGCTACTGGGCGGGCAGAATAATTACGGATATGTACTAGTAGTTGATCCGTGATATTCATCTGTCGAAACGGAGTACTGAACCAGCATGAGTCTATCGCCACATTATCGCTCAACTGTGCCTGCAAAGGAACTAACGTATACTGCATGCTAGTATCCAATTTTATTTTAGTAGGCTCAATGGTGTTTTTTTGAAAATCGCTCATGATATAAGCCGATTTGGTAGCCACTTTCGTATTCGTAAAAACATCTTTTTGACGGAGCATTACTTCGTGCAATTGGCGGCGGATAGGGCTTACAGTAAGCGCATCTGCATATTCTATGTATTGGTCTTTGTTTACAAGGTGCTGGTGTCTGCCTTCAAAATCGCTTGTCAAAAACTGGAATTTATCCGATATTTTATACGCATTAGCTATCTCGCCTGCATTATTTTTGGCTTGGTCTAGTAGGGTTCCAGCTTTGGCTAGTGCCTGCATACTATACGAATTATCTGCATAAATAGAAACGCCTTTTGTACCTTTTATCACTTTATTCGCAGATGGGATAAAAGGCTGTGCAAAAGCAAAAACCAATGCTGCTATAGCAAGTATACGCGCCAACAGGATTAGCAAATGCTTCAACCTAGAAGTAGACTGCGTTTGTTCTTTTATTTCTTTTAAAAACTTTACATTACTAAAAAAAATAACTTGGTATTTTCTAAAATTAAAAAGATGGATAATAATAGGTATAAGGATAGCCGCCAAAGCAACTAAAAAAGCAGGGTATAAGAATTGCATATTAAGTAAGATACGTAATAATAAGACGGCAAAGATAGCCAATAATTACAACATAAAAACAACATATTTCAAATAATGGTACTGCATGGTGCGTACTATTGCGGCTTTATAGCTACACTATTGCAATAAAATACGTACCTTTGTAGCATCTTATAAATAACTAGTATGCAAACCCTACTTTCCTATTTCCCTACATTATCCGCGTTACAAATACAGCAGTTCAAGGCTCTACATAGCTTGTACACACACTGGAATGCGAAAATAAATGTAATATCTCGCAAGGATATGGACGCTTTTTATACCCACCACGTACTACACTCCTTGGCTATTGCCAAATACATTAGTTTCCAGCAAGCAGAAGTACTGGACATAGGCACAGGAGGCGGATTTCCAGCTATACCATTGGCTATATTATTTCCTGATTCTAGCTTCCATGCCGTGGATTCTATTCAAAAAAAAATAAAAGTAGTAGAAGAAGTAGTAAACGCACTCGAACTAAAAAACGTAACCTACCAAGCCACCAGAGTAGAAAATATAAAACAACCCTTCGATTTCATCGTAAGTAGGGCAGTAGCACAAATAGAACTCCTAGAAAGCTGGACACCTAACAACTTTAAAACACAGCACAAACATAGTATTAAAAATGGCTATATACT
Organism: Bacteroidia bacterium; assembly: GCA_043765495.1. Lineage (GTDB taxonomy): Bacteria > Bacteroidota > Bacteroidia > JAYUJA01 > JAYUJA01 > JAYUJA01. The sequence goes on from JAYUJA010000046.1 coordinate 3,831, forward strand.
GCTAAAAGGCGGAAACCTAGATGTCGAACTATCTCAAAGTAAGCACCTATACCAAGTACACGAACTGTCACAATGGTTTGCAGAGCCTCATTTTGCAGAAAAAAAACTAATCCACCTGTATAGAAACTAAAAATCACTATCTTTGTAAGCTATTATATTCTACCATCTTATGAGTACTAAAAAAATACCCCTTACCATTTTAGGATTGTCCTATAGTCAAACGCAAACAGGTGCTTATGCTCTGGTACTAGCAGAACAAAAAGGAAATCGCCGCTTGCCAGTAATTATAGGTTCTTTTGAAGCACAGGCTATTTCTTTAGGAATAGAAAAAGTGAACTCTGGCAGACCTCTTACCCACGACTTATTCAAAAATTTCGCAGACTTATTTGGGGTCAATTGCAAAGAAATAATTATCTACGACCTAATAGAAGGTATTTTCTATGCAAAATTAGTATGCCTAAAAGACGGAGTAGATTATGAAATAGATGCTCGTACTTCCGACGCTATCGCTATCGCTGTACGTTTTGAATGCCCTATCTATACCTTCGAGAGTATACTATCCTCGGCAGGCATCGCTATCGATACCACAAACCTACTGATGGAAGAAGAACCACAAAAAGGAGAATTTAGCTCCACTTCCCTAGAAGAACTCGAACAACTATTGCAAGAAGCACTGGGTAATGAAGACTACGAAAGAGCCGCATATATCCGAGACGAATTACAAAAAAGAGAAAGCAAATAAACATATCCTACATGAATGAACTCACCAAAAGAATAGCAACAGGCATCGTATACGGCATCGTGTTAATAGCAGCTATCTTCGGCAATAGCTACTCCTTAATCGCGCTACTATTTTTCGTACAAGCGATAGGCAATAAGGAATATACGAATATGATAAAAAACAACCTATCCGAATATACTTGGATAGCCATAATAGTAGGTACAATAGTGTATATAAACCAAGTAGCATTGCATGTACATACCATATCCACTGATGTAAGCACCATAGCCATGGCGAGTACTAGCATATTCTCGTTACTCTACCATCGCAAAAGTCCATTATTACATACTCTACACTATTGCATGCAAGTATTTTATGTAAGTTGGGCGTGTGTTTATTTATTCAAAATAGGTTGTACCCCAGAAGGCGTTACTAGCCAAAGTAGCTGGCAGTTGATGAGCTTATTTTTATTCGTATGGTGTAGCGATACTTTTGCTTATTTTACAGGAAAGTATTTTGGAAAAACAAAATTATTACCCTCCATTTCCCCAAAAAAAACAATAGAAGGACTACTCGGCGGCCTAGTAGCGTGTGGTATTGCAGGCTACATATTAAGCCAATATCTGGACTATTACAGCCCTATCAAATGGGTAGCAATAGGCGTAGCAGTAGGCATACTAGGTACAGTAGGCGACTTGCTGGAATCCATGCTAAAAAGACAAACAGAAGTAAAAGATTCTGGAACACTACTGCCAGGGCATGGCGGTATTTTGGATAGATTTGATAGCGTATTGTTTGTAGGTTATTTTTATTCTTTTCTTTTATCTCTGTAAAAAACACGATAAGTTTGCTATCTTTGTCTATGTAAATATTCCTAAATTTCTTTTATCTCCTCACTACATCTATGTTTAATACGAATTATAATAAAACCAAAATAGTGGCTACCATTGGCCCAGCTAGCTCCACCAAAGAAGTATTAAAAGAATTAATCATAGCAGGAGTAGATTGTTTTCGGATAAATTTTTCGCACGGTAGCTACGAGCAGCATGCACAAAGCATTACCTATATACGAGAACTAGTAGCCGAACTAAACTATCCAATAGCCATTCTAGGCGACTTGCAAGGCCCAAAATTACGAATAGGAATGGTAGAAGGCGAAGGCATACAGCTAGTAGAAGGCGAGGCTATTACATTCGTATCCGAAGAGTGTATCGGCACGAAAGAAGGATTGTACATGACGTATCAAAACTTTCCCAGAGATGTAAAAGTAGGCGAAAATATACTACTCGATGATGGAAAATTACAACTAGAAATAGTAGCCACCAATAGGATAGATACCGTAGTAACGAAAGTAATAGTAGGAGGTCTACTAACGTCTAAAAAAGGAGTAAACTTACCCAATACCAAAATATCACTCCCTTCACTCACCCAAAAAGACTTACGAGATTTGGACTTTGCTATCCAACAAGACATTGACTGGATAGGACTATCCTTCGTACGCCACGAAAAAGATGTACAAGAGTTACGCTCTTTAATAGCAGAGAAAAAAGGTACACAACTAATAGTAGCCAAAATAGAAAAACCAGAAGCCATAGAACATATAGACGCTATAATCGCTATTACAGACGCGGTAATGGTAGCACGTGGCGATTTGGGCGTAGAAGTCCCATTGCACCAGCTGCCAGTGACCCAAAAGATGATAGTAAAAAAATGCTTACTAGCCGCAAAACCCGTTATCATAGCTACCCAGATGATGGAAAGTATGATAACTAACCCTACGCCTTCCAGAGCAGAAGTAAACGACGTAGCAAACTCCGTAGTAGATGGGGCAGATGCCGTAATGCTGAGTGGCGAAACCTCCATGGGCAAGTATCCTGTGCGAGTAATAGAGTACATCGAAAAAATCATAGGCGAAGTAGAATCCAAAAATTACCACTATTTCAGAAGAGCAGATATAACCCAAGAAAGTAGTAAAGACAGGTTTGTATCGGATTTAATTTTATACGCAGGATCACTACTTGCAAGAGGCAGTAACGCTACTTCTATTGTAGGATTCACGCAGACAGGGTATGCCGCTTACAAAATAGCCAGCTTCCGCCCCAATGCCAACCTTTATTTTTTTACGAATAATAAAAAGATAATCAACACCCTGAATATCGTTTGGGGAGTGCGAGGTTTTTACTACGACAAATCGTTGAGTACCGACGAAACCATACAAGAAGTAAAGCATTTCCTAAAAGACGAAAACTGGGTAAAAAAAGGCGATATGATGGTACACATCGCCAGTATCCCATTCATCGCCAAAGGAAACACCAATATGGTAAAATTACAAGAAATAGATTAATACTCAAAATAGCTACTATCGCTTCCTGATTTTTTAGAAGTAATAGTAGCTATTTTATTGAAAAAAAAATTAGTTTACCTTTTGCCCTTTTTTATTGATGTAGAAAATTTCTCCTTTTAACATAACTTGGTCTATACCTCGTGAAAAATAGCCTATATTATCATACATACAAGGAGTAATTTCTTTTCCAGTTGTATCTATTAATCCCAAATTATTACCTTTTTGAACTTTGGCTAATCCTTCTGAAAAGTCATTTATATAATCATATTTACAAGAAATCATCTCTTTTCCTTTTCTATCTATAAATCCCCACTTACTGTCTTTTTGAATCAAAGAAAATCTTTTTGGAAGATTATTGCTGGAATCATGTGTAGGTTAAAAATATCCTCTCCCTGTACTATGTATAAAATCTATTTTATTATTTTTAGGAATAATTGCGTATCTTTCTGTGAATGAGCCTATGTAATAAATAGTATCTTTTGTACTAAATGTTTTATTGATAGGGTCATACGTGCCTTTAATGGTGTTTTGTGCCATAAGGCTAGTACATAACGTTATGCTCGCCAAAAGAAAGATGTATTTCATATAGATGTAATATAAGTAATAGATTATAGTTTGCTTATCTGTTCTTGTGTAAGTCCTGTTGTTTCTATAATAAAATTAATATCTAATCCTTTTTCTTTTAGGTTTTTAGCTATTTGTATTTTCCCTTGTTCTAGTCCTTGTTCTAATCCTTGTTCTAATCCTTGTTCTCTCCCTTGCTGTATACCTTTCTCTAATCCTTGCTGTATACCTTTCTCTAGTCCTTCTTTTAGCATTGTTTCTAGGGCATAGTCCAGAGTTGCTTTATTGTCTCGGAATATTTTTAAACTTTGTTGGTAGCTACGTAGTTCTATATCGTTGTATTTAGCTATTTCAGCTTTTTCGAAGGCTTGGGAGAATATTATATCGTTGAATAAACCTGGTATAGAGTCAAAATCTTCCAAATGTTGGATAAAATAAAGCCATTTGTCCAAGCGAGAATTTAGTTCTATCTCTTTTTTCTTGAATTTGGGCATTTCTATGTATACGTATTTCAGTTTGTCGTAAAATACTTGGTTGTGCTGGTTTTTTAGTTGTACATAATGAATGATGTCTGTTTTATTACTTTCTTTATCTTCAAATACAAAATCGAGTATACCAATGCAATACACAGGTTCTAATCTATAATTCCACTCGCCTCTTTGGGCTTGTTCTTGGATTGGAAAGCTGGCATAATATACACTTCTATCCTTAAAATAGTTTTGTTTTACCTTTTGTAATTCTATGATTACACGTTCACCATTGGCTGTTTCGCAATAAATATCGTAGATAGCTTTGCGGTCAAATTCATTGCGACCAAGCAATTCTTTATCCAAAAAAGACAAAGAAATAATATTTAATTCAGGTAATAAGTTTTGTAAAAAATCTATCAATAATGGTTTACTAGCTTCTTCGCCAAATAGTTTTTTAAACCCAAAATCCGTAAATGGATTGATGTATTTTGCTCGCATTTTTATTTTGTTTTTTTTAACTAACTAACTAACACAAATGTAGTGAAAGTTTTTATAAAAAAATAGCTATTTATTTCTTTTATTACGACTAAATTGGTTACTTTTGTATTTATTATTAAAAAATAAGTATAACTCTTATGTCAGGTATTTGGGAACGCTTCAAAAAAGCATTAGATAGTAGGAACACCAAGGAAATAACTCCTAATGAGCCTACTCCACAAGAAGCACTAGGACACATAAAAAAGGAAATACAGCAAGCAATTCAGAAAAATAAAGTACTGCTCCAACAAACAAAAGAATGCGAGCAAGACGTACAAAAAAAAGTCAGAGAATACACCTATCAAGCCCAAGAATTATACCAAAAAGCTAGTTTATTCTTAAAACAAGGCAAGGAAAACGAAGCGGGGCAATGCTTGCAGCAAAAAACTATGCTGGACGAGCAGATAAAAGATTTTAGCAAAATGCACCAAAACGTAAGCCAGTCTATCCACCAAATAGAAGCCCAAATACACAAGCAAGAATTACAATTACAAGAATTAGTAGTAAAAGGCAATGTACTAGCCACGCAGTTACAAGTAGCAGATAGCCAAAAACATATCAACCAGCAAATGGAAAATATGCCCGATAGCGTGTTAGACGAACTAGAAGCACAAGTAGCCCACAAACAGCTAGAAGCCAATATACACCAAGATAGCTTCGATGCCGAGTACGATAAAATGATGGGAAATGCTACGGAAAATATCGCCGCCGCTGCCATACAAAAAGAAATACAAGAACAAGAAAAAACACAAAAAGAACGCCACGAAAAAAAGATAGCTGCCGCGTTGCAATTGGATACTTCTGCTTCTCAAAAAGAACTCGAAACAGAACGAAAAAAACAACAGGCGATGATAGAAAATCTACAACAACAAACACAGCAAAAACCCAAAAATGTAGAATCTATGGTGCAAGATTTTTTTACTACGACTACTACCAATGTGCCAGCAGTAGAAATTCCTATACTAGAAAATAACACTACCGCAGATGCAATAACAACGTTTTTTGAAACCAATACAAAAACTCCTCCCGCTACTACGAATAAAGATAGTATAGAAGATTTTTTTAAGGAAAAAGAAACGCCTACCATTCCTAAAAAAAGCCTAGATAGTACGATAGAAGATTTTTTTAAATAGAAATAATAATCCTAATTTTTACCTCCCTAAATACTGTATAGATGACTTGGAATCCTTCCACACAAGAACTAGCACGTAAGTTGCAATCCCCTTTTTATAGCAAAATATTCTTTCTAGGCAAACTACCATTGGGCTTTTTTACAGGCTTACGTATACAAGAGCTTACACCCACGAAATCCGTAGTAAGTGTACCATTCAAATGGCTAAACAAAAACCCATTCGAATCCATGTACTTTGGCGTACAAGCCATGGCAGGTGAGCTAGCAACTGGCGTATTAGTCACAGCTTATACAAAAAATAGTACCAGCAAAATATCCATGCTAGTAGTGGATTTTCAAGCACAATTCACCAAAAAAGCTACCTCTACCATCTATTTTACTTGCCTAGATGCAGAAGCTATACACAAAGGTGTACAAAAAACAGAAAGCACTGGGGAAGGAGTAAAAATAATCACCAAAGCCACTGGCACTACCGAAGATGGTACTGTAGTATCCGAAATAGTAGTAACTTGGTCTATAAAAGCAAAAAAACAATGACACGTATTTTATTCATAATAAGCATACTAATAGGAATAGCTTCGTGCAATACTGCTACCAAGCTACCCGCCGAGATGGATACCTACGAGCTATCCCAAGAATTATTAAAAACACCTAAAAATGCTAATTTGTATTTTTTGAGAGCAAAACAATTCTACGATCGTAAAAGCATCGATTCCGCTTTTGTAGATGCACAATTAGCCGTAAATATAGATACTACCAACAAAGAATATAACAGACTATTAGCCAATATTGCTTTTAATAATAATAAAACAAGTATTACTAAAAAGTCCTTTGAAAGAGTACTACAAGCCGACTCCACCGATACCGAAGCACTAGTAAAACTCGCAGAACTACATTTATATGTACAAATGTACCAGCCAGCTATTAATTATTGCAATAGGCTGCTACGTAGAAACAAAAACTATCCCAAAGGCTATTTTATAAAAGGAATGATATACAAAGAGCTAAAAGATACAGCCACCGCTATTTCTAGCTTCCAAACTACCATAGAACAAGATAATAAATACGTAGACGCATTCGAACAATTGGGTAATATATACCTTGCACGCTTGGATAAAAAAGCCATCTACTACTACGACGCAGCCCTAGCCATTCAACCTGCTCTACCAGGAGTTTTATACAACAAAGCATTTTATTACCAACAACTAGACAGCACCAATAAAGCCATTGTACTGTACGAAAACTTTATATCTGCCTACCCGACTGCAAAACAAGGCTACCACAACCTAGGCTACATGTATCTCTATGATAAACAAAACTATCCTACTGCCTTGTCTTATTTTGATAAAGCCATAGCACTGGATACCAACTACCTAGGAGCTTTAGAAAACAAACAAATAACATTACAAAAAATGAGGAAATCCGCAGAAGCAAACGCTTTGAACCTACTTATCCAACAAAAAAGCAAATAAAATGTACTACAAATGGTTCGTATGTTTGGCTATAATAAGTAGCATATACGCCTTTCAGGTTAGGGATTATCCTAAAAATGCAGCACAACTAGGAGAAAAACTATTTAACGACCCTATTCTGTCGTTAGATACTTCTATTTCGTGTGCTTCATGCCATATACCTGCGCAAGCTTTTTCGGATACCGTAGCATTCAGCAAAGGCGTGAGTGGCAAAGTAGGCAATCGTAATGCCCCAGCGCTTACCAATATGGCGAATAGAGAATTGTTTTTTTGGGACGGAAGAGCCAATTCACTAGAACAGCAAGTACTATTCCCAATAGCCAACGCCGACGAGATGAACCTACCAATCGCCCAAGCTATACTACGCCTACAAACTTCCAATTATTATAAAAAAGTATTCAAAAAAGTATTCAAAAACGCCCCTACTTCCGAAAATCTAGCACTCGCCATAGCCGCTTACGAACGTACCCTCGAAAGCAGTAGTAGCCCATTTGACAGGTATATGAATAGCGAAGATACTAGCCACTATTCCAGTGCAGCCGAAAGAGGTAGAAAACTATTCATGGGCAAAGCAAAATGCTTCGATTGCCATTTTAGCCCTGATTTTACAGGCAATGAATTTCGTAACATAGGGCTGTATAATGCACAAGAATGGCACGACAAGGGACGCTATGCTATTACGTATAAAAAAGAAGATATAGGCAAATTCAAAGTACCCAGCTTGCGTAATGCAGCTATCACCGCCCCATACATGCACAATGGTAGTTTTACAACCCTAGCACAAGTAATAGAATATTATAATAATCCTAGTACTAAAATACATAATAGCATAAATAGAGACAGTATCCTACAAAAACCATTAGGACTTACCTCCCAAGAAAAAAAAGAAATAGAACTATTCCTGCATACCCTTACCGACGATAACTATCGCAAATAATACTCCAAAAAATTATTGTTTAATCACTGCATCTAATATCTCTGCCAGTTGCTTTGTTAGAGCTTTGCGAGTATATTTCTGTACACTTGTATTATCAGGCAAATCATTGTTCAATTCACCAGAAAGGTATTTATTGTATAAAGATAAAATATATTCTTCCAGCTCCTCCTCTTGCTCAAAACCTACACATAGCCCACTATTCGTTTGTTTTATTATTTCCACAATATCAAAATGAGGCTCTGTACCACACACCAAAATAGGTCTTCTAGCCGCAAGGCACTCGAATAGCTTTCCAGACAGTATAAAAGCGTTATCCACGATAGTACTTTTCGGCAGCAATATTAATAATAGGTGTACTTCTTTTTGTACTTTACTCACTTCTTGGTGTGGGATATAAGAAGTATACGTAACATACCTATCTAACCCTATTGTTTGTAGTATGGCTTGTATTTCAGGAGCTACACTTCCTATGATAGCAATATCCAGATTATCACCAAAATTAGGAATTTCTACCACTAACTTTTTTAGTACGTTCCATAAGTTAGGTGTATTTTGAGCTACAGCCCATATACCAATACTTGCTAATGTAAATTTTTTACGCTTTGTTACTGCAATACTAGGATAGTCGCTAGCATCGTACCCATTCGTAAGTACACTATATTGCATAGCAGTAGTACGTGTAGATAAAGTAGCATACATACTTTTGCTTACACCAAGCACCCTATCCGCTTTCTCTACCACTTGTTTTTCGAGGGTATAATGTTTGTTTCTAGCCCAATCCGTTAAGTTCAAATGCTCAAAAAAATATACCTGCGTCCACGGGTCTCTAAAATCTGCTACCCAAGGGATATTGGTTTTTTGTTTAATGGCTTTTGCGATAAGATGGCAGCTATGTGGCGGGCCTGTACTTACTACTACATCTACATCATTGCTTTCTAAATACTCGCTTAAATACTTCACCGAAGGGCGAATCCAAAACATGCGAGCATCAGGGACAAATATATTACTACGAATCCACAACGCTAGCCTTTCCTTCCAATTCTTGTGCATACTAGGCGATATTACACCATGTTTTATAGCCTGCGTAGTATCCTTGCGAGTTATTTTTTTATACCAATGAAAAGGCTCCCATATAGGCTGTGTAAGGATAGTGATACCCGCAGGAATATCCCCCACCAAAGAAGCATCTATTACAGGATATTCAGGGTTTTGAGGAATGTATACAATAGGCTCATATCCAAAATCCCGCAAGTATTTTACGAATTTTACCCAGCGCTGCACCCCAGATCCGCCTGATGGAGGCCAATAATACGTAATAATAAGTACTTTTTTCATATCCTTTGTAATGATGGGAATAGACATAGACAAGCCTTGCATAATAGGGCTGCAAATGTAAGATAAAGTTTATAATCCACTATCAAAATTATTACTACCTTTGCAAAAAACAAAAACACCATGAAATATTGTATAGCTTTCCTACTATTACATTTTTGTTTACTAAATACAGGATGTAAAAAATACCCCCAAGACGAAGGATTATCTCTAAAAACCCCAGAAAGCAGATTATTAGGTAAATGGAAACCAGTAAAATTTGCACTCAATGACCTAGAACAATCTACTTCCGTACTATCCGTTTACTTCCCTTATTCCTACATTGAATTCAAAGACCAAGGATCTTACCAAGAATTTAGCCAAGACGGGCAATTACGATTCCTAGGACAATGGCAGCTACAAGATGGCAAAAAGAAACTATATACCTTCGGCACGTTCAGCATCGGAACTACCACTACCGTTACCCTAAATAGAACTTGGGTGATAGAGAAACTAACGAAAAAAAACCTTACCGTTACCTTATTACAAGAAGATGGAATGAATGAAAAAAAATGGAAATTAGAATTGGATAACATACAATAAATAACTATCTTTGCAACAAATTTCATTAATATAATTACAAACAACAGATTATGAGTAACGATTTGTTTTTCACCCGTAACATTGGCATCATGGCACACATCGATGCAGGAAAAACTACTACTACCGAGCGTATTCTCTATTACACTGGTATCAACCACAAAATAGGAGAAGTACACGACGGAGCTGCTACTATGGATTGGATGGTACAAGAACAAGAAAGAGGCATAACCATCACTTCTGCAGCTACCACTACTTTTTGGCATTATCGTGATAATAAATACAAATTAAATATTATCGATACACCAGGTCACGTTGATTTTACAGTAGAAGTAGAACGTTCATTACGTGTACTAGATGGAGCAGTAGCTTTATTCTGTGCAGTAGGAGGAGTAGAGCCACAATCCGAAACAGTATGGAGACAAGCAAATAAATATAAAGTTCCTCGTCTGGCATTCGTAAATAAAATGGACAGAGCAGGAGCAGATTTCTTTAACGTAGTAAAAGAAATTAGAGAACGTCTAGGCGCTAATCCTATCCCGTTGCAAGTACCAATCGGCGCAGAAGAAACATTCATCGGCGTAGTAGATTTGATTAACTTTAAAGCTATCAAATGGGACGATGCTACACAAGGTATGACATTCACAGAAATAGAAATCCCAGCGGATATACTAGAAACAGCAAAAGAGTGGAGAGGTAAACTAGTAGAAGCAGTAGCTTCTTACGATGATAACTTGATGGAAAAATTCTTCGACGATCCTAACTCTATTACCGAAGCAGAAATGCAAGCAGCAATTCGTAAAGCTGTAATAGACATGTCCATCGTACCAGTAATGTGTGGTACTGCCTTCAAAAACAAAGGCGTACAAACTATGCTAGATGCAGTAATGGAATACCTACCTTCACCATTGGATATTGATGCTATCAACGGTATCAACCCAAAAACAGATGAATTGGTAACCAGACAGCCAAGCGTAAAAGAACCATTCGCAGCATTAGCATTCAAAATCATGACCGATCCTTACGTAGGTCGTCTAGTATTTTTTAGAGTATACTCTGGTAAGCTAGATGGTGGGTCGTATGTACTCAATACCCGTACTGGAAACAAAGAACGTATATCTCGTATCATGCAGATGCATGCCAACAAGCAAAACCCAGTAGAGTGTATCGAAGCTGGAGATATTGCAGCAGCAGTAGGTTTTAAAGATATCCGTACAGGAGATACCCTATGCGATGAAGCAAATCCTATCATACTAGAATCGATGAGCTTCCCAGAACCAGTAATAGGTATCGCTATCGAGCCAAAAACACAGACAGATATGGATAAAATGGGTATGGCTATCGCAAAATTAACCGAAGAAGATCCTACCTTTAAAGTACATACCGACGAAGAAACAGGACAAACAGTAATTTCAGGAATGGGAGAGCTACATCTAGAAATTATCCTAGACCGTCTAAAAAGAGAATTCAAAGTAGAATGTAACCAAGGAGCACCACAAGTATCGTACAGAGAAGCTATCACCACCAAAATACAACATAGAGAAGTATACAAAAAACAAACAGGAGGTAGAGGAAAATTCGCAGATATACTAGTAGAATTAGGCCCAGTAGACGCAGAAAAAGAAGGCTTACAATTCGTAAACGAAATATCTGGTGGAAATGTACCTCGTGAGTATATCCCATCTGTAGAAAAAGGATTCAAAGCGGCAATGGCAAATGGCGTACTAGCAGGTTTCCCTATCGAAAACTTAAAAGTTCGTTTATTAGATGGATCGTATCACGCAGTGGATTCGGATTCTCTATCGTTTGAATTATGCGCAAAAATGGCATTCCGTGAAGCAGCAGTAAAAGCTACACCCGTGTTATTAGAGCCAATCATGAAAATAGAAGTTACTACCCCAAATGAATACATGGGAGATGTAATGGGAGATTTGAACCGTAGAAGAGGTATGATAGAAGGAACAGATTCCAAAGCTGGAGCAGAAATAATCAGAGCAAAGGTGCCACTAGGTGCAATGTTCGGTTATGTGACTTCATTACGTACTATCACTTCTGGACGTGCATCTTCCTCGATGGAGTTTTCACATTACGAAGCAGTATCTAATAACGTAGCAAAAGAAATCATCGCAAAAGTAAAAGGCGAAAAAGTAAAATAGTATATCCCATTATAGAATATAAAAAGCTGCCTCTGTTATTGCAATAGAGGCAGCTTTTTTTTCTGGATTTGTATCTACGAATGTTGTATATTTGTAGTGCATTAGTAATAGCAATTTCAGAAAAATTATACACATAAATAATTAAATCGTTATAAAAATTAATTATTTACAGAAAGTTACTAAAAATATATAAAAAGTATCGTTTTTATTGTATATTTGCAGCCCTTTTATTATGTAGAAATAGAATGATGAATATATTACAAGCATATTGCATTCCACATACAGGCTTAAGTGTAGGCATACACGAATACGATTTTGAAATACATGCCGATTTTTTTCAAGCAATAAGTACCGATATCGTTAGTACTGGAAATATCAAAGTAGAACTAGAGCTAGAGAAAATAAATAACGTGCATTTTAGAGTAGAAGTAAGTATGGAAGGGACGTTACAAGTAGAATGCGCAAGATGTACCAGTACCGTGGATTACCCAATTCAATTATTCAAAAAAATAGTAGGAAAAGTAACCGACAAACCATTTGAAGACGACGAAGCAATCATCGTAAGCTCGCAAGATCACGAAATACAGTTGGCACAGGTTTTTTATGAATTAATTATACTAAATTTGCCAATGAAATTCATACCCTGCGAAGAAGGACTGGTAGATAAAAATAACTGCAACCAAGAAATCTTAACAGAATTACGCAAAATAACACCCATCGTAGAAGAGCCAATAGACCCTAGATGGGGCGCATTAAAGAATTTTTTAGATTAAATTAAAATATTGTTTCACTTATAAATTAAAGATGTAGAAAATGGCACATCCTAAACACAAATTATCCAAGTCCCGTAGAGGTAAAAGAAGAAATCATTATAAAGCAGAATTACCAACATTGAGCAAATGTAGCACCACTGGAGTAGTACACTTACGCCATAGAGCTTACCAAGTAGATGGGGCTTTGTACTACAGAGGTAGATTAGTAATCGACGCACCAGAAGCTCCAGTAGTAGTAGAAGATACGGATACAGATAACGCATAGGCTTATTTATAGTACTATAAAACCAAAAAAGCAGTTAAAAAGTTTTAACTGCTTTTTTTCGTGCGATATAACGAATGCTTTTATTTGCTGCTAATTTTTTACTAACTCATTGCTTATTCTTTTTAGTTCCCATTCCGTTATTCTCAAATCTATAAACTGGCGTACATAGTTGTTTTGGACTTGGATAAGTACGTTCTCACGCGATACTACTTCGGGTATAGCTATTATACCAGCTTGGTATTGCTCTTGTGCTTTTTCTATTAATTTTTGGGCTAGTTGTATGTTTTCTTTCTCCAAAGCTAGGGATTGATTTATGCTTTTTATTTTTAGAATAGCATTATTCTTGTCTTTTTGCTGCCCATCTTCGATGATTGTTTTTTGTAACGTTAATTTACTTATTTCGTGTGCTTTTTGGGCTTTTTTAGTTTTATACAAACCCCAGTCATACAGGTTTACCGATAGCTGCACGCCCACTGCACCCGAAGGTATGAACTTAAAAAAAGCATCTGCACCAGTTTTGCCAGTACCATTGTAGTTATAATTCGCAAACCCTGTGATAGTAGGATAAGCTTCGTATAGATAGCCTTGCAAGTCGAGGTTTAGTAGTTTTTCTTGCTGGTCGAGTAATGCTATATCGGTATTCGTACCAGAACCGGTATTCGATTCATTAGTAGGCAAATTCGGATATACCACACCTGCGATACTAATCGTGTCATTGGTATTTAGTAGGTAAGACAAATTGTTTAATATTTGCTTGTACGCTATGTCTAATTGTTGTTTTTGATTAGTGAGCATTTTTTTATTTAGCTCTACCTGCTCTACGTCAGTAGCTTTTATTCTACCACTTTTGAAAATTTCTTTGGTAGTAAACAGTAACTTTTCGGCATTGGTAATACTTTGTTCTAAAAACTGTTTTTGCAATTGGATAGACTGGGCATTATAATACAGTATACCTATTTGATAAGCAAGATTTTCCTTTGTTTTTTGAATTTGTATAGCCGTAAGACTTTTCGCTGCCTTTATTTTTTCTATACCATACGATATCGTTTTATTATAGATTACCTGGCTAGCTTGCACGTTGGTGGTAGTAGTATGTGGCACTCCAAAAGTAATTTCTTTGTACGTACCAGCAGGCCCACCAAAAGTACTAGCTGGCAAAAACTGTTTAGGTAGTTGATAATTATACGTGTAGCCAGCATTGAAAGTAAGGCGAGGATATAGCAGCTTACTCGTCTCTTCCACTTTCAAATCGTTGAGGTAGGCATCTAGTTCTATTAGTTTTATTTGATCATTATTTTTCATAGCGAGTGCTATACAATCCTGTAATACAAGCGTTTGTGCTGGCAATAACGGGCTTATTACTAGTGCTATTAGTAGGCTTTTGAAGGACATGGGGTTATATATTTTTTAGGTATAAATAAACGGTTTCTTGTACTCTTTTTTGATGGGTAGCTATGTAATTTTCAAAAGAAAAACTGGCTTCACTTTTTGCTAACTTGCTCATATTTATAATCATATCTTTGGCTAAAAATGGAAAAACAATTAAGCTTATAATGTATATTTTAAGCTCTTGGACGGATATTTCTCTTATTTTATTTTTATGAATAGCTTTTTTTAATTGTTGTTCAAATACTTTATTCTGAAAAAAAGCTTCATCAAATCCTCGTTTCTTTAACTGATCAATAGCAGTTGCCTCTCGCATTTCGCTCAATACAAACAAGGGCAAAGCTGGATTATCTTTCAAAAAAGCAATCTTATTAGCAATGAATAAGTTTATCTTTTCAAATAATGCTAACTCTTTGTCTTCTAAAATTTGCTGTTCTTTCTCAAAAACAAGTACAAAACTATCTACAAAAATAATGTTAAATAGATTTTCTTTACTCCTAAAATAATAATTCAATAATGCGACATTTACCCCAGCTTCGAGTGCTATATCGCGTATAGTAGTAGCAGCGAAACCTTTTTGAGCAAATATTTTTTTTGCTATTTCTTTTATTTTATCTTCTGTATTTTTATCTTTCGTAAGTTCCATGTCTATAATTATAATTTATTTTCATTAAAGTTAAACAAAAGTATTAAACAATTGTTTAATAAATTGTTCAATACATTCAAAAATAGTTTCATTCGTATGAAATACGCCCTCTTTCCTAGCATAGGATTATTATTATTATTCTCTAACTGTAACAACGCTGCCACTGCACTGGAAGTAAAACCTATCCATAAGCCCATTACAGAACTAGTATTCGCTACTGGTGTACTAGAACCAGAAAACACCTATAACCTTACTGTACAAGCAGATGGATATATATCCCAACTATCTATACAAGAAGGAAATATGGTAAATGCAGGACAAACAGTAGCTTACATAGATAATAAAGCAAATGTAGTAAATGCACAAACAGCTGGCGAACAACTAAAAGTATCCGAAATAAACGTAACCAGCCAAGCCCCAGCATTGAAGCAGATAGAAGCCAATATAGCAACCCTCACCCAAAAAATGCAGCAAGATGCACTACAAAGTAGTAGACTAAAAAGCCTATTCGCTACTGGAAGTGCTTCTAAACTAGATTATGAAAATGCAGAACTAGCCCTACAAACATCGAAAGGAAACTTACAAGCCCTACAATCACAATACGCAAGCATACAGCTACAAGCCAAGCAGCAGTATATCACACAGCAAGGCATCAGCCAAGTAAACCAGATAGCAAGTAGCTACAATTCTGTAAAAATACTAGTAGGTGGTAAGGTGTATAAAAAAATAAAACAAGCAGGAGAATTTGTTCGCAAAGGCGATGTAATAGCCGTTATCGGTAATCCAAACGCCATCTATGCAAAATTAAGTGTAGATGAAAACTCCATCGGCAAAATACAACTAAACCAGCAAGTAGCCATACAACTAAATACCAAAACCGATAAAGTATACAAAGGACTAGTATATGAAATACTTCCTTCTTTTAACGAAAACACGCAATCTTTTATTGTGAAAGTAAAATTCACAGATACATTGGATTTTACCATCGCAGGCACACAATTAGAAGCAAATATCACCATAAAAGAAAAAAAAGATGCGTTGCTGATTCCTCGCTCTTACATGGGATTTGGCAATACTATCACCCTAAAAAATGATAGCATAAAAACTATCACTACTGGCATCGTATCTTCGGAATGGATAGAAGTACTGGGCGGCATTACAGATAAAGACATACTCGTTCCTCTAAAACCTAAAAAGAAATAAATATGGCTAGTTCTAACAAAATCAATACTACCATCGCTTTCACCTACATTACCTCGAATAAAAAACTGACTGCCATAGCGGCGTTAGGTGTAATACTAGGAATAGCAGTGTATATATTTCAAAATTCTTTATTAGCAGGCTTTGACAAGGCTTCTACGGACGGCATATTTCGAAGCACCCCAGCAGTACGAATTTATAAAGAAGAAGTAACCTGCGAACCCATCGAGAATACCGATAAAAACACCGTACCTATTATCGTAAATAGTAGGATTTCGCCACAAAGTAATACCATAACCAACCCGAATGAACTCATCGCTTTTCTAAAAAAACAACCAGATGTAACCGTAGTAGCACCCCAGCTCAATGTAAGCATATTCTACAACATAGGGCGCACCCAGATACCTGGACAAGCAATAGGAATACTACCCAATGAAGCCGAACAGATGTATAGCCTAAAAAGATTCGTAGTAGAAGGTAGCCTAGAAAAACTCAAACAAGTACGTAATGGCGTAGTACTAGGTTCGGGAATAGCAAAAAAAATAGGTGCAAAAGTAGGCGATAATGTAAGCGCTACATCCTCCAAAGGCATACAGCAAAGCATGAAAGTAGTAGGCATATTCCAAATGAATAATAGTGCGATGGATAAAACACGTTGCTATATCAATATCGCTTTTGCACAGCAGTTATTAAAAGAAAATAATACCTACATCACGGATATTAATGTAAGCATCACCAACCACAAAGAAGCAAAAGAATTTGCTAGTAGAATGTCGGCAATCACCCATTACAAAGCCGAAGACTGGGAAAGTGCTAACGAAACCCTGATGGCAGCTAGTAAGATGCGCTCCATCATCATAAGCTCTATATCCATACTCATAGTACTGGTAGCGGGGTTCGGCATCTATAATATACTAAATATGACAGTATCTCAAAAAATAAACGATATAGCAATACTAAAAGCAATAGGATTCAAAGGCAAGGACGTTATCCGAATATTTGTTTTACAAGCACTCATCATTGGCTGCATAGGAGTCACCTTCGGTGCATTACTAGCTAGTGTATTCATTACCATCGTATCTAATATTTATGTAGGAGGAGATATTGGATTTTTTCCTATCGGATTCGGGCTAGTAGTATTTTTGCGAGGCATAGCTTTCGGATTAGTAGTGACCTTCCTAGCGGGCTATATACCTGCACGCCGAGCTGCGAATATAGATCCAGTAGATATTTTTAGAAAATAATTTTATCCCCCTTTTTTATGACCCCTACTATTGTTTTAAAAGCAGAAAACATAACCAAATATTTCTACGAACCTACCGAGTTTCAAGTACTAAAAGATATATCTTTTGAAGTAAATAAAGGAGAATTTCTAACCATGATAGGAAAATCAGGAAGCGGAAAATCTACTTTACTCTACCTACTATCCACCATGGACACTAGCTACGAAGGAGAATTATACATCGATAATGAAAAAGTTTCGGCATATAAGCAAGATCAGTTAGCAGCTATCCGTAATGAAAAAATAGGCTTTGTATTCCAGTTTCATTACTTACTATCCGAGTTTACTTGCTTACAAAATGTGATGATACCCGCTTTACGATTAGGTAAATATTCTGAAAAAGAAATAGAAGAAAAAGCATACAATAGACTAAAAATGTTGGGATTAGAAGATCAAGCACTAAAATTAGCTTCCAAACTATCTGGCGGTCAGCAGCAACGAGTAGCCATCGCAAGAGCGCTCATCAACGACCCGCTAATAATCATGGGGGACGAGCCTACTGGAAATCTGGATTCAAAAAATACCTCTATCGTGTTCGATATATTTCAAGAACTTACCAAAACACTTGGACAAACCATCATAGCAGTGACCCATGACAATGATTTTGCAAAAGCTTCCGATCGCACCATACAAATGCAAGATGGCGCCATTATTAGCCACGATTTTACTGCTTTTTCTTCTTTTTAAGTTAAAAATTAAATACTACCTTTGTCACTAACTAAAATCTATTCATTATTACCATCTATTCATTATTTACATGAAAAAATTACTTACACTACTAGCATTATCCACTAGTATAGCCACTGCTACAGCACAAACACAAGTTACGTTTTTTACTAATAAAGGGACTTTTAAAGCACTGCTATACGATGCGTATATGCCTATCACTACTACTAATTTTAAGAATTTAGTACAAAGCAAATTTTACGATAATGTTATTTTTAATAGGGTAATTAATAATTTTGTGGTACAAGCTGGCTATCAGTATGCCGATAATACTTTCACTCCTACTATACCAAACATAATGGACGAATTTAGTACGAATACCAGTAATGTACAAAAGTCTTTGGGAATGGCGAATGCAGGACCAAACACAGGAAGTAGCGAGTTTTATATTAATCTAAAAAATAATACTTATTTAGATCCTAATTATCCAGTATTTGGCATAGTGACCGATAATTTTGCTGTCATACAAACTATGGGAACCGTGATAACGAATATCGACGACCAGCCCCAAGAAAACCAAATCATAGACAGCGCACGTATAACTACTGATTATGTAAGCATACAAGAAACTAATTCTAGCCGCTTGAGAGCAGAAATATACCCTATGCCAGTTACACCCACTAGTTATTTGTACCTAGAAACTATTTCTAACCAAGCTATCGAATTAAGTATCCACGACCTACAAGGCACTTTGATTAGCACTACTATCTCAAAAAATAAACAACTGTTGATGAATGATTTACAAATAAATAATCTAGCAAAAGGTATCTATATTCTTACCATAAATGACGGGCAAAATAAAGCCTTCAAAAGAATCATACTAGATTAATATATAAATATATTTATATATATATAAATAATAGATAGTTAGAAATAGCTATCTATTTTTTTATGTAGAAAAATTTATACATCTACCTGTATTTGTATGGATATGCCTTTATACGCATTTTGCTGGCGGATAATACGAATACTTTCCTGCAACTCATGTTTTAGTATTTCTCTGTTCGTAGTTTTGGTATATTTTAGGATAATGGTTTGCAGATATAAATTACGGACACGCCCCACAGCTGGAGTACTAGGCCCCAAAGTACTAAAAAGTGAAATAGGCTGTAATAGATTCACTAATTCTTGTGCCGACTTTCGTACCACGCTACTATCTATATGCTTCAAGGTTATTTCTATTAATTTATAAAATGGTGCATATTGGTATATTTTTCTTTGCTCTATCTCGTAGTTATAAAATCCTATAAAATCCTGCTGTTGTATATACTGTAAGATGGGAGCAGTAGGTTGGTAAGTCTGTATCCATACATTGCCTACTTCTTTGGTACGCCCTGCCCTGCCTGCTACTTGTACTGCTAGCTGAAAAGCCCGCTCCATAGCTCTAAAATCTGGATAATGCAACAAACTATCTAAATTTAATATCCCTACATTGGTAACATGTTCAAAATCAAGCCCTTTCGTTACCATCTGCGTACCTACTAGTATATCTATTTCTCTATTTTCTACTGCGTTTAATATGTCCTGATATGCCTGTTTGGTGCGCGTAGTTTCTAGGTCTAGTCTAGCTACTTTCGACTGTGGGAATATTAGCTGCATATCCTCCATTATTTTTTCTGTACCAAAGCCCTTTAATTTCATTTCTGTACTACCACATTCTTGGCATGCAGGAGTAGGATATATCTGATAACCACATATATGGCATTTCAGAGCTGGAATATATTTATGGTAGGTAAGCGTAGTATCACAATGCTTGCATGAAGGAGTATGCCCACACGTAAGACATTCTAGTATAGGAGCAAAACCTCTTCTATTTTGAAATAAAATACTTTGTTTGTTATTTTTCAGCGTAGTAGTGAGTGCAGCTAGTAGTTCTGGGCTACAATCTTGGCGCATTGTTTTTTCTTTATGTGCCTTTTTTATATCTATAATATGAATAGTAGGTAATACAGCTTCCCCGAATCGCTCTTTTATGGTTACCAATCCGTATTTATTTTCTAACGCATTGTAATAACTTTCGATAGATGGCGTGGCTGATCCGAGTAGTATATTTGCTTTGTGCTGCGTGCCTAGTACTATTCCTATGTCTCTGGCGTGGTAGCGAGGGGCATAATCGTTGCTTTTATAGCTAGCTTCGTGTTCTTCATCTATAATCACTAACCCTATATTCGTATACGGTAGGAACAACGCAGAACGGGTTCCTAATATAATATTTATTTCTTCTTTTTGGGCTACTTTGTACCATATCTCTGTTCGCGAAGCCGTATTATAGCCCGAGTGGTATACTTGTATTTTATTTCCAAAAAAAGCTTGTAGTTTGGTAATCAATTGCATGGATAGTGCAATTTCGGGCAGTAAGTATAGTACTTGTTTTCCAGCCTGTATAGTTTCTTGCATTAATTGTATGTAGATGGCTGTTTTTCCAGATCCAGTGATACCATGCAATAATACAGTTTTGGATTTCTCAAAATAATTTTTTATACTTTCATACGCTTCTTGCTGGATAGTAGATAGGGTAGGCAAGTCTTGCAACTCTTTGGTATAATGTGGAATACGGTTTTTTTGACGTTTTTCTATACACAATATATTATTTTTTACCAATGTTTTAATACTACTTTCACTATCCGTGACTGCGGTAAGCAAGTCTTTCTTTTTTAGTCTTTTATCTATTATCTTGATGGATAGTTGTAAATAGCAAAGTAGTAGTTGTTCTTGTTTTGGATACCGCTTTACTTTTTCAAAAACAGGTGCTAGGTTTGCTGCTATTTCTTCTGGAATATATACATAATCCTCCCATATAGGTTTGTATTTGTCTTGTACTTGCTCTACTATTTCGAGTATGCCAGTGTCTGAAAGCTGTTTTATGGCTTGGTAGGTAGTAGGTACAGGTACTAGTTGTATCAATTCTTTTAAGGAAATAGAACCTTTTTCTTCTACTACTTCTAGTATGGACTGTTGTGTAATGGTGTAGGAGTCGTCTTTGGAATAAGAACCCAATAAGCTTACTTGTTTTTCGCCATGGAGTTTTAGGGAAGATAATAAAGCATGCTCCATCACTTCGCCTAGGGTACACCAGTAGTAGTTGCTTATCCATTCCCATAACACTAGTTGCTGTGCAGTGATGATAGGCGTAGTTTCTAGGATAGCTTCCAGATAGTTTGCTTGGTAGGTAAGCGGAGCATTTTTATGGATAGAAACAATAATCCCAGTATATAATTTACTTTTTTGAAACCGTACTATTACCCGTAATAAAGGCTGTACCACGTCTGCCCAGTCCGCTGGTATTCGGTACGTAAATGTTTTGGGAAGAGGAAGAGGTAGCAGTACTTCGCAGAATAAATCGTACATGGTTTTATTGGCAAATATTTGTACCTCCTGCAATAGCCGTAAAAATATTGTTGTACTGCGTAAAAGAGTTAGGGTTACTAGTGTAGATAGCACATGCTGCACTATTATTGAATTGGGAGTTAGTCACACTTGTATTTCCTGAAGCCAAAAAGTTCACCATTGCTGGGGCTAGGCTACCCATTTCTCCACCACCATCAAAAATACACTGCTCAAACTGGTGATTCGTATTGCTGCCATATATTCGTAATCCTTTCCATCTACCCAGTGCACCGTTTTTATTTCTAAATACTACTTTTTTACTTGCAGTGCCTATTGCTTTTACGGATACGCCACCCATGTATGTAATAGCTTGGTTAGGTGGGAACTCTACTACCACTCCTGGTGCGAAAGTACATGTAGAAGTATTTACAGATGCGCCTTTGGATATTACAAAATTACCATCGTCTTGCATTAGGTAAGGAATAGATAATTCATTAAACATCACATTGCCTTCTAGCGAACCATTAGGGTGTACTTGTACATAGTTTTGAGTATTATTAATGAATTGGGTAGACCCATTTATTTGGCTCACGGCTTGTATTATTATATCCATAGCAATGCCACAATTCGCTATTTTATTATTACTAAAATCAGTAGCGAATACCCCTTCTAATAGTTGTACGCCATAGTTTTGGCACTGTTCTATGGTAGTATTCACTACACTAATATTGTCGGTTGCTTGTATGCCTGTTATAGCATGGCGGATTTGGGCATGTTGGATAGTAGATCCTGCTCTATTGGTAGATACGCCTATCCAAGAACCTCGTGTAGTAGTTTGTCCTTCTAGTAATATGGGATTAGAAGCTGTACCTATTGCACTAATAATGCCATTGTTAGCAGTAAGAGATTTATTATTAACGAATTGTATCCTTACGCCTGGTTTTATGGTTAATGTTCCTGCACTTACTATTACATGCGTATTTACTACATAATCCACCATAGAAGGGTCTGCGAATACATCTTCCCAAATAGTGTTACTACTAATAAGATGCGCTGGCACTGTTCCATAGTTATTTACGTATCCCGATCCATTAGAATTAACCATGGTAGGCGTAGTGACAACGGGCGAAATGGGTTCAGAATCAGTATCTGCTACACAGCCACTTTGTAATACGATACTAATAGACAATACACTACAGAATAATAATAATTTTCTCATGGCAATGAAATAGTAAGTTAGTAATGAAATACAAAAGTAAGTGTTTTTTTACTATAAAAAGAAAAAAATGGACTAAAAAACAGTAATTTTTTAGTCCATTGAAATATTTATGTTTAATTAAATTTTAGATTCTAAATAAGTATACCTTATTATTGGCAAATATTTCCTACAGGAATATCTATAAAAGTGTTATTATTTTGTGTTAAAGAACCTGGAGATGCAGTATAAATACCACAATGTCCACTATTATTAAATTGAGAATTAATTACACTTCCTCCATGTACAAAATTTAGCATACCAGAATACCCCGAAACTCCTCCTCCTCCATCAAAAATACAATGATCAAACTGATAATCTGTCGAAATATTATTATTAAGTACAAATCCATTCCATCTACCAGTAGTACCAGCTTTACTTCTAAATACTACTTTTTGCGTAGGAGTTCCTATTGCTTTTATAGATACACCATTTTTGCATTGTATGTATAACCCAGGAGTCATTTCTAGGATTGCCGCTGGTGCAAAAGTACAGGTAACATTATTTATGGTATTTCCTTTCATTATTAAAAATTCATTCAAATTATTCCCTTTCATTAAATACGGTATAGATAATGCACTAAAAGTTACATTTTGATTTAAGCCATCAACTGAATTCACTTCTATACGATTGTTTGTATTAGCTACAAACTATGTAGAAGCACTTATTTGATTCACTGCTGGCATTGGTATATCCATAGGCGTACCACAATAAGCTATTGTATTAGTAGTAAAATTAGTAAGCGATGCACCATTTAGTAATTGTACACCATATATCGCGCAGTGCTGTACAGTGCTATTCAAGATACTAACATCACGACTAGCTTTTATTCCTATATCCGCATGACTAATATTAGCGTATTTAATAATTGCTCCAGATGTACGGGTATTGATACCTTCCCACCACGTTGGTGTTGCTATTTGCCCTTCTAATAAAATGTTCTTAACCTGTGTACCTACTATATTAAGGTTACAATTCTCATTCACTTGAAGAGACTTATTATTTGCAAATTGTATCCTTACTCCTGGTTTAATAGTGAATGTTCCTGAGCTAACTAATACATGGGTATTCACTACATAATCTACCATAAAAGGATCTTCAAATACATCTTCCCATACAGTATTCGTAGTGATAACGTGTGCTGGGACTGTTCCATAGTTTTCTATATCACCAGTTCCATTATCATTAATTCTTACAGAATTATCGCTAACAGTAGTCATATGAGATGGTTGAGATGTTTCTTCTTCTGGGACACAGCCACTTTGTAATAAAAAACTAGTTAATAGTAAAATACTGGCAGAAAAAAATCTTTTTTTCATTGGTTTATGATAGTTAGTAATTGAAATACAAAAGTAAGGATTATTTACACAATATAGATAACTTTTTATGTTTTAAATTGGATTTTATTCGTACTGGTTTACATTAGCTTTTAGGCGTTTTTTTATTTTTTTGATTAAATAGGTAGGCGAAATTATCTTCATACATTCTCCTAATGCCAATAATTCTCTTTCTGTCTCAAAATTCAGAATCACGTTTATACTAAAAACGATACTAGCTTCTTTTTCTTCTACTATTTCTTGGGATAGGTGCAGGGGTTTGGTAGTTAAGTAATAAGCGTCTGGCTTTTTTACTTCTATCACTATTTTGGTAGAAGCTTGATCCAGCGATTTGGATACGCCTATTATATCATCAAAATAAGTAGTACTATCAAAACTTACTGGTGGTGCGATATAGTTCGTAGTATCTTCTACTTGTAAGTGCTGTATTCTATCCATGGCGAGTGTCCATAGTATTTCCTTATTCGAGGAGTGCATGCGCCCCAGTACGAACCATCTATTACGGTATTCTTTTAGTAGATAAGGAATAAATAAAAACTCACTAGCTTCCAGTGCCGTAAAAGATTGATAGGTAATAGTAAGTGTGTGTTTTTGGATAATAGCTTTATGGATAATCGGAACAAGAGACAAGTTTTTTAATTGTGTATTATGTTCATAATGAATCACTGGGTTCATCTGGAATTTTTGTACATAGATGGTATCTTGGAGCTTGGTAATCAAGTCTGCTAGTTCAGGAATGTAGCCAAACGAATTGAACTGTTGTAATGTACTAGCTACTTCTGTCAGCAGTTGTAAATCTTGCTTGTTGATAGGACTATTCTGGATACTATATTTTTTATCTTCATAGGTATAGTATTTTTTATCTACTACTATAATAGGAGCGTTATAACCTAGCTTATCACTACGCATTAGCTGTATATCCGCTTGTACAGTGCGCTTACTCACTCCGCTACGCATACCTTCGTACTCGTATAGTGCGTCGCTACATTTGGTTATCAAGTCGTCCAGTGTCCATGTACGATAGTAATTTTGTAAGCATTCATCTATGGTTTTATAGCGTATAAGAGCTAGCTTATGTAGACTCATTTATTTTTAAGGTGTTAGTAATTAAAAATTGGTGTACGCGTGAAACAGAATACTTGTTTCACGAAAATAATATTTTTGTAATAGTACAGGAATTTAGGGTGTTAGCGTAAATTTTTTAGGGTGTTAGTGTAAATTTTCTAGATGTTAGTGCAGATGTTTTGGGTGTTAGTGTAATTCTCAACTACTTGTTAGCGTAAATATAAATAATTCATTATTAAATACATAAGGTGTTAGCGTAAATGGTAATTTGGGTGTTAGTGTAATTCTCAACTGCTTGTTAGCGTAAATTTTCTAGGTGTTAGTACAGATGTTTTGGGTGTTAGCGTAAATTTTCTAGGTGTTAGTACAGGAATTTTGGGTGTTAGTGTAATTTTTATTGCTTGTTAGTGTAATTTTTTTAGGATGTTAGTGTAATTCTCAACTGCTTGTTAGTGTAATTTTCTAGGGTGTTAGTGTAAATATAAATAATTCATTATTAAATAGATAAAGTGTTAGCGTAAATAGTAGTTTGGGTGTTAGTGTAATTTTCATTGCTTGTTAGCGTAAATTTTCTAGGTGTTAGTACAGATGTTTTGGGTGTTAGTGTAATTTTTATTGCTTGTTAACGTAATTTTCATTGCTTGTTAGTGTAATTCTCAACTGCTTGTTAGTGTAATTTTTTCAGGGTGTTAGCGTAAATATAAATCATTCATTATTAAATAGATAAGGTGTTAGCGTAAATAGTAGTTTGGGTGTTAGTGTAAAATTTCAACTGCTTGTTAGCGTAAATTTTCTAGGTGTTAGTACAGATGTTTAGGGTGTTAGCGTAATTTTTCATTGCTTGTTAGCGTAAATAGTAGTTTGAGTGGTAGTACAACTTTACTTGTTTGTTAGTGAAAATAGTAATTTATTTATAATGAGTGATTTAAGTTGTTAGTGTAAATTTTCAATAGCTTGTTAGTAGAGAAATTCAGAATGTTAGTGTAAATAGTAATTAATTCATAATAAGATAGTTAAGTTGTTAGCGTAAATAGTAGTTTGGGTGTTAGTAGAGCTAATTTTATAAATAGTTGCCTGCGCGTGAAACAAAATAGCTTGTTTCACGCGCAGGCATTTTTTTATATTATTTATAATAAGGTAGTTACACTATTATCAAATTTTAGACAGGGTGTTAGTGTAATTTTGAATTTCGTGTACTATCTGTACAAAATAGTGCTTTTTTAGGCATTTATGTGCGCGTGAAACAAAAATAATTTGTTTCACGCGCAGGTGTTTTTTAAAAGTCATTTTTCAAACTATTATTAATGAATACTTTACGCGTGAAACATCCGTGAAACTTTCGTGAAACAAGCGAAAATTTGTTTCACGCGCAGGTGTTTTTGTAATATACTGATAATGTGCATTTTGCTAGACTAACAAGCAAAGGCAAAAAATCGCGTGAAACAAAAAAATCGCGTGAAACATTTTAAAAATCGCGTGAAACACTTTGTTCCACGCGTGAAACACCATGTTTCACGCGCAGGGTGTTGATATCAACAAGCTAGACTAACAAGTAACGCTGTTTCACGCGATTTTTTGGGCTTGCCTGTTAGCGTAAATTCCTAGCTTGTTAGTAGAGCCGTAATTAATTCATAATAAATAAATTAACAAGGGTAATTTTTATTACGCTAACAGGCTAGACTAACAGTTTTTTGCTAGACTAACAAGCTAGACTAACAAAAACGCTAGACTAACACCCCCTATAATAATAAGTAATAAGATTTAAATTTAAAGAGATATTATTTATTTAAAAAAGAAAAAAAAAGAATTTGCTTATTTTGGAATGGAAACTATTTTTTGATTCCCCAATACAAAGTTGCGATTCCGCCAGATAATCTACGTTGTTGTATATTTTCAAATCCAGTGTTTGCTAGTTGCTCTATGAAATCGTTTCCTTCTGGGAAAGCCTGTACCGATTTGTACAAATAGCTATACGCCCCTTTGTCTTTGGATATTTTATTTCCTAACCAAGGCACATACGTAGAAAAATAAAAATTGTATACTTGTTTGATAGGAAAAATAGTTGGTTTAGAAAATTCCAAAACCATCAGTATGCCGTTACTGTTCAGCACTCGGTGCATTTCGGATAAACCTTTGGATAAGTTTTCAAAATTTCGTACGCCAAAAGCTACGGTCACCGCGTCGAAAGTAGCAGTAGGAAAAACTAATGCTTCGGAATCGCCTTGCACCATTTCGATTAGCTGGCTTAAATTTTCTTTTTTTATTTTTTCTACTCCCACCGCTAGCATTTTGGAGGATAAGTCCAAACCTACTATCTTTTTGGGATTCAGGTCGGCTAATGCTAATGCTACATCGCCTGTTCCAGTAGCTACGTCCAAAATGTTCTCAATAGCAGCGTTGTGATTCCTCAAAATACGCACCATTTTCTTGCGCCACAGCACGTCAATGCGTAAAGACAGGATTCTGTTCAGTACGTCGTATTTGGGAGCTATATTGTCAAACATTTGCTCTACTTGTTTTTTTTTAGTGTCGGCTTGGTCTTGGTAAGGAAGAATGGACATTGGGAAATGTAATTTTTTAGTGTAAAATGTAAGTTAAATTCTGGTTTTAAAAAAATTTGCTAGTATTTGCTTGCCTAGTGGCGTTAAAATGGATTCGGGGTGGAACTGTACCGAAGCTATTGGTAATTCGGAATGCTCGCAAGCCATGTTGCTGGTATCTTCGTCGATGGCTGTGGTGGTATATTTGCTCAAATAAGGCATATCTATCACCCAAGAATGATAACGTGCGACTTTGGTATTATCTTTGTTTATTCCTTGAAATAAGCCGCTTTTTTGCAGTATTTGAATATTGGTTTGTTGTCCGTGTACTACTTTTTCCAGATTCCGAAGCTTTGCCCCAAAAAACATACCCAACGCTTGGTGTCCTAAACAAATACCTAGTATTTTTTTGGTGGCATAATACTCCGAAATAATGCTCGGCATAAGCCCCGCTTCGTTTGGTAATCCTGGCCCTGGCGATAGTACGATAGTAGTGTATTTTTGTAATTCATTTATTTCTAATTCATTGTTCTTGTATACTGTTATAGTACTAGGATACAAGGCATCTAGGTAGTGGTACAAATTGTAGGTAAAAGAGTCATAATTATCTATTAAAGCAATGGTCGGATTGGGCATTTTTTTATCAAAAATAAAATACATAAAATAGAACAATGCAAAGATACATAAATGCCCTGTTACTACCCAATTTTTTGTATTATTTATCGTTTTAAGTATACATAAATTAAGAAATAAGTATATTTGCAGTTCTTGGTTATTTTCGCTACAAAATACGATGTTACAAATCCTGCCCTCTTTTTTTCTTCGTTTAATTGCTTTTTTGCTTTTGCAAGTATTAGTAATCAATCATATAGACTATATTTCATGGCTCAATGCTATGCCTTATATTTTTGTTCTATTAGCACTTCCTTTTGATCTGCCTGCTATTGGCGTATTGGTACTAGGTTTCGTCACAGGATTGACGATGGATTTTCTCACAGGCAGCTACGGCATTCATACTTCTGCATGTACTACTTTGGCTTTTATACGCCCATTGCTGATAGTAGGGCTAGCTAATAAAGATGTATTGCAGTACGAAATTCGCCCTACGGTGTATAGCATGGGACTCCCAAGGTTTGGGCTGTATGTATTTTTAGGAACACTATTTCACCATTTTAATCTGTATTTACTAGAATTTTTTAACATTGCAAGGATTGTAGATATTGGAATCCGAACCAGTGCCAATAGTGTATTTACTACTGTATTTATCGTCCTAATAGCTTTTTTAATCCAGTCCAAAGATTTACGTAATAAACATGAAGAATTTATACCAAGATAGACCTTTTGTAATAGCAGGAATAGCCATACTCATAGGCATAATATTCATTATCCGACTTGTATTTTTACAGCTAATAAACGACGATTATAGACTCGCTGCAGAACGA
Source organism: Bacteroidia bacterium (assembly GCA_043765495.1). Classification (GTDB taxonomy): domain Bacteria; phylum Bacteroidota; class Bacteroidia; order JAYUJA01; family JAYUJA01; genus JAYUJA01. The sequence continues at coordinate 33,319 of JAYUJA010000046.1, forward strand.
AATGCACTAAAACAAATAGCAGAGTTCGCACCCCGATCTTTTATTTACGATAGAAAGGGAGAGCTACTCGTATTCAACCGCCCCGCTTACGACTTGATGGTAATCCCTAAATATGCAAAAGAAATAGATACGCTGGATTTTTGTGTATTGCTAAACATATCCAAGCAAACGTACATCAAAAAAATAACAGAAATAAAAAATATGAAATACGCTACTTTGGCGAAAGTATTCGAAGCCAATATCCCACAAAGTACGTACCTAGCATTCCAAGAAAAACTATATAAATTCCCAGGTTTTTATGCTAAATTTAAGACCGAAAGAATCTATACAAAAAACATAGCAGCCCAGTTGCTAGGCTATGTAAGTGAGGTAGATAGTTCTATTTTGAGAAAAAAACCATATTATAAAATGGGCGATAGGATTGGATTTAGTGGCATAGAAAAATCCTACGAAACTACTATCCGAGGCGAGCGAGGTGTACAACTACGAATAGTGGATTCCAAAGGCAATGAAAAAGGTAGTTACGAAGGCGGCATACACGATACCATAGCCATACCTGGCAAAAATATATACAGTAGCATAGAAGCAGTTTTACAAGAATATGGGGAGCAGCTCATGAAAAATAAAATAGGCTCGATAGTAGCCATAGAACCTGAAACAGGTGAGATACTAGCCATGGTATCTAGCCCTACTTACGACCCCAGCTTACTGGTAGGAAAAGATAAATCCAAAAATTACCGAAAATTATTACTCGATAGTCTGAAACCACTCTTTAACAGGGCTACTATGTCGAGTTACCCACCAGGCTCTACTTTCAAGCTAGTGAATGGACTTATAGGTTTACAAGAAAGAGTAATCACGCCCGAAACAAAATTCTCATGCTATGGCGGCTATCGTATGGGAAATAGGAAAGTAGGCTGCCATGGACACGGCTCGCCACTTGCCTTGAACTACTCCATTACTACTTCTTGTAATGCGTACTACTGTAACACGTTTCGTGAAATACTAGAAAAATACCCTACTACCCAAGAAGGCTACCAAGTATGGCGAAATTATCTGGACAAATTCGGACTAGGCAGAAGATTAGCAATAGATTTCCCACAGCAAACGAAGGGAAATATACCCAGTGTAGAATTTTATGACAAGCGTTTCAACAAAGTATGGAGTTCGTCGAACGTAATATCGCTAGCAATAGGGCAGGGAGAAGTAGGAACTAGCCCGCTACAAATGGCAAATTATTGTGCTACTATCGCTAATAGGGGCTACTACTACATACCCCACGTAGTACACAAGGTAGAAGGTGGATACATAGACCCACTCTATACTACCAAGCAATACGTAGGCATAGCTACTACACACTTCGAACAAATAGTAGCAGGCATGCGCAATGTAGTGCTGATGGGTACAGGTACGGGTATGCGTATGGATAGTATACCAGCCTGTGGAAAAACAGGTACTGCCGAGAATCCACAAGGAAAAGACCACTCTATTTTTATCGCATTCGCACCTATGGACAAGCCCAAAATAGCCATCGCAGTATACGTAGAAAATGCAGGATTTGGAGCTACGTGGGCAGTACCCATAGCACGGTGTATGGTAGAAAAATACTTACAAGGTAGAATATCCCGCCCCGACGTAGAAAAAAGAATACTAACCACGAGCCTTATCCCTACTGCTGGGGACAGAGCCTACGCTATAAAACGTTTGTCTAACAAGAAAAATAGAGGTAAAAGAAGGAGGTATGGGAGGTGGTAGTTGTTTTATTTGAAAGTGATGGAAGAATTTTTAATTCCAAAAGTCCAATAAGTTTGTAATTGCGTCTTGGAATAGTTTTGGGGCTTTTACGCCTAAAATTAGTTGTCCGTTTTCGTTAAGCAAAAAGCCGATTTCAATTTCAATTATTTTTTCTTCGGTGCTTCCGTACAAAACGACTGTCCTCAAAATCTTGAATTTTGGATAATGTTTCAAGATGTAATTCTGCTCAATATAGTCGTAATTGTTGAGTTCGTCAATTCCATTTTGTCTGAATTTGTACTTTTTCCCTTCTACATTTACGACTTCGGAACGTCCAAAATCTATCAAAATCAAGTCTGGAATATGCACAATTTGCTCTTTGTCGCCACTGTTATATTTTGCTCTGTCTTTGTATTTTTCAAGTGGAATATGTTCGCCACTTTTTGTTATGAAATACCCTTTTTCGCAACCTGCGTGATTTTCGAAAATCGAATAGCCTTGTGTGAAATTCTCCACTACTAAATGAATAAAAATTGTTCCTAATTTTTCTCCGTCTATGTCGTATTTCCAATAATCGTTATTCATTTCTGCTTTTGGAACAGCCAAACTGTGCAAAGAAATGTCTAACTTATTAGCAATTTGAATGAATTTATTGGTTTTACCAACGTGTTTTTGCAAAAGTCCGTGTTGCGTAATTTCAATTTTTTGTTTCCAACCAAGTTGCCGTAAAACCGCACAAATAATGCTCAAAGCACCTATATTTGGGTCGTGTGAAAGTCCACCACTTTTAAAAAGTCTGCCCGAAACTTCAATTTTTGTCTTTGATTTTGTTAGCAAAATAGGCACATTTCCTACTGGTGCTTTTCGCATATCATTTTTCAAATCTATGATTTCATCAACAGTTTTGAATGGTGTAAATACTTTTGCATCTAACTTTTTGCCTAAAATTTCTACGCCCAAAGTCAAAAGTAATCTCGTGCCAAAAATGTAGGTCGAGGTTGGCGTTTCTTTTTGGTCAATTTGTAAATTGTAAAGCATTACTTTCCGCACATTTGGGTAGTAACTTTGTATGAAAACAAATTTGCTGCAACGTTGATAAACGCCTGTATTTCTACTTTCCTTGTCATCTGTTTTAGTTTCTTCTATCGCATAAATTGGCTCGTCCTTCAAAGTCGGTTCATCTTTTTGATAAAAAATTAGAAAGTCTGTAAAACTCGAATTTCCTGACACGGTTTTTATGTAAACCTTATCCACTTTGTTACAACGGAAGCCCGTAACCTCATAAGTGAAAGTGAATTTATTATCCTCTAAAATCGGAAAAATGCGTAAAGTATCAACGAAAACAGCAAAGCCGTAGTCTTTGGCAAACTTTTTAAATATCGTTTGTAAAACTTCTTTTTTCGGTCGTTCTTCTGT
>JAYUJA010000047.1:0-8326 GCA_043765495.1 Bacteroidia bacterium
CTGTACTTTAAGGCAAAGAGCTGCTAGATTAGTTAGAAAAACATTGAGCTTTTCCAAATCACTAGAAAATCATATCAGAGCAATAAAATACTTTATTTGCAATTACAATCTAAATTGTAAAACATTACATTAGACGGACTACCAAATAAAAAACTGTATCCATAGGACGGAAGCTATTTATGAATAAGGGATTTTTTCTAAAATAAATACACTACTCCTGTATACACCTGTGCACCGTTTATAGGTCCCCATACTAGGCTACTATCTAGGTAGCGACTATACGGTTTATCGGCAGCTATAATAGGATTTTTCTGTGTATAATTTAGTGCATTTTCTATTCCTACATACCATCTTCCCCATACATAATCTCTGCCTACTTGTGCATTTACCAATGTATAATAAGGCGATTTATTTACTGCTTGGTAGGCTACTGGGTTCGTAGTAGTAGGCGGTACTCTTTTGCTGCCAATAAACTGGCTGGTGAAGCTTGCACTCCATTTACTACGGCTAGTGTAGCTTACATTGATAAAGCCTCTGTGTGCCGAAATAAATGGGTTGGTAATCGCATCTATACTATCGTATTTAGTTTTTACATCGTAGTAGCGGTATGCTAGGCGTATGTCTAATCCTTTTGCTAGTTCATAATCCAGTTGTAACTGTATACTATTGCTATACGATTCCTTGTTTTTTAAGGCATAATAATACACATCTTGCGCCGATTTTTCTCTATCTATTACTATTTGTTTTAGGAATTGTGTTCTATACAAATCGATACTTATTACTCCTTTTTTGCCGCTTATTTCTACTTCTTTTACTATGTTTATCCCTACGTTATAGGCACTTTCTAGATCGTAAGTTTTCGTATTATTGAGTCCTGTCCAGTTTCTATTGCTAGCAAGTAGCCCCATGTTATCCGCTATTATGTTGGTAGTTCTATACCCATTTCCTGCTGCTATCCGCAATGTAGTAGTAGGGTTGAAGCTGTATTTTGCATGCAAGCGAGCAGTAGGCAGTACGCCAAATAGGTTGTGTTTGTCTACTCGTATGCCTGCTACTATGGCTATTTTATTTTTTGTAAAGGTGTACTCACTCGATACACCAGCTACTTTTTCGGTACGTTTAGTGCGTGTGTTTTTCCAAAATTCGGTATAATTGTCTACCACTACTGTAGTCCCAAATTTGAATATATGCGGTGGTTTTTCATTACTACAATGTTCTTCTTCTAGGCTATCGTTATGCTCTTCATGGTGTTCTTTTAAGCAGGTTTGGAACAAGAGGTTAAGGGTAATATTTTTAGTTAAAATATCGTAATTTATAGTACCAAATTTATCTTTTTGGTCGTGGTAAGTGCTACTTACTTGCAGCCCTATGCTTTTATTTGGGTTATCTTTCCATACATAGCCACTTTTGGAATATACTTGCAAGCGTTTGACTAGCATTTTAGTTGTCCAAAGTGTAGTATCACTAGCTATTTGTCCGCCTGTTTTTAGATCATGGATAGCTTGTATACCGAATTGTCCTTCCCACCCTTTGGCACTATTCCAATCCCATTTATTGAGTACATTGTATTGATGACCAATAGTATTATCGTAGAAATTATCTTTATTGCTATCCATTTTTCGAGAAGGTGAGTTTGCGTGCAGAAATAAGCTACTTCGCATATTTTTATTTATTTTTTGGTGTAATAAAATATTCCCTTCTAACCTTCCTTGGTTGTTTAGATACACATTTAATTCATTTTTTTGTTTGGCGGCATAGCCTTTTAATTCCATATTTATCTGCCCTGTGATGCTTTCATAGCCGTTTGCTACGCTTCCTGTTCCTTTGTTTAGATAAATGTTTTTCACCCATATACCTGGTACAAAGCTTAATCCATAATTCGCGGCTACGGTGCGTATCCATGGCACATTTTCATACATATTTTGTACGTATATACCATTCAAGCCTAGCATTTGTATTTGTTTTGCCCCTGTCATCGCATCGGAGTAGGCTACTTCTATGGTAGGTGTATTTTCAAAACTTTCGGCAAGGTTACAGCAAGCTGCTTTTTTGAACTCTGTTTCGCCTATTTGTTCTACTTTTAAGGGGTTTAGGGTACTTATTTTAGTACTAAATACGTGTTCTATAATCACTACTTCTTTGGTAGTATTTTGTATAGATAACACTATTTTGATAGCATTGTTTGCCTTACTACTAGGCACGAATATGGTATCTAGTCCGTAGCCTATGTACTGTACTACGATGTGTTGCGACTGCTTGGTATATGGTAATTGAAATTTGCCATATTCGTCGGTCATGGTGGTGGCACTAGTATTTTGCCAGTATATAACAGCTCCTTCTAGTGGAGTTTGGATATTATCGGATTGTTCTACTACTGTGCCATATAGGCTATCCAGCGTAGTTTGTGAGTGGGCGATATAGCAAAAAGCCCAACTTATGAGTAATAAGAGGTGACGCATAAAAAGACATAAATTAATGATTTTTTTAAAAAGAAAGATTAAAAATAATTAAATTAAGCTGCGAGGGGGCTGCCAGTGGCTAGCGCTATAAAAATGGTACGTAGAAGTAGAAAATCTGGGATAAGACACCACTTGCGGATAATCGCCAAAGTAGTAGTGTAGGGTAGGGTGGTGCGTAGCTACGAAACTAAATACTGGGTAGCAAGCGGTAGTATGGTGGTGGTGGTCACAAGGGCAGCAATGTTTTTCTTCTTCGGTATCAGTAGTAGGCTCGTTGCAGCAGTCTTCTTCGGTATTGGTAGTAGCACAGCAATCGTCTACCATAGTACTAGATACCAAGCCATGGCCGTCGTTCACTACTACGACAGGGCTGATACACATAAAAATACTAATTATAATAGATAAAAAAATTCGCCACATACTGCGTTGATATATCCTACAAAGATAAAATATTTTCTTTTAGGTAGTAAAAATAAAAAAGCACTTAAACGAGTTAAGTGCTTTTTTTATATTTTTTAAGAAGCTACTACTTTTGGTCTGTATTTTTCTTTGATACGCGCTTTTTTACCTGTTAGAGCACGTATGTAGAATATTCTAGCTCTACGAACTTTACCATATCTATTTACTTTTATTTCATCTACGAATGGAGAAGAAATTGGGAATATACGCTCTACACCTACTCCATTAGACATTTTACGAACGGTAACAGTAGAAGTAGCACCATGTCCCTTGCGTTGAATTACAACTCCCTGAAACTGCTGAATACGCTCTTTGTCGCCTTCTTTGATTTTGAAACTTATGTTTATGGTGTCACCTGCCTTGAATGCAGGAAAGTCTTTCACGGGAACGAATTCCTGCATGATGTCTGTTATCTTATTCATTATAAATAAATTTTTGTAGATAAGTATAAAACTACTAGTTAGTCAGTAGTAAAATGGGTTGCAATATTACGATATTTTTTTTATTTGTACAAATTTTTTTCTAAAAAGTATGTAAGCCGTTTATTGTAAGTAATTTATTTTATGATATTAATTTTTATACGGTGGATAATACTTTTACTAATTTTGAGCCTTTATATTTTGTTCTTTTCAGCCTTCTATTTCCAAAAAAAACAACTAATGCCAACTAATGTACCTCAAAAACCTTATTGGTGGTGGTATTGTACTGCTTCTAGCAAGCATGCTATACAGCCACCTTACGCCTACGGGATAGTCACACAAGTAGTGAATAGCGATGCGTTATATTATTGCTATACTGCCATAGAAAAGGAAGTAAATTCTTTTGGATTTAAAAAAAGTTTTTCTTTCCAAGCTATGACTTATGCGCAACATAAAAAAAACAATGAACTAGTATTTAGGTTTTTAAATTTTTTCAAACCAAGCCAAATAACTGAGATTGGTACAGGTACAGGCATTACTACCGCTTATTTGAGTGCATACTGCTCTACTATTCCTGTGTATAAAATAAGTGTGGATAAATCGCTATTTCCTACTATTATTTCTCCTATTTATTGTACCGATATAAAAACTTGGCAGCAGTATCCGCCGTCTTCTTTTTTATGGATAAATACAGATAATACGCTATCCACCGAACAATTGCTACACCTACTGCAAAAAATGCCTGACCATAGCTGTATCATGGTAGATGCCATATATACCAATGCCACGAATAGTACACTGTGGAGTGTTTTAAAAGAAAGTCCGTTAGTGAATTGTAGCATGTCTTTTTACCATACAGGAATCGCTATTTTTAAAACAGGATTACAAAAACAACATTATGAAGTTCGTTTTTGATAAAAAATAATACCTTTGCAGCCTATCAGTTTAGCTATTATCATTATATGGGTGCAGAACTTTTTTTCGAATATCCTATTTATTTTGTTATCCCTTGCGTACTACTAGGGATACTTTATACTTGGCTTTTATACACCCGTGAGGATAGACTACAAGGGGTACACAAAGGCTGGAAAATAGCCATGAATGTTTTTCGTTTTTTAGCAGTCACGTCTATCGCTTTATTGCTTATTTCTCCTTTGTTGAAATACATCACCCGCGAAGTAGATAAACCCGTAATCGTAGTAGCACAGGATAATTCTGCTTCCCTTATCAGTACCAAAGATGCTAGCTATTACAAAAATCAATACCCAGCAAAATTGCGACAATTGATAGCTAATCTACAACAATTTTACGAAGTAAAAACCTATAGCTTTGGTAGTCAGGTGCAAGATAGTATAGGTTTTAGCTACCAAGATAAGCAAACCAATATGGCAGACTTATTTACTACTATCGAAACTACGTATGGCGGTCGCAATTTAGGGGCTATCGTACTAGCTTCGGACGGTATTTATAACAAAGGTAACTCACCAATCTATGCCGCCGAAAAATTCAAATGCCCTATCTACTGCTTGCCACTTGGTGACCCTTCTATACAAAAAGATGTACTCATAGCCCATGTATCGAATAATAAAATAGCATATCTAAAAAATAATTTTCCCATAGAAGTACTCGTACAAGCAAATGAATGCAAAGGGAGTAGTAGTGTTTTAAGTATAACAAAGAATGGCAAAGAAATAGCATCTAAAACCATAGATATAAATAGTAAAGAATACAACGAAACAGTAGAGTTCCGAGCCGAAGCCGATAATATTGGTATGCAGCATTATACCCTACAACTAACTACCATAAAAGACGAGGTAACCACTATCAACAATACCACCGAAGTATTCGTAGAAGTGATAGATAATAGGGAGAAAATACTCGTACTCGGCAATACACCCCACCCTGATATGGCAGCCATAAAACAGTCGTTGGAACTAAATGAACTGTACCAAGTAGAAGTAGCTACTGCCAAGGATTTTAAAAAGAATATCAAGGATTATAATTTAGTAATATTCCATCAGTTACCTTCTACGAATTTTTCTGGTGCAGAAGAGTGGATTACCCAAGCCCAACAAAATAAAATAGGAGTATGGTACATACTAGGCGAAACTTCTAACATAGCAGGTTTTAACAATCTGGCTACTGGTGTAAGTATTACAGGAAATAAAACTACTCTAAACGATGCTTTTGGTACACTAAACACTAATTTTGCTACTTTCACACTAGCCGATGGAGTAGCCAAAGAGATAGGCTATTTCCCACCGATGGGTACACCATTTGGCACGTATAGCACAGGAGCAGGGACGAATGTACTAGCGTATCAAAAAATAGGTAGCGTACCTACTACACAACCGTTGTGGTATTTTGCAGAGAAAAATGGACAAAAAATAGCAGTTACTTGTGGTGAAGGCTTATGGAAATGGCGACTAGCAGACTACGAAATGCATGAAAACCACGAAGTATTCAATGAATTAGTAAATAAAACTGCCCAATATGTGTCGCTTAAAATGGAACGTACGAATTTCAAAGTAAGTGGTAAAAATAGAGTAGAAGAGGACGAAAATATCCTTTTTGATGCAGAATTATACAACGATAGTTACGAAGCTATAAACACGCCAGAAGTACGTATGAGTATAGTAGATGCCAAAAATAAAGAATACAAATACACGTTTAGTAAAACAGAAAAAGCCTATAAATTGAATGCTGGAATACTACCTGTTGGGAGTTATACATACAAAGCTAGCACGGAATTTAATGGTAAAAAATATGCACAAAATGGCGAGTTTATCGTTACTCCTATCCTCATCGAACAAGCAAATATCACCGCCAATCATTCTCTATTAGCCGCCCTAGCAAGCCAGCACAAAGGCGAAGTAATACCCGTAAACAATATGCTAACTATCGTGGATAAATTGCAAAAAAGAGAGGACGTAAAACCTATTTCATTTATTCATAAAGAGATAAAAGAATTCATTAATTTACAAGAAATTTTCTTCGTATTACTAGCATTATTAAGCCTTGAATGGTTTATCAGAAAACGAAACGGAGCATATTAAAACAGTTAGAATATTATTTGTATCATTATTTCTGTGCTTATAATCTCTTCATTACCTTACTAATACTATTTTTCCTGTATATTGAAATTGCTTTTTAGCGGGTGTTTTATTCGTTATTTTATACGTATATACGCCATCGTCTGCTAGTTTGCCTTTGTACATTCCGTCCCAGCCTTTGCGTAGTGTAGTAGTAGTGAAAATAGCCGTTCCCCATCTATCGTATACATACATTTCGGTAGCGGTATAGCCTTGCCCAGCTCCTACGAATACTTCATTCAGGGCATCTTGATTAGGAGTAAAAGTATTGGGGATATAAAAATTATACTCGGGATAGGCGATAATAGTTTGTGAAATAGTGTCTGTACAGCCAAACGCATTCCGTACTATTAACTGTACTGTAAAAGTCCCAGTATCTGCAAATAAGTGAATAGGATCTCGCTGCAAAGAAATAGGACTAGCGTCTCCAAAATTCCATTCCCATTGTGTAGCATCAGCCGAAGAGGTATTGTTGAATTTTATTGTTCTATTATCTATGTATTCGTAGTTAAAATTTGCTTCTACTACCACGATATCCACTACTGCGTCTGCGTTTATTGTTACACCACAGCTATCCGTAGCCGAAAAAGTATAGGTTTTATCCGCAGCTGGGCTTACATTTATTTGTAGATTACTGCCTAGTCCATCGCTCCAACTATACGTTAGTCCTCCACGCCCGCCTGTGGCAGTAGCTTGTAATGTAGCTTCTTGCCCTGCACATATAGCGGTAGTAGTAGGTGTCACAGTAGTATTGATAGGGGTATAGCCTACTAGGGTTACATTCACAGGCGATGGCCCTACTTGCTGTCCACACCCATCTGTGACGGTTACAGTGTAGGTAGTAGTGCCAAGTGCCGAAGTAGCATTAATAGTAGATCCTGCTTGTAGGCTCGGATTCCAATCGTAGGTATAACTGCCAATCCCCCCCGTGACAGTAGCCGATAAAGCAACGCTTTGGTTAGGGCATATTACTGTCCTATCAGGCGATACGGATAGGTTCATCGGTGGTGGATCTTGTAGATAGATGGTTTTGATTTTGGTGACAGGTACAGGGCAGCTAGATTCTAAAAACACCAAGGTTACGGATTCCAAAGGTTCTGCATTATTATCTACGATACTACTTACTGGTATACTTATTTGGTTGGTATTGATAGGAAATACTACGGTAGTATTGATGGTAGTATAGTCTACACCATTGGTGGCAGTGCCTGTAAACTGTACGTTAATAGGATACGGCGAATACAGCGACCCCGTTCTAGTAAGTATAAAAGAACTATTATTACAACCTTCGTACATAGTAGAATCATTCGCTCCACCTATTACTAGTCTTTCTATGCTTACGGTAGGGCTTACAAAGCTATTTGCTTCTAGGAATACTCCCGAGTCGTATATATCGTCGCCCACATCTGCGATAGCTAGTATGATATGGTAGGTAAGGCAAGGAGTAACGTCTATTCGTGCAGTAAGCGGGGTAGTAAATCCGTCGTATTGTATGGTAGTATTTATAGCGGGAGTAGTACCATCTCCATTGTATAAAAACGAGCCAGTATTCGAAATATTATTAATGGTATTGATGCTGATAGGATCAGAAGTACCTGGTATTAATGCAATATTTTGATAGCCAGTAATGCCAGGTCCCGAAACAAAGAATCCAAACACATCGTTATAGCCTCTATTTACATATTCTAGGTACTCTTCTGACCCAAATACAAAGGAAAATTCTACACCTGGGTGACCAGCAACAAAATCAAATTCCAGAATACTAGCATCTTTGGTTATGTTATTCGTAAGTCCGCTTAATAAACTAAAACCAAGTAATCCATTGCCAGCTCCATTTCCAGCATCATTATTAGGGCCGATGGCATCAGCTGCGCTTCCATTAGTCATTAGTAGTCCT
>JAYUJA010000048.1:0-8277 GCA_043765495.1 Bacteroidia bacterium
CAAATGCTAGGTATTATATTAGTTCATTACCAGCAGATGCTAGACTTTTGAATGAATCTATACGCTCACATTGGGCAATTGAAAATAATTTACATTGGAATTTAGATGTGATTTTCAAACAAGACAATCAAGCTAAAAGAAATCAAAGAACCATTGAAAATTCAAATTTAATCGTAAAATTAGCAATCACAATGTTAGACAATGAAACTACAATAAAAAAATCTAAAAACAGAAAACGACTCAAAGCATTTGCTGACAACTCTTACAGAGAATTAATAATGAAAGTCTAAAAGCGAATGCCGTGCCGTGATCCGTTTATACTATGGCTGTAAAATATATTTTTGTATATTTGCAATTCCCTTATCCAGATTATATGATACTACCAACTACGTATAAAATACGTTATTGCTTTCTTTCTTCTACCTACTTGCTTACTACTTTGTGTAAGCAGTGGGGGTTTCTTTGCTTTTTATATCTTTTGTGTTTTAGTGTCTTTGTTGCTTTTTATAAAAAAGTGGCAAGGACTTTTGTTGTTTCATTTTTTTCCTCCCTTCCCTTTATGTAACTAAAAAATACTATGTAGCCGCCCAATTGCACGGCTTTCCACTTTATTTATTTCCTAATTAGCTTGGTACTAGGAAAGTTTTTATTTATTTATTTTTATTGAAATTATTATGAAAAATTTAAACGCATCGGATATTTTTTTAGGCGTAATCGCCTTATTGTTAGTAGGTATTAGTTTTTACCAAACGTGGATAGGACTGGAGCAAATATTTGGAGGCTCTGCCATTATTATTTCGTTTGTTTTGTCGTGTTTGTTACTGGTTCTATCTTGGAAAATAAGAGAGGCAAAAATAGAATCCAAGCCTGTTAAGGCTTTTGTAGGGCTATATATCGTCATTGCTTTTGTATGTTTTACTGCAAATTTTAATGCTATTTATACCCGTTTCATGACTACACGCATATATGACAACGAGTTACACGCATTACAAAAATCCATGAATGATCTAGAAAGTAAGGTTACTGCAAAATTTAATTATAAATACTCACCAGAGATAGCACAAGAAGTACAAGTAAAACAAAAACAGCTATTCCAGCAGATACAAGACCCAGGAAACCTTGGACTAGGCACACAAGCAAAAGGATTGATACAAGATATAAATGCAAAACTAGGCGTAAAAATAGACGAACTAACCGTAAAAGACAAAGATTATCTTGATTTAGCAAAAAGAATGTCGAGCCAAATAGATGATATGATGTTAAATCTTTCACCACAAGAAGAAGAATTAAAAAAAGAAATTGCTGCTCTCACTCTACAATACAATAAAAAAATAAGCGAAGCTTTCAAACTAAAAAAAGAAGAAAGAAAAGAAATAGCACAAGGGCTGATAGAAAGTGGAGTAACAGATTATAATAAAATAGCTACCAAATCTGAAACAGTACTTGGTTCAGAGAAATTCAAACCAGAGCTTTTTGTATCCGAGACCGCTGATGTAGGTACAATGGGATTCGCATTCAATGATGCTATTAAAAATTTTGGAATATATACTATAATGGTACTATTTGGCTGTTTATTGTTGGATTTTCTAACTCCTATACTAGTATGGTTGTTCACGGAGAATAATGGCAATGGTGGTAGTAATAACAACCAACCCAATAAGAACGAAGGAAAAACACTCACTGATCGATGAATTCATGAAAAGTCTGGTTTACATTCCTCCAAACAAGAACAGGTGGTACACTCTCTTAATAATTTTCTTAACTTGATTTAATACATTCCTTTTAGTCACAATATGGATACTCCCAACAATGCAACCGAAGGCACTCCAAAATTCCTACATCCTAGCTATACAGATGATGATGGTTTAGGGGCTGCTAGTATAGATAAAAATGATTTTGATGTTCCTATAATTGAATTCATTACCAATACAGAGGAAGAAAGTAAAAACGATACCCCAATTAATGCACTACACAATGTTCCAAAATTCATAACCCCTATCACTAAAACCAACGATAATACGATGGATACCAACGAGAATAACCCAGTAGGAGGCGCTCCAAAATTCATAGTACCCTCCACCAATTCGGAACAAAGTCATAATAACTATGTTCCTATTAATAGTTCTGTGCCGCTACAAAACAAAGATACAAATTACATATTCTTTTTTGGAAAAGCACAGCAAGGAAAATCGGCGCTACTAGCTACTCTATTGTATTACATGAACTCACAGGCTGGTACTATAAGCCCACATCCTAAAAACAAAAATACACAAAAAGCTACTGCTTTATTATTCGATTTTTTGGATAATATCAGACGTGGAAAATTACCTACCCGTACCGAGCAGCAGGAAGTAATAGAAATAAACCTAGTATTCAAACCGAATAACAAATCTAAAAAAGTAAAGCCAATTAATCTTACTTTTTTAGAAATATCTGGCGATGATCTTGTGAAAGTAAGACGAGGGGGAACGATGGACAATACAATTGAAGAATTTCTAAATGCGAATATACCTCTTACCTTCATACTCGTGACAGACTATGCAAGTGCGCAAGACGACGACTCGCTGATGATATCGTTTTTACACCATCTACAATCGAAAAAAAATAATTATAATAACATAAATGCAGTACTAGTAATAGCGAAATGGGATACCAAAGACAGATTTGAAAATATAGGGCAAGAAAATAAATATAATTTCAACGACTCCCTAAAACCTACTGCCAACGAGCTAGAAGAGTTTTGTATAAATAATATGCCTATGACGAATAACCAAGTAAATAACTACGAACTAGCTCGAACGTACTATACAGTAGGTAATTTTAAACAAAATGACGATGGTACAGAAGATTTATTAAAAATAGACCAACGAAGCGCCGAGATACTCACAAAATGGCTCTATAAAAACATAACAGGAATACCTATGGACACCCCAGGAACTTTCTGCGAAAGACTATGGAAATAATCACCACACACTTACTACTACTATGAACCCAACTACTAATAAATACATAGGAGCATTCGCTACTTTCGGCGCTCCGTACGGCATACAACAAGGATTTTTGGACGGTGGGCATTTGCATAGGACACTAGACTTAAGCCCTAGTACTATCCAGATACCTGCTACTGGCAAACTGTTGCGAGTACTGCGGGAAGTTCGAGATGGCAAGTTATACATTTGTTATGCCCTCTACTCCTATGTACGCGAAAAAAACTCTAACCGAGCTGGTACTCTCATCGGCAATAGTATACTCCTAGAAAATGCTCGGATAATAGACCATGCTAGCCTATGGCAAATACTAAACGACTTGCATACTCAACTAATAAGCGATACCAATAATGTAAGTAACCAAGTATTACAAGCCCCTGAAATTAGTAAACTACGCATATACGACGAACATGCATTATGGAACAACTTGCAAGTAGCAAAACTAAATAAACTTCCAATAACACGCATCGAAAAGAACAAAGAAATATACATACTACGTAGTGCAGAAAATAGCATAGAGGATTTTTTGAAAATAGCTACTCAACCGCATTACGACGTTTATGAATCCGTATACTTACCGATAGAAGATGCTAATAAAGAGATAACTGAATTTGTAGAACGCAAAGGACTACTAGCTACTACTACATGGAAAAGCTTCGTAACTCCACCGCCGCCGCCATCACCGCCTGTTTTTTTTAGTAATATACTAGAAAAAAGCAACGACTACAAACCAATATTTGGATCACCAGAAGGCATAGAAGTACCCTTCCGCACTACGATAGACTTTGATATACAAACAAACAACGTAACGAAAAAACGCCCCTCTGACCCGTGGTGGGTGCGCTACTTACAAAATGATACCAGTAGCAATAACCAGTTAGTATACTACTATTGCTACTATTGGAATACAGAAACAGAAAAATCTATAAAAGGAATATGCATAGCTACCTACGGTGGTACAGGCGATACGAAGTATATGTATAGCCTACTATCTTCTATGTACAATGATATAATAACAGGAAATGAAGCATATAAAATCCCGAACAATTACCAAAAATTTGCAAAAAGCTGCAAAAGTAGTGGCGGTAATCTTTCCCAGCTATCCAAAGCTACATGGCAAGTACAAGACTATGAAAGTAAAATACAAGATGATAACCATGAAGGTAGAGTAACAGATTTCTTTAATGCCATAAACACACGATACAGCCCTTGTATGGTCTTAAAAAAAAACGAGATACAAACGAAATTGGAAGCTAATAATACCGCCACTGCTAGCACTACCAAAGAGAAACATTCTAAAAACACCGATCCAGATAGTAAAAAAGCAGGAAGGACAGATAATATATTACTAGCAATGGTTTCATTACTAATAGTAGGGTTAGGGTTTGTTATGTATACAATGGTATTTCCTAGTAAAGTAAAAGAGGAGGGGAATGCTGGAAATTCTGGAACACCTGCGTTAAATAGTAGTGTAAACAAGATAGATACAATGGTTGTACCAATTGTAAAGCCTGAAATAAAAGATGGAGGACAACAAGAAACAGCAATAACAAAAGATACAGCAGCTATAAATAAACAAACAAGAGAAGTCGCAAACGAACTAGCAAAAGCAGAAAAGAAAAAAGGAGATGAAGCAAAAAAGAAAGCAGGTCAAGAAACAAAGGAAAGTGTAGGTGAAACAAAGAAAAACCCAAACCCACTACCAGCAGCAACCTCTAACCCACTACAAGAAACAGACTCAACACAAAAAAATGGTTCTAGTGCACAAGATACAAGTCAAAACAAAGGAGGTAAATAAATAATTTCATTAAAAAGATGAATCTGACTACTAATAAATACATAGGGGCATTCGCTACTACGAATGAAAACGGTTTTCAACAAGGGTTTTTGAATGGTGGGTATTTGCATAGGACACTAGACTTAAGCCCTAGCAGTATCCAAGTGCCCGCCACCAACAAACTGATAAGAATACTCCGAGAAGTAAGGGATAATAAATTATACATTTGTTATGCCCTCTACTCCTATGCACGCGAAAAAAACTATAACCGAGCAGGTAGCTGTATCGGAAATAGTATACTAATAGAAAATGCCCGACCAATAGATTATGCTATCCTATACAAAATACTAAACGACCTACACACCAAGCTAATAAACGATACTAATAACCTACAAAACAACGTATTACAAATACCAGATATTACTACACTACGCATATACGACGAACACCCATTATGGAACAGCTTGCAAGTAGAAACACTACAACAAGATTTTCCATTACCCATCGAAAAAAACAAAGCAATATACATACTACCTGCTGATAATAATATAGATAGTACTATAATTGATTTTTTGAGAATAGCTAGCGAAGCCCATTACGATGCTTACGAATCCGTATACTTGCCCGTAGAAAACAGCGACAAACAAATAAGCACTTTTGTACAAAAAAATGGACTATTGAATACTATTACCTGGAAAAACTTCACGACACCACCACCTACCCAGCCACCTGTTTTTTTTAGTAATATACTAGATAAAACCAACGACTACAAACCAATATTTGAATCACCAGAAGGCATAGAAGTACCTTTCTCCACTACCATAGACTTTGATATAACCTACAATGGATTAATAAAAAAACGCCCCTCTGACCCTTGGTGGGTACGCTACTTACAAAATGATGAACAAAGCAACAATCAGTTAGTATACTATTATTGCTACTATTGGAGTACAGAAACAGAAAACTCTATAAAAGGAATATGCATAGCTACCTATGGCGGTACAGGCGATACCAAATACATCTACAGCCTACTATCTTCTATGTATAATGATATAATAGCAGGAAATGAAACATATAAAATCCCGAATAATTACCAAATATTTGCAAAAAGCTGCAAAAGTAGTGGCGGCAATCTTTCCCAGCTATCCAAAGCTATATGGCAAATACAAGACTATGAAAGTAAAGTACAAGATGACAACCACGAAGGTAGAGTAACAGATTTCTTTAATGCCATAAACACACGATACAGCCCTTGTATAGTCTTAAAAAAAAACGAGATACAAACGAAATTGGAAATTAAACCTGCTGCTATAGCCGTCGAAAAGGATAGTAGTAAACAAAGTAAAAACAGTAGTAAACTGGTAATTGGTTTTATTGTAATAATTGTGGGCGGTATATTTTTGCTATTACATACTGAATTCAAAAAACAGCCTGTTTATACCGATGAAATAGAACCCGTAGATACTGCTACTACTACAAATAAATATGAAAGCAAAAGCGATTTTATAGAAAAAAACAACCCCACTATTACCCAGTCAGCAGTAGAAGTAGATACAACAGTGATAAATAAAGGTAGGAAAAAAATAGAAATCGAAGTAGAAGAACCAGAGAATTATCAACAAAAAGAAATTCCCCCAAAAACTAAACCTACTACCAATACACTGCGAGCAGTGAAAGAGGATACTTCTTTTATGAGAGATATGAGGAAAGATGTAAGGGCGTTAGAGAAAACAAGTAAAACCAAAGATAATCCAGTGTTTTATGATAATAATACTATTGAAAAAGCCGATATAGCAATGCAAAATAACGATTATTACCAAGCAATACGATTGTATACCAATGCTATCGCTATTAAAGACCAACCCAGACAAAGTAGTTTGTATGTAAAAAGAGCAAATGCTTATCTAAAACAACAACGTTATAACCAAGTAGTAGATGACTGTAACAAGGCTATTGCTATAAACTATTATAACGGAGAAGCATATAAATTAAGAGGTATTGCAGGTTATAACATACTAGAAGGTGAATATGACGAAACATTATCCGACGACTTAACGAAAGCTATTGAATATACTCCTAATGACCCTTTATTATACTACTACAAAGGTAATATGTTTTATAATAAAGGGTGGAAAGAATTAGCTAAAAAGTATCTAGAAAAAGCAGCAAGCCTTGGAATGGAAGACGCAAAAGTGTTATTAAAAAAGTATTATACTAAATAACCTCCCACAAAAAAAGCAGCCATTTGGCTGCTTTTTTACGTTATACTATGCTTTTAATGTTGGATACTAATTTTCTGATTGTACGTTTTGTTAGTAGTAGTTATTTTTACGATATAAATACCATTACTCCAATCGTGGGTATTCCATTTTAGTAACGAACTTTGTTTGGTAGTCAGTTGTTTTCCTGTCAAATCATAAAAAGTAACCTCTTTTATCTCTTCTGCTATAGCATTGTTAGATATTTCTATGTACTCATTAGCTGGGTTAGGATACATAGTAAAGAAATTATTCGTAGTAGTGATACCTGTCGATCCTCTGGTAAATGAAATACAATCAGAAGTGTCCGAACATGCACCATTAGGCGCTACTACTACACTATATCTGCCATTGGTAGCAGGTACGAAATACGGCGTATTAGTTTGAGCTATTACCGAATTATCTGCGCAGTCTATCCATTTGTAAGTAGCATTTGGTACAGCATTTGCAAACAGCGAATCGCTATGGGTAGCAAGTGTTGCAGCTAGGTTCACTACGTATAGGTGTAAGGTTACAGCGGAGTCACAGCCATTCACACCAGTGATAGTTTTTACGTATGTACCTTCTGTATTCAATATATCGCCTAGGAAATTATAAGTAGCTCCTGTACATATACTTCTTATTTTGGTACTGCTACGAGTAGGTATTACCGTTAGGTTCACGTGTACCGTAGAGTCACAGCCACCACTAGTTACTATCACTCGGGTATATTTTCCACTAGCACTTAGCGATTGGTTACCGAAGGTGTACGGCTCATTGCTGCATGTAGTAGTGGTAACATTGGTGGAGGTAGCCGAGCATGTGTTACTACTAGAAAACAAATGTATATTCACTTCATTGTTATTCAAAGTTATAGCATCACTTACAAACACTATTTGGTTGTTGTATGTTACTCGGAATTTAAAAGAACGAGCTTCCGTACTACCTTCATACGCCAAGAAACTCAAACAAGCTCCTTTGCCACTTACGGGGTTGTATACTACTCTTACTGGTGGTACTTGTAGTAGCTGCCAGTCTAGGGCTCTGTAGGTATGGTAGGTAAGTCCACCATCTATACTTACTTCTGTATTTTCGTTGTAGTATATTTCTTTACCATCGCATAGCTGCATGAAAGAAGGCAAACCATTTTGAGAAGTATTCATGGATTTCATTGCTTTCAATACATAAGAATAACCTTCTAGGTCTACGTTACCATACGTAGGATCGTCAAATTTTGTTCCTCGTTGGTTGTTTCCTACTTTTGTTTTTGGGATAG
>JAYUJA010000049.1:0-35778 GCA_043765495.1 Bacteroidia bacterium
TGATAAAAGATAGCTATAAAGCCCTTCTACTGTCGTATTCTATCCCTTTTGAAGAAGGCAAGCATACCGAAGATATTGTATTACAAGCTACCGAAATAATCAAAAGCCCAGGAATACCAAACAAAGCACCTATCCTAAAAAAAGTAAAAGAATCCAATATTCCTATTATTGGAGAAATAGAATTCGCTGCACGTTATACCACCGCAAAAATCATTGGTATCACTGGTACGAATGGCAAAACTACTACTACACTTCTTACCTACCATCTGTTAAAAAATGCAGGCATAAAAGTACAAATGGGAGGAAATATTGGGAAAAGTTTTGCCCAGTTAATCGCTGAAAATACTACCGAGCCAGATTGTTACGTGTTAGAACTATCCAGTTTCCAGCTAGACGATATGCCTACTACTCGCATACACTTATTTGCAATTACCAATATTACTCCCGATCATTTGGATAGGTATAACTACGATATGCAGGAGTACGTTAATTCTAAAATAAGCCCTGTTAAAAACCAAATAAAAGACGATATTTTACTTTATTGGCAAGAAGATAAATATACTGCAAATGCTCTTCGTACAAAAGAATTTTTAGCTAGTGTACATACCATTAGTTTAGAAAATAATACTACGAATGCGTATTATACTAAAGATAATTTAGTAGTAAATGGTATAGAATATCCTATTTCTTTATTACCACTCACAGGCAAGCATAATTATTGTAACGCATTATTTGCTATTTCCATCGCTACCTATTGCCACTTGTATCCTAAACAAATACAACAAGGATTAGCGACTTTTATCAACGCCCCACATAGACTAGAAAAAGTAGGTATTTGGAAAGATATTACCTTCATTAACGATTCCAAAGCTACGAATGTAGATGCTGCTTATTACGCACTAGAAGCTATGAAACAGCCATTTGTATGGATAGTAGGCGGAGTAGATAAGGGCAATGACTATACGACTTTACTACCATTTGTAACCCAAAATGCAACAGCAATCGTATGTTTAGGAATAGATAATTCTAAAATAACAAGCTTTTTTGCCCATTTAGCTATTCCTATACTAGAAACTTCTTCTATGCAGGAAGCAATAGTAAAAGCCATTTTATACTCAAAAAAACAAGATACAGTTTTGTTATCTCCAGCATGTGCTAGCTTTGATTTATTTCAAAATTATGAAGATAGAGGAAACCAATTCAAAGCAGAAGTTCAACTATTACTTTCTTCTATATGAAATAAAAAACATAGGCTAATAATCACTTTTTAGTACATAAATTTAAAATAAAAAAGCTGCTTTTAGAAAGCAGCTTTTTTTATACCCATTTATTAATATTCCCAAAGATCGTGTTCGTATATCATGATACCATCTCTAATATTATCTGATTCTATTAAAGCCTCTACTGGTTCTAAATATTCAGATAAAATTCTATCATAAGGATTATCTAAAGTAGATTTATAGATATAAGAACTAAAATCTCTTTTTGTAAATACATCATCAAAAGTAAGACGATTTGCATCATTTTTACGATTAAAAACTTCATTTTCTACTAATACTTTTCTTATCTCTCTAAAGTCTACCCAAAACATTGCCTTAATACCTGAACTTATGACATTCCCATCACTATCTTTTATTTCTGCATTCATAATAGGTCTTACTGCCATGATTCTAGCTTCTTGTACAGAGCGATGTTTGTCAAAAATCCAATCTTCTTTTATTTGGAATCCTGTTATTTTATCATAAGATACAGCAGAACCTGGATTAACAATAGTAGTATCATTTCCTGTAAATGGAGATGTTAAACGCACTGTGTCAGGTTTGCCAGCAAACATTGCTTTTATCTCATCACTAGTTAAAACTACTGTCCCTGAAAGTTCATCACTTAATCCTCCATATGCAGTAATTTTACCATCTGATAAAGCGTCTACTAACACTTGTGCTAAACAACGTCTTCCATTAATTGGTTCAAATGGATAATACAAAGGGTGGTTGATTTTCTCTCTTAAATCAATCATTCTCCATACTTTACGTTGCCACATCACATCGGATTCTCTCAAACGCTCATACGCTACAGGGTCTCTTTGGGAGTTCAACTGACGCTTATAAGGATCTGGATTAGGATCAGGCAGTTTAGGACGTTCTGGTTCTTTTACAGCTTCAGGAGTAGCTTCTACAGTAGTAGTTTTTTCTCCTTTACCCTTTTTACCCTTGCCTTTCCCTTTAGTTGTAGTTTTTTTTCCGCCGCTTTTTTTGCCTTTGGTTCTTTGGGCATAAGCAGTATCTGTTACCAATACTATTGCCATTAGCAATAGCATTATTTTAAATAATTTCTTCATAATAAAGTGGAAGTTTTCTGTTTTTACGTAAATAGTAATAGATTGTTACTTTAAACATTTATTAATTAGTAACTTTAAAAGCAACTGTTTGATCCACTTTTCTGACACCATCTGGTCCAGAAACCTCAAAGTCTTTAAAAATCACCAAAGACCCTGCTGGAAAACCGTTGATAGTACTTGCTAAAGAAGATACAGAAACACCTGTTACTGACATAGGTCCAATAATCATTCCTTTACTATTAGCAAGCATACTACATTTTACTGCTCTAAATGGAACTTGAAATAAAAATCCTGGATCTACTCTTGCTTCTATCAATCCGTTAGCAAGTGCAGCTTTAGACATATCTCCTCCTGTTTTACCATTAATATAAACTTTAGGATCAGGAATACGTTTCACCTTAAATTCTGCAGTAGTAGCGCCTGGCATACCTGGTGCGGTTACAGAAGCTGTAGCTGTTCCAGCGGTACTAACTCTTACATTGTACTTACCATTTCCGCCACTTACACTAGCACCACCACCATTTACAGTAAAGTTAGCCCCAGATTTTACTCCTTGTACTGCTACCGAAACAGGGTTATCTACTCCTATATAAAATACACGGGTAGCATCTGCGGATATTGTTGCTGATGGAGAAGATACTTCCCAGTGGATTTCTCCTTCTGTGGATATTGTTCTACCATCGTTATCAAAAGATACGGTTACCTTTTTTGTACCAGAATTACTTGGTGCAGTCATGGAATATACTGCTTGTCCATTTGCTCCTACGCTTACAGATTGCCCGTCTACGGTTACTCTTGGTTTTACAGTAGAGCTATACGCTCCCATTGCAATCACTGCTTCAATTTTCTCCCCTGGTGTACAGAATACTTGATTCTGGTTTACCATTGCCATGAATTTGTCTAACTTAATCTCGGTTTTTGAACCGATTTTCGTAGCACACAATTGGATAGCAGAGGAAGAAGCATTTTTTACTGCATTCTCATAATTCGTTAGCATTGCCATTACAGCTACCATAGGAGAATTAAAAGTAGCATCTTTCCATTTTACCATAGAACCGTCGTTATCACTTTTGCTATCTTTGAATTCCATACCTGCTAGCTGTACGATTTGGTCTACTTCTGCATCGGTTACATCTGGTGCATCTGGATGCACACTTTTATCTTTTAAGATAGTTTTTAAAGTACCTCCTAGACTTTCCAAAGATTTTTGTAATTCATCTGCTTTATTTTGGGTAATAAAATAATTAGCTGGCAAATCAAAGTTATCTTTGTTTACGATGTCTCTAGGATTCATGCTAAGTAATGCTTTCTCTTCTTTGGAAAAAGTCAATAATCCTTTTTTATGTTTTTCTATTTCTCCTAAAATAGCATCTCTAGCGCCTACTATTTTATTAGCTGCTTCGTTTGCCCAAGCGGCTCTTTGTGCTACTTTTGGGTCTTTTAGCATTGCTTGTAATCCAGCTATATCATTTTTGGATTTCGTCATAACTACTTCCCCAGATTTTTTCAAACCTTCATCGATAGTAATAAAAGCCTTTACTATTTCACTTGATACATTAAGGGCTAACATGGCAGTCAGTACAAGGTACATCATGCCTATCATCTTCTGTCTTGGGGATTCTTTTGCTCCTGCCATTTTTGATTTTTTTTAATTTAAGGGGGTTAAACAAAAGAGTAATTATTTAATCGTCATTGCACCTAATATGTTGCCATATACTTGGTTCAATTTCGTTAAATTTTGACCAAAGTCAGAAGCAGATTTTATTTGTTGTTCGTATACTGTATTTAGTGCTTGTAATTTTTTAGCAGCATTTTGTAATGCTTCGCCATAGTTAGCAGTATTAGGGTCAGAAGCGATACCTGTCAAAGCGGAAGAAGCTTTTTGGTAGTTTACAGAAAGTTCTTTGAAGGAGTTTGTTGCACCTTTTAAGCTTACTACGTAATCATCTGTAACGCCATTCACGTCGGAAACTTTTGCTAGTTTGGTAGCGGAATCTCCTAATTGTTTCATACCTGAACTTAAGCTTTGAAATAATTCTGGGCCTATTTTAGCGTCTTCTAATGCTTTATCTAATTGTTGTGTAGCACTTGGTCCTGATTTTAGTGGTGCTTTTTTAGCGCCTACCATACCAGCTAGTTCTGGGTATACTAATGCCCAATCGTAATCTTGCCCAGGAGGTACTAGTACAGAGATTAAAAATATAGCTGCTTCTGTAAGCAGACCGATTGTAAGTGCTTCATTTGCCCAAGACAAGTGAGTAATTTTAGCCCAAGCTCCAACGATAACTACTGCAGCTCCAACGCAATACACTGCATTTAATAAAAATTTGCCTGCTTTTGAGGATAAGAAACCAGCCATGATGTTTGTGTGTGTTTTTTTAGTTTAGTGAATAGATAGAGTAAATATTTATTAATGGTGTTAATAAATAAGGTTGTGAGGTGTTATTTTTTTATGAAAGAGTAAGAGGTGGTAATAAAATACTAGCTGCGTACTAAATTTCCGTATTGAGGTAAAAAATATATTATTATTGGTAGTAAAGCATTTTCTATTATTCCTAGAGTAAGTACTTCATATCCCCAAGAAAAGTGAACAATTATACCCCAACATCCTACCAGAAACATTGTAGGAGCAAAACCGCAGATGCATAATAGGAAAATTAGTATACTTTTTATTATTGTTTCCAAAAGAATTTAGAGAAAAATATAGCCGAATAAAAAGATTCGGCTACATAAAGTTTATATAAGTTTATGACTATCGTTTTCCTCTAGGATTCGCTGTCACTACGCATCTAAATCCTAAGTAAGATTTAGTAGTATCTTGAAATTCAGAATCTCTAGTTCCTACTTGTAAGTAGTATGCTACATCTTTCCAAGAGCCTCCACGTATTACTTTACGTTTTTTAGCGATAGGGTCATCATTTTTAGCTTTATAACGGTGGTCTGGGCTTAAATCATGTGCAAAATTATAGGTAGAAGGGTCAAATACGGTACTTGTCCATTCTGCTACATTTCCTGCCATACAGTATAGTCCATATCCATTAGGGTTATAAGAGCTTGCAGGTACGGTATATAGTCCACCATCGTCTGCGTATACACCACGCATTGGTTTGAAGTTAGCAAGAAAACAGCCTTGTGAGTTTCTTACGTAAGGTCCTCCCCAAGGGTATGGGTTAGACTCTGCTCCTCCTCTTGCTGCGTATTCCCATTCTGCTTCTGTTGGTAGTCTGTACGAGTTATCTTTTCCACCTCTACGAGATGCTAGATAATCGTTTCTCATTTTTGTTCTCCAGTGGCAGAATGCGTTTGCTTGTTTCCATGTGATACCTACTACTGGGTAGTTGTCGTAGCTTGGGTGGGCAAAGTAATTTTCTGTCATTGGGTCATTGAAGGAGTAGGTATAATCTCTAATCCAAACCAATGTATCTGGATAAACATTTACGGTATCTTCTTTGATTTGGTATCTATCTCTATTTTTGGCTAGCATACGACTACTATCTCTGGAAGCTGCTACTAGATCTACGTATTTGTACCAATAGTTTAGTTTACGAATATCTATTTCTTTTCCGTACATGGCTTCTTCTCCTTGAAAATACATATCTCCTAGAGCGTCTTTCAGATTAGGGTCTTCGTAATTGAGTTTTTTCTTCCAATTAATGTGTGACTTATCTAATTGATTGCCTTGTTTGTCTGTTTCTACTTTGAAGGTAGCATCGGACTCGCCAGCCTTCAGACGTGCGATAGAATCTCTCACCCAGTATACGAATTCTCTGTATTCGTTATTGGTAATTTCTGTTTCGTCCATATAGAATGCTGGAATAGAAACCATTTTCGAGTGAGCGGTTTGTGCATTAGGTACATCTTGATCACCTGGCCCCATGTGGTAGCTCCCTAGGGGAACATAAACCATACCGAAAGGGTCTTCTTGAAAGACGGGTTTTCTATTTTGCACTCCTGTAAGATATCCACGATTATCACTGCCACAGCCTGTTGCTAGCAATAAAGCGGAGATACCAAAAACCGATTTAATAGTCAGTTTTGTAATAGACTTCATAAAATGTTATCGTTAGAGGTATGGTTGTATTTTAGAAATTTAAGGAAAATTAAGGGGTTATACGTTACTTTTTCTAAAAAAGTTACATATTTTTTTATTTTTTTTATAAAAACCTTACATTTCTTATTGGGGAGATATATTTTTCTTTTTTCGCAACCTTCATGCAGTAACTAAACATTAGTTCTAATCCGCCATTACTGTATTTAGCCATTTTGTTTAAGTTTATATCGTAGGATAGTCCTATTTTCATGTCTTTGAGTTTTACACCTGCTAGTAGTACTACTGCGTCGGTGCTTAATGCTCGGAAGCTTAATCCGCCCCAAAATTTGTCTTTGAATAGGGCGTTACAACTAATGTCTGCTTGTAGTTTTTTTACATCTGTTTTTAATAAAATAGATGGTTGTAATGTTATATTGGAGTTAAGGGTGTAGTCGTATCCTCCCATTATGTATAGGTTTTGAGCTATTTTATAGTTAGAGCCCGCAACACTTAATCGGGAACCTGTAAGGTGGGAAGCGGAAATACCTCCGTACCATTTTTGTGTGCTGTACATAGCTCCGAATCCTACATCGAAGCCATTGCCGCCAGTGTTGGTAGTTGGGACTACTGGATCGCCGCCATCGTGTGGTACGTATTTGGTGTAGTCCATGGATTTATTTATCAATCCTAAATCTAATCCAAAAGAAAGATTCGTAGTAGGGCTCATAGGATAATGGTAGGCGTAGGCTAGTTTTGCTCCGATTGTTTTTTCGAAGCCAATTTGATCTCTTAAAAAAGTTACTGCGATTCCTTGGTTTTTATCAAATATAGATAATGGTGCATCTACGGTTAATAAAATAGTTTTTGGAGCGCCGTCGAATCCCATCCATTGGCTTCTACCTAAAAAGGTGGCGCAAATAGCATCTTTCAACCCTGCTGACGCTGGATTTGGTGCTACACGATTGAACATGTATTGACTAAACTGTGGATCTTGCTGTGCAGTGGCTGTGAGGGCTATTGCAGTAAAAAGGGATACTACTATTTTTTTCATAGATAAAATGTTACTTTGCGCAAAAGTACGTTTTTTATCATTGCACACAAACATTTTTTGCATTTTTATTAATTTTTTATGTATTTATAGATAATTTTTATTTTTGAGTGGTTGCAAGAATCGGTAATAGGGCGTGTGAATAATAGTCTACAATTTTCCTAAACCAATTTTATATACTTCCAAACATCGCTTACGGGCTATATCATGGTCTACAATCGGTTTTGTATATGTAAGGCTATTTAACTCTGGTACCCAATACTTAATATATTTTAATTGTTTATCAAATTTTTCGGTCTGTAGTTTTGGGTTGAAAATTCTAAAATAAGGGGCAGCATCTACACCAGATCCTGCAGCCCATTGCCAGCCACCATTGTTACTAGCCAGGTCAAAGTCATTTAGTTTTTTTGCAAAATAAGCTTCGCCCCACCGCCAATCTATGAGCAAATGCTTTGTAAGGAAACTTGCTACAATCATTCTTACCCTGTTGTGCATCCAACCAGTGGTATTTAGTTCTCGCATACCAGCATCTACAATAGGGTATCCCGTATTTCCAGTGCACCACGCATCAAATTCTGCAGCATTATTTCGCCAAGGTATAGCATCGTACACTGGTCTAAAACTACCATTCACTACGTGAGGAAAATGCCATACTATTTGCTGGTAAAAATCTCGCCAAATTAATTCGTTCAAAAATTTTTCGTTGAGTAGCATTGCTTGTTGTGCCAAAGCCCGGATACTAATGGTGCCAAACCGCAGATGAATACCTAACTTTGTAGTACCTGCAATGCTCGGAATATCGCGTGTATCGTGGTAGTTTTCTATTATTCCTTCTGGTGCAAATAAATCAGGGAAATCAAGGCTCATTTGTTCAAAACCCATGGATTGCAAACTAGGTATTGTTGTTGGTGTATGCGTCGTACTTAACTGTGTAAAATATTTTTCGGTAGGATATGGTTTTACAAAATAAGGTTTCATTTTTGCTTTCCATTTTTTGCTGTAAGGCGTAAAAACGGTATAGGGTAGCCCATCGTTTTTTACTACTTCGTCTTGTTCGAATATTACTTGGTCTTTGTAGGTGAGAAGTTTGCCGTTGTTATTTTGGAGTAGTTGTGTAATAGTAGCGTCTCTGTGCTGTGCATAGGGTTCATAGTCGTGATTGGTGTATATATTTTTAATAGTATACTGATTTATAAGGGCAGTAATTTCTGCTAGTGGGTCGCCATATTTTACCACTAAATGGCTGCCAAGATTTTTTAATTCGGTATCTAATTTTGTAATGGCATCGTGGATAAAAGCTACACGTTTATCTTGTTTATTTTCTAGGTCATTCAATATATTTATATCAAATATAAAAATAGGAATAATAGTATCACCACTTTTTAAGGCACGATATAATCCTGCATTATCTGCTAGGCGAAGGTCTCGGCGGAACCAAAAAATAGAATTGGACATCGTGTTTTATTTAGGTTTGTAATAAGTAGGTTTTATTTCTTTACTTGTTTGTATGGGTTAATTTTTCAGTAATTTTATTTCAGGTACATAATAAAATGAAAATTCTTTGTCTAGTTTTTGTAGATAGGATTTTACATCTTTGTCTAGTTGTGGATAAGAAGTTATGGTATTGGTATCTGTAATAATAATGGTATGTCGTTTTGCTCGGCTAGTAGCTACGTTAAACAATTTTTTGCCTAGGGAATGGTTGTAGCCAGAGTTAGGGATTACAAAAATGGTTATATCTGTTGTCAATCCTTGTATTTTGGCGACGGTATCGATGAGTAAATTTTTAGGATTGCTGACGCTTTGGTAGATATTTTTTTGTAATTCTTTTACTGTTTCTATGTAATTACTTAAAACAGAAATATGCAATTTTTCATTTACTTTCAAGAGCTGGGTTACTAAAATAGTTGCTATTTGTAACGCATTTTTAGGTTTTTTATCTCCGATTTCTAGGTCTGTTTTTATCAGGGTAGATCCACCTTGTGGGTGAAAAAACTTCCCTACACTACTAGGCATTTCAGGAAAATACAAGCGAATATCTATTTTTGCTTTGGATAGTAGGTTATTGTTGTAAAAAATGCCTGTGTATTCCGCTGCTCTTTGCGGTAAGCGATAGGTGGCTGTAAGTTGGTAGATAGGAATGGTGTCCATATCTGAAAGCGTTTTTAAGCCATTGACTAAAAAATTATAATTTTTCTTACTTATTTTGTCTTCGTTGATAGTGACTACTGGGGGTAGCTGTTTTGTGTCGCCAATCCATATATTTTTTTTACCGAGTAATTTTGCTATTCCAAGCATGGAAAGTAATGCTTGGCTTGCTTCGTCTACTATTATATAATCAAATGGTGGACTGCTTTTTAGATTAATCGCTTCGGCACTTGCAATAAAAAAGGTGGAAAGTATTACATTCCCAGCTTGGGGGTACATTCCTTTTTGTGGCTGTAATTGTGGTATTTGTTTGGCTTCGTCGGTAGAAATTTTGGTTTTAGATATTCTTCCTTCTTGCAATAAATCTTGTAATACTGGTTTTTCTATTACTTCCATCAAAGCCCTGTTGGTGAGTGCAGTAACTAAAACAGATTTTCCTTGTTCGCATAGTTTTTTACATATTTCTGCTATTTGATAGGTTTTGCCTGTTCTTGGTGGGCCTATTACAATTAAATTATCGTTTAACTCTAATTGATTGATGATAAAACTAGGTATATCACTTTTATTATCTAGTAAAGAAGGTTGGCAATCGGAATTTTGAAAATCTTGATCTAAAATAGTAGTAACACTTTCGGAATAGTTATTTTGGACGATTTTTTGCAGGTTAGCAATGTATTCAAATGGTGGTGTTTTTGGGCCTAGAAGTAAAATCATATTTTCTGCTTCGGATATATTTACAGCAAACTCTATATCTACTCCCCGAAAACCTAGTATGCAATAATCGTTTTCTATATTTCCATTTTTGTCTTTGGAAGGTGCTTGCCATACACAAACTGTTTCGGTAAAATTTGCTTTTGCTTTTACCAAATCGCCATACGTTTTATCGCTCCAATTTCTATAATTTCGCAATTCTTTTGGCACTGTAAAACAGTATAAATATTCGCCCCTGCGTGGTAAGCCTCGTTTGGTAGAAAATTTGAGTAGCATTTCGCCATCTTTGAATGCTAGGAATTGGGCTACAAAAAGTTCTTCTCTATCGTGTAATAGAAAGCTGGCAGGGGTATTTAGTTTTTGGTTGAATGCTTTGGTTTGTGCTTGCAATTCTTGTTCTAGGAAATAGGAGTGTTCTTCGCGTGTGTAGTACATATTTATAATAAATTTTCGTCATCGGGTGTTAAGTCTTGTTCTTGCTTTCGCTCATCAAAACGGTAATCTTGCAGGTCATCTGCTACGCTATAATCGTTTGGTTTTAGGGTGTTAAAATCAAAATGTACTTCTTTGAAATAACGTAATAATTCTGCGAATTTTTGTAATCTATCTTGTTTATTGTCTAGGTTTTCGGTACTAAAACTGATGGTTAATTTATCTTGATTTCGTAATAGTTCTGCAAATTTTATGGAATGTACTTTGTAATCTCCAAAATATACCCAAAACATTGCATTCGGTTTCATTAAGTGTATCCATTCGTTAGCGCCGATTTTTAGTGGTTCATCTTGGTATTTATAGCTTTTCACTACAAGCGGGTATTCTTCGCCGTCTTTGATTACGCCATCGATGGTGGAGTATTTGCCTATTTCTTTTGTAAATTCAAAACCCTCACTTTCTAACTTTAATTTTACTATTTCTTTTGCTTCTATATTGGCTTCTTTTTGATCGTCTTCGGAAATATCATTGCTGGAATCAATTCCTATTGTAGCATTGGTAGTATTTTGTAATTGTAATTGATTTTTCAGGAGTATGATTTGTTGTTGGAGTTTTTCTATTTCATTGGTAGGTTCTTCAAATAAAGACCATAAAATTTCAAAAGAAAAATCATTATCTTCGTCAGATGCTACTTTTTGGAGTGCTTTTTTCTTGTCTGTATTTTCATTTATATAAATTATATTTTCATTTACTGCATAATCTTTGTCGTTGTAATGGTAGAAAATATAATCGTCTATTTCGTCTAATTTTATGGTTTGTGGCATTGTTCCATTGTAAAGATAAATGGTATACTGGTCTATTGCTTTCCATTTTTTGGCATTATCTTCCAATATACTTAATTCGCATTCTTTTTCTATGATTAATCTTTGTTCTTGCGTTCTATTGAAATTGATAACTTCTGCTATTTTTTCGAAAGTTTCGAATTGTTGTTGTGTTGTTAGTTTTATTTCATTTTCTTGTAGCCATTCAAAAGTGTAGAATAAGTTTGTTGTATCTTCGTTAAAACGGCTAGTTTGTGTTATTCTAGTTTTATTGAAAGTATCGGTATCGTTGTTCAAAAATCTACGTAATTCTACTAGTATAGAATCTTCTATCCAAACACCAAAATCGGAAAGAAATTGTATTTTTTGCTCGTCTTTGTTTATCCACTGTATAACGTAATCGGGCAGTTTTTCGCTTTCGCAAGCGTACTCACTTGGGTATACACAAGTATTGGGATTAAAACCTAAAATTGTTTTCGTGTCTATGCTATTTATTTTTGACCAATTAGTATTTTTGATGACTGTTTTTTTCTTGTTATTAGTCCATTCATCGAATAAAAAGTCAACTAAATCTATCTGTTCGTTTTGTGAAAGTTCTTTTTTTAGTTGTGGTATTTTGAATTCATGAGAAAATAATAAAGGCTTTTTATAATAGTTCAGTTCGTTTTTATACTTCAAAGGTGTGAACTGGTTCGTATAGTTTTGAATATCATTGTATTGCAGAATAGCATTAGGCTCTATAAAACTAAAATAATTCAAATAATATTCTTTGTCTAAACGCCAAACATGGCTTTTAGCGAAAGTTCTAACATAAATATTATGTATAGAATTATCTTTGAAGTACAAAGATACAAATACTAATTGTGCTGCGTTGCCTATAATAAACTGTTTGTCATTATTGCTTGTTTTTGGTAAGATGGAAAGAAGGCGATTGTATATTTCTTCTGCATTTATATTTTTAGTAATTCCAAACAACACATCTAACTTTTCCTTTGGTAATCCTACATCTACGAAATGTTCTAACAGTTTGCTTAAAAGAATATTACTTTCATCGTTAGTACACAGTATTTCGGACAAACTTAATGTAACGCCATGGTATATTATTTTATCTGTTAGTGGTGGTATTGCAGAAAGTGCTACTTTCTTATCTTGTATTAGGATTATAACTTTTTCTTTAAATTTTGGGTAATCTTTATCTTTTAATTCACTACAAGCCAAGTCTAATATCTTGTATTCATAATCTTCGTTCGTGTATTCTGTGTTTACATTCAACTTAATTTCTGAAAGTTTTTGCAAAAAAGTATATTTAGATTTGTATTTTACTATTTCTACTAGTAATTCTTTGTACTTATCTACATCTACTAAATCCAAAATTTTTGCATGAAGGTCATCTCCTTGTATGATTCCGTGTTCGTTACCATAATCCGAAAATTCGGAAGGAAGGATAATTAATTTATGTGCTAGGTAAGTTTTAATAAAATCCTTTGTTTCTTTGTTAGAGGATATTACTTGACAGGTATCTACTTTATCTTTTATTACAAATCCTTTTGCTTGTTTTTGGATAATGTATTCGTCAAAAAAAATATATCGATTAGTTGTAAAAAGATTAATAAGTTCTTTTATCTCTTTTACTTCGGTGAGTTCGTCTTTTATTATTTCTAGGTTTGGTACAATAATTTTGCTAAATATCTCTTCTTGCTGGATTAGATAAGACGATAATTCATGAAAATACTCTTCTGATTTTATTTTGTAAGCATTAATCCAGCTAGGAGTGGAGATAGCACTACTAACCATCTCTGAAAGCGGTTTTATGCTGCCTTGAGAGTTACAAAATAAATATAGTTTTTTGAGAGTTTCGTCGGCTATACCATTGAATTTAGTTTCTTGATTACAAAAATTTAGAAATAGTTTTTTCTTTTCTGTCGGGGATAAATTATTCGTTTTGCATTTTTCTGCAATCAAATGGTAGTACTTTTTATCTTCTGGTAGTGTTATAGATGAAAAAATAGTAGGATAATCCAACGTAGAATAGTTAGAGATTACAAAGTCTAATTTCATTAGTTCGTTTACTATTGGCTTTATGTTCAAGTTATTGATAAAGCAATTACCAAATAAAAAAGATGTTTTTCCTTCTTTATCTTTGGAAGAAATAATCTCGTCAAAGGAATAAAAAGTACTATCCGAGAATTGGAACAGCTTTATTTTACAAATTTTTTCTTTTGTTTTTATTCGTAGGTTACTTTTTTCTAATTCTGCTAGTAGTAGTAGATACGTGGTTACATCACAGTTTTTAATCCAATTATCTATGCTTTCCACCTTTCCATTTTCTACAATATCTCTACTATCCCACTCTTCAATACCTAATTTTTTACTAGCTTCGTGCAGTAATAGTAGATCTACTTCGGTATCCCAATCCAGCCATTGAATATGTTCTAAACCAAAATCGGATAACCTTAATGGGAATTTTAGTTTATTGATTTTTACATTTTTAGGAGTATCACAATAGCCTAATTTTGTTGGGATATTGCATTTTATGTATTCTAGTAATGGTACATAAAAACAATCATTTTGCCAATTTTGTACATTTTCGTCACACATTAAAATGCTCGTAAATAGACTTTTGAATAGTTTTTTGTTGTCTTTTTTACAATCCTCCATTTTTGCTATTATCTGGTTTGCTAATAGTGTTAACAGATTCTTGTTTATCGGTGTTTCGGTAAGGTTTTGGCGGTTACTAGAAAGCTCAAATAAGTTACTGTGGATTACAAATGCTAGGTTATTTACTTCTTTAACAGCAGGAAAATACTTGTATATAGTAGGATGTTTTTTAATTTCATTCGCCGATTGTGCATTACTCGCAAAGCAAATCTTAAATTTTGCGTCCGATTCTTTATCTCTGTTTTCTGTTAGTCCTATTTTATTAAAACTGTCTGAACCATTCGGAATTATAAATTCTAAAATACTACTTGCTTCCTTATCTTTTACAATAAATGTATCGTTTATAGTTAGTTTTTCAAGGGATTTCAGAAAGTGCATGGAAGTGGATAAGCCATGTACATATTCTTGTTTTTGTTTTTCTAGGTATTGAAATTTTTCGTGGCCTAGTTTTATAAAAAAAATACTGCCATTATCCATAGCATTCCAATCAATTTTAGAACGATGAGAGACTATAAACGATTGGAAAGCTTTTAATTCTTCGTTGTGGAAGGGTTCTGTTTCTTCAAATTCTACGCCTTTTACTTTTTCTTCTGGCTGTGCAGGAAAGTTGGTGATTAGTATTTTGAGCAGCCAAGGAGCAGTATTATCTTCAAAATCCACATAGTCAAATTGGTTTGTATGTACAAAATTAGTAAGTTGTGATTTTTCTGACCAAGAGAATAAAATAGGACCTCGGTAGCCTTTCTTATCTTGGTTGAGTAGCTCGTCCAACCCCGATGATTTGCCTACTAGCCTATGTACTAGCTTGAATCCAATACCATACCTACCAATTTTATCAGGGCCTTCCTTTCCATTACTTTGCCCAATATTCAAGATAGATTTTATACCTTCTTTGGAAAATACTTCTCCATTATTTATTACAAGCAAATACTCTTCATCATAAAACATATAAAACTGACTAGAAGCACTATCGGCAGCATTTTGTACGAATTCGTAAATAGCTTGCCCATCTTCTGCCATTTCTACTTCTTTTCTCAAAAAATCATATATGTTTCCTTTATCTCCATGGTACATTTCAAAAAAACCTTTTATCTTCTTTTCATTGGTTGTATGGTACGTACCAACAAAGTTTTCGTTATAGCTTGGATTATTTGGCTCTATATCCTTGAATTTCGTTTTATACCAACTACGAAATAATTTTGCGCTTTTTATTTTCACTTTTAGGGGAGATTTTATTATTGTAGAAAAATGGTATACAACGTATACACGTTTATTTATACCACAAATATATGAAAAAGATAGTACGGTAGGTGGCTTGTGTTGGGTATCCGATTTTATGCGGTGTTAAGCTCCTTTTACGGAGCTTATTTTTCCCTTTTCACTTATTTTGTAAGACCTTCCTTTTTCTAATGTTATGTCGTTTCCGACAATACATTTTAGGGTCACTTCTACACCGTTTACCATAGCGACTATGGTCGCTAACTCGTACTGAAACCCCTTTTCAGAGGTTTCCTCGCTCACATACCCCGAAAGGTATGTGAATGTTACTGCGCGTTGGATAACCCAACCACCCTGAAAAGGAGGGCGGGTTAATTTCAGAGAGCCAGAAGGCTGTTCAGTGGTACTTGGTCTTTCTATTGTAGCCAAAGCATCTGTAGCAATACGTGCTATCTCGTCTCTTTTACTTATGAGTGGGGCATCTGCCGAGCCATTAAATAATTCGGGGTTGGTATCAAAAACACTTGCTAGCAAGTCGGGGGTTAATTCTCTAAAAGTGGGCATAATAAAAAATAATTATAGTAAAAAACTCTATCTTCTTCCTTCTCCTTAAAACCTAAAAAAGTGGTTACTAGAAATTTCTAATAACCACTTTTTTTATTTTTTTTCGTTTTTAATGCTTTGCACTTCTACTCTGATTTCTTTTGCTAGGGTAGTAAGTTCTAGCATAGCTGCTCTTACACGAGTTCCAGCTGCTTTGTTGCTACCTTCATAAAATTTGTCACAATCCTCTTTGATGGAGGCTACTAAATCGGATAATTGTTTGTGTCTGTCCATACGATAATAAGAATAATATAAATGAATTAAGCCGCAAATATATTATTATTTTATAAACAAATACATTTATTATACATCTATCCTTAACTTTGCTTGCTGTGGTTTTATCTATTTATCCTATGTTTACCAAAGGTGCGGTACTTTTTTTTGTTGTTAGTACATTGCTAGTCTATTACTATTACGACCCTAGCTATTATGCTTTTTATCCTATTTGCCCTATTTATAAGCTTTCGGGATACCAATGCGGCACTTGTGGTACGCAAAGAGCTGTACACGCCCTGCTGCACGGGGATATAAAAGCTGCGATAGGTTGTAATCTTTTTTTTGTTGGCGTTTGTTTGTATGCTATTATTAGCTTTATTTTTTATAAAACAAAATACTATACCTATTGGGTAAACAGTAGCGTAACAAAAATAGGTATACTCCTATTTATAGTATATAGTATAGCTAGGAATATATAATGTTTAACGTTTGTATTATTTTTTAGTAGCCTTGTAAGGGAATTTAGCAGCTACATTATTCATCAAAGCTTTGGATAGTGATTCGGGGTTGCTTCCTATACTTCCTGATGTTTGGTAATCGTATTTCCATAGTAGCTCTCCATCTGCTCCATTGTGGATTGTTACATTTGCTGTTACATTATTGGTACTTGTACCTACGCCGAATAGTACTGCTACTGCTATAGCTCCACCTTCCGACATTGGTTTGCTTGTTTTTATTTTTCCACCTAGTACTGCATCTACTCCAAGTATTTTAGCTAGTTCGTCTTTTCCTTTTTCTCTCATAGTAGCATAAGAAACCCCACTTTTGCTTAAAAGAGAGTTCGTTTTATCTACATCTTGAAAATCTACGGTATACTTTCCTTTGCTCAGTTTTTGTAATAGATAGGAATGGGCATAATCTTGTACGCTAAAACCTGTTTTTTCTTCTTCGGCTGCTATTTGTTTTGCATCTACGGTTACACCTTTCTTTTGAGGTACTGAAATAGTTACATCAAATGGTAGAATAGCCACTTTTTTGTGTTTAGATTTTACACTATTAAATTTAGGGGAAACCCAGATAGTAGGGCCGCAAGCCACTAAAAATGTACTAATAGCTAGTGTACAAACGACAATAGAACTTGTTTTCATGAAAATAGAAATTAATTAGAAATAAAATTGTTGATAGCCGCAAAAGTAATAAAAATCAAATAATAATCTGCCTTTATATTTTCACCACATTTATAAATACCCATAATAGGTTTATGATAGTAAATTTTTCATCAAAGCCATAATGATAGTTCAGGGCTACGATACCAATGAGTATAATAGAAAATCTTCTATGTTCTTTTAAGTATGCTTTTATTTTATTCATTTTGTTTTAGGATAAAAAATTAAGGTAATAACTTGTTTGCTTCTATGTAGTATAGTATAGTATCGGTTGCACCTTTATTGCTTTGTATATAGTTTTGTATTGGAATAGTGGAATTTGGCTGTATGTCTGTATGTTTCGTAATGTAATCCAGCATATCGCTGGGAGTAGTGATTACTTGTACTATATTTCGTTGTATTAAATCATGTGCCTCTTGGAATTTTTGGTAACGAATGCCAAATGCCACAGGCTTATGCCAAGCGATGGGTTCTAGTATATTGTGTATACCTTTGCCAAATCCACCGCCTACGTACGTAATAGTTGCATATTTGTAAATAGAAGCTAACATTCCCATCGTATCCATTATTAGCACATCTATGCCTTCGAAGGTGGTAGTAGGAGTAATAGCAGTATAGCGTATTGTTTTTTTTGTGGTAAATTGTTTTTCTATGTATAATAAATTAGGGGTAGAAATCTCATGCGGCACTAGTATCCATTTGCAAGTGAGGGTAGGATTATCGGCGTGT
Source organism: Bacteroidia bacterium (assembly GCA_043765495.1). Taxonomy (GTDB): domain Bacteria; phylum Bacteroidota; class Bacteroidia; order JAYUJA01; family JAYUJA01; genus JAYUJA01. The sequence goes on from JAYUJA010000049.1 coordinate 18,119, forward strand.
AGTAGTTGGTTAGTTTTGGCTAATACATCTATGTCTTTATCCCACGTACTGCCTGCTACTACTGTAAAATGATTGCTTACGAACTTTTGGATATTCTCGTTTTGATACTTTGTGTTAGCTATTTCTAAAACTCTGTCTAGGCGTGTATCGCCAGTGAGGGTAGCTTGTGCGATGTGCTGGGTATGTAACAATACAACGGACTCTTTATTTTGTACAAAAAAATGGGTAACAGTGTTCAGAATAGAAAGAAAAGATTTCCCATACCATTGAAAGAAATATTGATTTTTTCGAAAGATAGTAGAAACGTAAAGAACTGGTATTTTATGGCTATGTAAAATTTGTAAATAATTGTACCAAAATTCGTATTTAATAAAAATAGCTAGTACAGGCTGGAAAGTGCGTATAAAATGCTGGGCATTGGCAATAGTATCTATGGGCAGGTAGATGACTTGCTGTGCTAGTGGGTAATTTTTGCGAATCTCGTACCCCGATGGCGAGAAAAAAGTAAGCAATATAGAATAATTAGGATATTTTTTATGCAAAGTTTCTAGTAGTGGTCGGGCTTGTTCGAATTCGCCAAGCGAGGCTGCATGTATCCATATACAAGGTTTAGTTAGCTTATTAGTAGGCGATTCTTTTCGTCCTTGTATCCATTGTTTTGCTTTCGGATTCCCTATTAATGCCGCTAGTTGTATTCCAGCAGCATACATTTTTATACCTATATTATACCAAAACATAGGACGCAGTTATTTCCATTCGAAAGTTTCTACTAGGCGGTCGATGTCTTGTTTCGCAAAATCTACTAATGGATCAAGGGAATCTCGTACAGATTTTGCGTCGAAGTACAATGCCCCTCTTACTAGCTTGCTCGTACTATCGGTAAGATAAAACTGGTACGGGCTGGCAGCATTACCCGTAATATCGTACAATAAACCATATACTTTTTTGGCTGGATTACTGATTTCTTTTGCCATTATATCGTCTGCTTTCACATCGTGTACAAAAGCTAGTTTGTGCATATCTTCGATATGGGTGGCGAGGTCGTTGTGGATAATTTTATACGATAGATGAATCCTAGCATTAATAGCAGGGATAACAATGTCATTCCAGCAATGCTCACTGGGTCTATTACGTCGTATAGTGTCTATGTAGCTATAAGTAGGCTTTTCGAAAGTATAAGGACAGTCTATGTTAGCTTTATCATACGCATGGGGCGGCATGGCTATTCTAAAATACATACGTGGCTTGGGTTGTTTTAGTGGTGCTTCCTCACAGCTACTTACTACTACTAACGCTACTATACTTATTACTAAATTCAAAACACGCATATAATTGTAGAATATATTTTTTAACATAAAATAAAAACCAAAAGTATACATTTTTGTGATGAAATTTACTTTATAGCTGCAAAAACATAAAAATACCTACATTTGTAAATAAATTCATCATGTTAAAAATTATACATTTTTCAGATACCCATCTAGGTTATAGCAATTGGGATAAAGTAACAGATGCAGGAGTAAACGCTAGAGAGCAAGACTTTTATGACGCTTTTACCCTAGTCATAGACGCTATTTTGGAACAGAAACCCGATTATGTGATTCATTCTGGCGATTTTTTTCATCGTCCTTCTCCTAGTAATAGGGCGCTTACTTTTGCTGTACAACAATTGACAAGGTTAGTAGATTTGAATATTCCTTTTATTATAATAGCAGGCAATCACGAAACTCCCAAAACAATCTACACTAGCCCTATCTTAAAAATATTCACTACTTTCTCGTTTGTATATCCTATATTCGGGCAAGAGTACGAGACCATACATTTTCCTTCTATTACCTTTCATGGTCTTCCACATATCAACGATACTACTATACTGCACCAGCAAATCCAAAAGATAAACCCTGTAAATGGTACTACCAATATATTATTATTGCATACTTCTATCGGCAAGAAATACGTGATGGAGGAGCAGTATGGCGAACAAATATACCCCGAAGAAGTACTAGAAAAATTAAAAGGTTTTGATTATATTGCACTGGGTCATTGGCACAATTTTCAGCAAGTACTCCTACTGCCCAATGCGTGGTACGTAGGATCTACGGAGCGAATGAGCGATACCGAAAGCAGTACCCCAAAAGGATATTGTACTTTATTGGTAGAAAAAAATACTTCTATTATTCCTTTGTTTACGGCTATCCCTACCCGCGATTGGCATAAAATTAGTATCCATAAAGCAAATACAAAAAGTATCCAGGAAATAGAACAAGAATTACACCAAAATCTTTCCGCTATTTCTTTACAAGATAGTATTGTATACATCGATATCCTAGAACTACTCCCAGATGCGTTGGCTTATTTCACCAACAGTTACCTAAAAGAGCTTACTGCTAATGCCTTCCAATCCCAGATAAGACGTACAGCGTACCAGCAAGACAGTTATTTTAAAGAAATAGAATACCAAGAAACCGATAGCTTACAAACATTATTCACAGGCTACGTACACCAAAAATACCAAGATACTAATCAAGCAGAATTATTATTACAAAAAGCAAAAAAATATTTTCAAATCAAAGAATAGTCTATCCTATACATCATCACAAAACAATCAGTTTAACTATATTTAATATTACTTTTTTCTGCCCTACTTCTGGAAAGAAAATAGTGGCTCTCCTATCGGTAGCAGGGCCTTCGATTTGTACTATTTTACCAGCTCCAAATTTGTGGTGTTCTACTTCCATTCCTACTTGGTATTTTAGTACATCTTCGAGCGGAGTTTTGGGCTTTACATTGTCTACACTTACTAGATTGTTGGGTGAACTACTAGTATGGATTATTTTATTAGTATAAGCAATAGGATTCGATTTCGCACCAAGTACTTCTGCATTGTGTATTACTTCTACTGGTATTTCTTTTAAAAAACGACTTTTGTCGGATCGTTGGTAAGCACTCCATTTGTATCTTTTTTCGGCAAAAGAAATAGTCAAATACTTTTCTGCACGGGTGAGTGCTACATAAAATAGCCTTCTTTCTTCTTCTAATTCCGCCGCACTACCTACCGAAAATTGCGATGGAAACAAGTTTTCTTCCATTCCTGCTATGAATACCGAAGTGTACTCCAATCCTTTGGCAGCGTGTATGGTCATTAAGCTTACTTTGTCTTCATCTTGTGCATCGTCTTCATCGGCATCTGTAAGTAACGATACTTCTTGCAAAAATTGATCTAAAAATACGATTTCATCTTGTTCATGGTTCTCACAGAAATCTTTCATACCGCCTAGCAACGATTGTATGTTTTCGTATTTACTTACGCCTTCTGGAGTCCTGTCTTTATGTAATTCTTGTACTAGCCCACTTTTTTCTAAAATAGCTTTTCCTAATTGGTCGGCTGGTAGTTCTTTTATTTGTTTTTGGTATTGATGCACGAATTGTACAAAATCGTAGATAGATCGAAACGCCAGCTTGCCTACTAATGGTAACAATTGGTGCGGGTCGGAAAGTATATCCCAAGGCTGTACTTGCTGCTGGTGTGCGTAATAGAATATTTTGTCTAAACTTGTTTTTCCTATGCCACGTGCTGGGTAGTTGATTACTCTTTTCAAAGCCTCGGTATCGTATACATTCACACAAAGACGAAAATAAGCAATCGCGTCTTTTATTTCTTTTCTTTTATAAAAAGACAAGCCTCCAAAAATCCTATACGGAATATTCAACCTTCTCAAAGCTTCTTCTAATGGGCGAGACTGTGCATTAGTTCTATACAGAATAGCAATTTCTTTATTCGCTAATTGGTAGCGATAACGATGCTCTACGATGGTTTGAGCTATTTTTTCCGCTTCTTGGTTGTCTGTTTCCCCTTTTAGAATATGGATTTTGTCGCCTTCTTTATTGTCCGTCCAAACCGTTTTTTTTAACTGCTCTTTGTTGTTACTAATCACTACATTCGCGGCTTGTACGATGGCTTGTGTAGAACGGTAATTTTGTTCTAGCTTGAATACATTCGTTTCGGGATAGTCTTTTTGGAAATTAAGTATATTCTGAATATTAGCCCCTCGAAACGAATAAATACTTTGCGCATCATCGCCTACAATACAAATATTACGGTGTCTAGCAGCTAGTTTTTTAATCGCTACGTACTGCGAATAGTTCGTATCTTGGTACTCATCTACTAATATATATTTGAACCTATCTTGGTATTTTAATAAAACATCTGGACAATCCCGTAGCAATACATTCATCTTAAAAAGCAAATCATCAAAATCCATAGAAAGCGCATTTTTGCATTTTTGCTCATACGATTGGTAGATAAGTCCCATTTTAGGTCTGCCGTTCTGCATATCTTCTTGGTAGATAGACGTGTTTTGCATGTAACTTTGTGCAGACATTAAGTTGTTTTTTGCCGAAGATATTCTACTCATTACCCCATTTATTTTATACGCTTCGTCGGACAATTGTAGTTCTTTTACTATTTCTTTCAGCACACTTTTCACATCTTCTGTATCATAAATAGTAAAATGAGTAGGATAACCTATCTTTTCTGCCTCTATCCGTAGTATCCTAGAAAACACAGAGTGAAAAGTACCCATGTATAGTTTTTGAGCTTGTGCAGTACTCACCAGCCCTCCTATACGCTCTCGCATGGATTTCGAAGCCTTATTCGTAAAAGTAAGTGCTAGTATGCTATAAGGCGGTACCCCTTGGTCTAGTAGATGAGCTATGCGGTAAGTAAGTACCCTTGTTTTTCCAGAACCTGCACCAGCTATAATCATTACAGGGCCTTCTGTACAGCTTACAGCCTGTGCTTGTACTTCATTTAATTGACTTAATAAGCTCATAGGAAAGGAAAATAAAAATGCAAAAATACATGAAATTTAAGGCATTAAATATTTTTTTATTTAGAAACGACTTGATTGGAATAATTTTTGTCTGTTGTAGCCTTGTTATTTTAATAATTTTTATGAAAAAATTTTTTACATTCGTAGCATCTATTGTGTTTGTACAAGGCTACAGTCAAGTGAATGATTTTTATGGTCTTTCAACTGGCAATTATGCTGGAGTTCATGGTGTATTTTACCAGCCAGCTAGTATAGAAGATAATAGATATAAATTTGATCTAAATATCGTATCCACGGATTTGGGTTACGATAATTCTTTCTTTTTGATAAGAAAAGATGCTATCTTAAAAGGAAAATTCTTCAAAAGTCCTTATAATAACAATTTTCAAGCTGTAAAACAAGACTTGATTCAAACTACTAACTCACAAGATCCATTCAATGCTTCTGTGCAATTCCGTACTTTTTTACCATCGGTACTATTCCGTACTGGTAAAAAATCTGCTATGGCTATCACATTATCCAACAGAACGGTATTTCAAGCTAGTAATATGAATTACGAATTCGGACAAATGATTTACGATAATTTCAAAAATCAAGCTTTTTATAATAAAAACTATAACGCAGATAAGTTCCAAATGTTGGCAATGAACTGGTCAGAAATAGGATTAACTTATTCTAGAACCTTGATCAATAGTGGCAAACATTACCTAAAAGCAGGTGTAACAGGAAAATTATTAGGTGGTTCTGTAGCTTCTTACATGCAAGCAGATAACCTAGACTATGCTATCAAAAACGACTCTACTATAAGCATTAAAGGCGGCATGCAATATGGTCATAATAGAGCATTTGAAACAGATTTTTTAAAGAAAAGAACCTTCTCTTTTGATAACCTAGGATTCGGATACGAGGCAGGATTAGTATACGAGTTTAGAGGTAACATAAACAAATATACTTTCACCGATAAAAACAATAAAAAACAAGTTCGCCCAGATGTAAACCCTTACGCTGTACGTGTAGGAGTAGCTTTACTAGACGGAGGATCTATCCAGTTTACCAAGCCTACCAATGTGAATGACTTTACTATCAACCAACCTAATCTAGACATAGCTACTTTCAAAGTAAAATCTATCGCAGGATTGGATAGCGCACTAGCAAGTGTAGCAACCATAGACACCAGTAAAGCAAAAGATTTTACAATACATTTAGCTACTACTTTTTCTGCTCAAATAGATTTGCATATCGCTCGTGGATTTTATATCAACGCATCTGCTTTCTTACCAATGGCTACACAAGCTGGCGAACACCGCATACAAGCTACAAAAACTTATGTAGTAACGCCACGTTGGGAAAGTAGAGGACTAGGATTATATGTTCCAATGTCTTACAATACCAAAAAAGAAGTACAATTAGGAGCAACATTACGTCTAGGACCAGTATTTATCGGTTCTAATAACGTAGCATCTGTATTATTAGGCAAAAACCTAAAAGCAGCTAACGTACAAGTAGGTATCAAAATACCTATCGCAAAAGGTAGACCAAGCCGTATAGAACACATGTTCAACAATGTAATAAGCAGAACAGACAGCACCGTAATAAAAGAAACAAAAATAATAGAAACCAAAACCGAAGATAAAAAAGTAGTAGTAGCGCCAGTGCAAGATTTGAAACCAAGTATCGACGGACTATCTAAAAGAATAGAAGAACTAAACAAAGCTATCGAAAAACTTAACGCTCCAGTTCCTACTCCATCTAATACGGGTAATACTAGTGGTAATACCATTAATATCAATATCTATAATGCAGAAGATGAAAAAGGAAACAAAAAAACAATACGTACCGAAATAGATACCGTAAAAGAAGTAATCAAAGAAACTAAAAAAGAAATGCTTCCAAAAGAAGTAAACCCAAAAGATGCAAAGAAAATAGAAAGCAAAGAAAAAGAAATGCAAGACATAATCAACAAACAACAAAAGTTGATCGAAGAAATGGAAAAAGATGCTAAAAAGAAAAAAAATTCTAAAGAGCCTCAAAATAACATAGAAGACGATAAACAACGTAAAAAATTACAGTCTGAAATAGAAACACTACGTGCAGAGTTAGAAAAAAAAAAATCTAAACCAGAAACTGTAACCATCTACAAAGATAGAATAGTAGAAAAAGAAAAAATAGTAGATCGCCCCGTAGAAAAAGTAGTAATCAAAGAAGTAGTAAAAGACAAAGTTACTATCGAAAAAAATGTACGAATAAAAGAAAACGTACTTTTTGATACAGGAAAATGGTTTGTAGGCACTATGTACAACGCACGTCTGGATAACCTAGCAAATATCCTAAAAAAAGACAAGCAACTAAAAGCTACTATCGTAGGACATACCGATAACGTAGGCAACAGAACTTCTAACCTAGCACTTTCTGAAAAAAGAGCAAAAGAAGTACAAGATTACCTAATCCGTCAAGGCGTGACACCTAGCCAGCTTTCTTTGGACTACCACGGATACGACCAGCCAGATGTACAAAATAGTACTACCGCTACCAAACAATTAAACAGAAGAGTAGAAGTAATCGTAATGAATCCATAAATAAAAATACCAAAGCTGCTCTAAACAAGCAGCTTTTTTTAGGACATATTCTCTAATAAATAATTCCTATTTTAATATCCAATAAATATTTTCATTGTTGTAACACTTATATCATAAATATCCCTATATTTGCCTTATTATTTTTATATATAAATTACAATTTCATGTTTTCTAAAAAAAATCTAGCTACAAAGCTATTTACAGGCATCGCAGTTTTGTTTTTAACAACCAACACCTATGCTCAAACTTGGTCAAGCGATAAGTCACATTCTAAATTAGGCTTTTCGGTATCTCACTTAATGTTATCCGATGTAGATGGGAATTTCAAAAACTTTAATCTCAAAGTAACAGCACCAAAAGACGGTTTTCAAGACGCAGTAGTAGAACTAACTGCTAACGTGAATACCATCAATACTGAAGACGAAACAAGAGACAAACACTTACAAGGAGCAGATTTTTTTGATGCAGAGAAATACCCAACTTTGACCTTCAAAAGTAAATCATTCAAATTGAACAAAAAGAAAAAAGGACTAATAGTAGGAGATTTGACCATCAGAGGAGTTACCAAAACAATTACATTAACCGTAACGTATAACGGTAGCGGTATCCACCCTTACAGCAAAAAAACAGTAGCAGGATTCAAAGTAAAGGGAGCATTCAAACGTAGCGATTTTGGAATAGGAACTGGTACACCAAACGCCGTAGTAGGCGATGATATTACTTTAGATGCTAATATCGAAATAGCAAAAGACTAATGTTTAACACAAAAAACCCTCCCTATTTTTTTATATTTAGTGGAGGGTTTTTTGTTTATTTATAAATCAATATCGTAATCTTTTATTTTTCTGTATAACGTACGTTCCGATATTCCAAGCTCCGTAGCAGCGAGCTTCCTTCTGCTTTTATATTTTTGTAAAGCTTTGATAATAGATTCTTTTTCTTGTTTATACAAAGATAAATTTTCTACCGCATTGTTCAAATTACTGTCTTCTGTATGTAATAAACTCTCTGTTTTTTCTGGTAAATTAAGGATAGGAGAAACAGAAGCAGACTGCTGTTGCCAGCTCTCATAAATAGAAGGACTCGAAGAAGTAGCAATAGCCGCCATAGGCGAAATACTATTCATAGAACTATTATTTAATGTAGTAGTCATAAAACCAGCTACTATTTGTTTCAAATCCGTCACTTCTTTGCGTAATTGGTAAATCAAATCGTACAACTGATCTTTATCCGTACTAGCTATCTCATTATTCGCATTAGCTTGGTATATAGCTGGCAAATGATGGGTAGAAGGTAAGTATTTTACTAAAATTTCTGCCGTGATACTACGATCTGTTTCTAGTATAGATAATTGTTCTGTTACATTTTTTAATTGCCTTACATTGCCCTGCCATTGGTATTGCATCGCTATTTGTTGCGCATTAGTATCCAATCGTATTACAGGCATTTGGTATTTATTAGCAAAATCCACCGCAAACTTACGGAATAATAACACAATATCCTCGCCTCTATCTCGAAGGTTAGGCACAGTGATAGGCACAGTATTCAGCCGATAATATAAATCTTCTCTAAATTTTGCCTTCCATACTGCTTCTGGTAAGTTTACATTCGTAGCAGCTATTACCCGCACATTCGTTTTCACTACTTTCGAAGAACCAACTTTGATGAATTCCCCAGTTTCTAGCACCCGCAGCAGTCTTACCTGCGTCTGTAATGGCAACTCTCCCACCTCATCTAAAAATATAGTACCATTGTCCGCTGCTTCAAACCAGCCTTTACGGGACTCCGTAGCGCCTGTAAATGCCCCTTTCTCATGCCCAAATAACTCGGAATCTATCGTACCTTCTGGGATAGCACCACAGTTTACAGCTATAAAATTTCCATGCTTACGGCTACTATTATAATGTATTATTTTAGAAAAAACCTCCTTTCCTACGCCACTCTCTCCACTGATAAGCACAGTAAGATCCGTACTCGCAACCCTTACAGCCGTACTCAATGCCCTATCCAAAGATAAAGAATTTCCAACTATATGAAATTTATGCTTTATATCTTGTAAATTGCTCATGAAAAGACGATATATAAAAAAGTTGATACAAAAGTAATAGAAAATTACTTAATAATTGTTTTTTTTGTAGCTTTGCGCTTCTGAAAAAAACTTATTCTGTATAAATATAATTACTAATATGGCACAAAATACTGCTACACAACAAGATAGCAAATTAGTTTGGCAAGGTGGTAACGAACCGCTTGGGGCTAGTTATGGAAAATTAATGATGTGGTTCTTCCTTATCTCGGATACTTTCACCTTTACAGGGCTATTAGTGTCTTATTTATATTACAGATTCATCGAAGTAGGTAGCGATACTTGGTTACGCAAAACAGATATGGTAAAAGGCATACCTACCGACGTAGGAATTGGGTATCCAGAAGACGTATTCCACCATTTCCCATTCATGCATGGCGTACATTTGCCATTACTGTATGTAGGTTTGATGACTTTTATATTGATTTTGAGTAGCGTGACAATGGTACTAGCCGTAGACGCAGGACACCGATACGATAGAAAAAATGTACTAAAATGGCTAGGACTTACTGTACTTGGCGGGCTAGCATTCGTAGGCTCACAAGCTTGGGAATGGGGTACTTTCATAGCAGGATCTGAACACGGAGCTTTGAAAGAATTAATCAATGTAGACGGACAAGTAGTAAACGAAATATTCCAAGGAGCAAACTTGAACCACAATGAATATGGACATCAACTATTCGCAGACTTTTTCTTCGGAATCACAGGGTTTCATGGAATGCACGTATTTGGTGGCGTAGTTATTAATTTTATAGTACTGCTAAATGTCTACAACAACGAATACCAATACCTAGGTAACAAATATGAAATGGTGGAAAAAGTTGGATTATACTGGCATTTTGTAGATTTGGTTTGGGTATTTGTATTTACATTATTTTATTTACTATAACATCATTTATTCATCTTAAAAATACCAATAAACAATATGGCACACGAACACGAACACAGAGGTACTCGCTGGATATGGAATATATTCTGGATACTATTAGCAATAACTATGATAGAAATAGGATTAGGCACCGTAATATCTAGCCACGACCCTAATCGCAAATTCGTACTATTCCGTAATATCATATTCATAGCATTGACTTTCTACAAAGCATACTACATCATGTTTGCCTACATGCACTTACGAGAAGAAAAAGGATTATTAAAAAAACTAATTGTAGGACCTTTCTCATTGCTGGTTTATCTCATATTTATCTTGTATTTTGAGAAATAAATAAATACAACTATCCAAAGTAAAATAATAGTTTTGGAATAGTTTTTGTGTTAAGTTTTTTATATATAAAATTTTCTAAATTATTTTCTACCATGTATAAGTACATTTTATCCCTTTTAGTAGCTGCTTCTATCGTTACAGTTTCTACTGCACAAATAACGCCAAAAGCAAAAAAACTAACCAAGAAAGAAGTAAAAGGTGTAGCTATTAAAAGTACTACTCCAACAGTAAAAGGAGTAGCTGTTAAAAGCACTGTTCCAGTAGTAAAAGCAACAGGAACCAATGGAGTAACCGCACTTCCCGTAAAATCCACTCCAATAGCAACCCCAGCAATGAATCCAGCTACAGCAGTAAAACCCGTTATGGACGCTACCTCCGCAGGATTTGATTCAGGTATCTCTTTCGAAAAAGAAATACACGATTATGGCACTATTGAGCAAGATGCAGACGGTAATTGTGAATTCAAGTTTTATAACAAAGGAACAGAGCCGATAGTAATATCCAATGCAGTAGGATCATGTGGCTGTACCGTGCCAACTCCACCCAAAGAGCCTATCGCACCAGGACAATCCAATGTAATAAAAGTAAAATACGATACCCACAACAAAATAGGAGCTATCAACAAGCAAATCACTGTAACCATAAAATCTGCAGTAGACCCAGCCAAAGTACAAACCAAAATATTGAAAATAACAGGCAATGTATTGAAAAAACCACAAGAACCATCTTTGGAAAAACCAGCACAAGGTCCAATGGAAAAATAATATACCGTATTATATAACTAAAAAACTCCTCTAAATTTTAGAGGAGTTTTTTTTATTGGTATAAATTAATAAATTAGTAGAACCTATTTTGCCCATTTCTGTACCAGTATTTCATTCTGTAATAAACTTCCTATCATATAATTAGAAGAACCTTTCAACGCAGCCGAATTTTCTATGTTTTCTTTTATCACCCCTTCTCTATTTATATAATTAGAATGTAGAAAATAGAAAGTAGTACCTTCTTTTACTATAAAGCCCGTATGAAAATCCAAGCCAATAATAAAAATATCATTCTTTAATCCAGTACTAATGTACGTTTTTAAAGTAGAAAAATTAGTCGTATTTTTTATTTTCACCGTTAGCTTTTTAATCATAACCGACGATACCTGCTGCGCTAGTTTTACCCGATCGAGTTGTATACCAATATCTTCTAATACCGTAGTAATAAAATACCCACACGCTATAGCTCCTTTTTGGGGAGTACGAGTCACACCATTAAAATCCCAAGTAGTGCCTATCCAATACGCTGGTATGGACTTTGCTATTACTTCAAATAAATAAGCTTGCTTCGTTGCCAACGATTGTTTTGCCAATAAAGGCTTGTTTTTGCTGATTCCAGCTTTCCAATCTGTATAATCTATCAGTGATGAAGTATTGTGTACAGAACTGTTAATTCCTACGATACTAATAAGCCCAAAAAGAAAGATGATTTTATACATAATGAAAAAATAATTTTAATAAACTCTACTACTATTTTTGTACTAATCCATTTTTACAAATAAAATCACCTTTGTTTAATTTTCTAGTATACACTAGTCTATTTTTTTCTATTTCTTCTTGCGAATAATTAGAAGTATGAAAAAGATGGTATACAATGGTTTTATTGCGTGTAGACTGTAATCGTATCCCATTTGTTACTAGCCGCCATTCTATATCCGTATCCTCCCCAAAACCTGCTAATTCATAATCCTCATCAAAGCCGTTCACTTCTACCAGATGATGTTTATAAATTCCCCAATTACAACCATAAATTCCTTTTCTAGCTAATCTATTAATAAACTGAAATGGTAGATAAATACCATAACGCCAGCCTTCATCTATGTGCAAAGCAGTACGAAATACAGAAAGTTGGTTTAGATCCTGTGTCTGTAAAATAGATGTACTATACTTTTTATTCAAAAAAACCCGCCTACCAAAGCAAGCTGTTTTTTCTTGTACATTATCGTGGAATGCTTGTAAGAAATGGGTATGAGGAATACAATCCCCATCTAGGAATACGATAATTTTGCCTTCTGAAATTCGCAAGGATTGATTTAAAGCCTTTGTCTTTTTAAACCCCTTATCTTCTTGAAAAACGTGCTTAATCCTAAAAAATACATTAGTTTGTTGTGTTGCTATAAATCTTTTGGTAGCTTCTGCATTATTATCTTCTGAAATGATTACTTCAAAAGACGTAAAACTTTGTTCGTTTAGTGCTTTTAGAATAATACTTAAATTATCTAGTTTTTTATAAAAAGATACAATAACCGAAATATCCATTTTTATGTTTTAAGAATTCAGTTTTTTGTGATCGGATAAGAATTTTTCAAGACCAATATCCGTAAGTGGGTGTTTTATTAAGCTCAAAATAACGTCCAGTGGTAGAGTCGCCACATCTGCTCCTACTTCTGCGCATTGTATCAAATGCATTGGGTGGCGGATAGATGCAGCTAGTATTTGCGTGCTAAATAGATAGTTATCGTAGATGGTTTTTATTTGTTCTATCAAGGCTACTCCGTCCCATGATACATCGTCTAGCCGCCCTACAAAAGGCGATACATACGTAGCCCCAGCTTTTGCACAAAGTAGCGCTTGGGAAGCCGAGAATATTAACGTACAATTCGTATCTATTCCTTTATTACTAAAATAACGTATAGCCTTCAAGCCATCTTTTACCATTGGTATTTTTACTACTATATTGTCGTGTAAAGAAGCTAATAATTCCCCTTCTTTGATCATTCCTTCATAGTCCGTAGCAATCACCTCCGCACTTACAGGGCCATCTACTATATCACAGATAGCTACATAATGCTGTAAAGTAGCATCAAAGCCTTTAATCCCTTCTTTTGCCATCAGAGAAGGATTCGTAGTTACACCATCTAGTACTCCTAAATCTTGAGCTTGACGTATTTGGTCTAAATTTGCAGTGTCTATGAAAAAACGCATAAAATTATTGTATTGATAGATAATTAGTTAAGGAAAATATTAACATTTATTAACAAAATATTTGCATATTTTAATTATTTTGCTGTATATTTGCAGCATCAAATTTAATAAACTTTTTCACACAAAATGAAAAAAACATTGGTATTTGCTGCTTTAGTTGCAGCTATGACTTTCGTATCTTGTAAAAATAAAGCTGCTGACGCTGCTGGATCTACTTCTGACACTACTGCAAACGCTGCAAGTGGTCTATTAAATGGTGCTACTGACGCTGCTGCTGGAGCTGTTGCTGCTGGTACAGATGCTGCTGCTGGAGCTGTTGCTGCTGGTACTGGAGCTGTTGTTGCTGGTACAGATGCTGCTGCTGGAGCTGTTAATGCTACTGCTGATGCTGCAAAAGGAGCTGTTAGTTCTACTGTAGATGCTGCAAAAGGAGCTGCTAATGCTACTGTAGACGCTGCAAAAGGAGCTGCTAACGCTACTGTAGACGCTGCAAAAGGAGCTAAAGAAGCAGTAAAAGACGCTGCACATAAATAATATTTGTCACATGCAGAAGCGTGAACAACTTTTGGAAAAATTCCAACAAGAAAGCACTAATTTTTTAGTGCTTTCTTTGTGTATAGACTTGGTCGGAATGCTATCGTACATAGGATTTATGCCTACTGAACTCACGGATATTATATCTGCCCCTGTACTTGGCTACGCCATCTATATGCTGCATGGTACTAAAACAGGTGCCATAGTAGGATTCGCAGAAGAGTTATTACCTTTCACAGATGTTATTCCTACTGCTACTATTATATGGTATTTAAAATATGTAAAGAACAAAGAACAAACTTTACAACAACTAGAACAAGGAACGAAAACCATAGAAGAAATTAACGTATAAAAATAAAGACGCAATTAATTGCGTCTTTTACTTTTTAAAATAAGTACTTAAAAATTGCTGGATAAGATTTTGTATTTGAGTTGGATTGTTTTGTATTTGAGATAATAAATTCGTTTTCTGTTCTTCAAAAAAAGGTAATTGGTATAGTTTTTCTATCCATTGCATTTCTAAAGTTTGCTCTATTTGTTGTTGTAGCTGTTGAGTTCTATTTTGAGTATAAAAATTATTGAGATGAATGTGATCAAAATATTCTTCTATATTCGTATAAATAGTTTCAAAATTAGTGATTTCTATCGCAGAAGTAGTAAGCACTTTGGGTAAGAAATTTTTAGCAGAAATAGGATTGTAATGTAAAGCATTGGTATAATCGCCTACGTTTTTATTGATTATTTTAGCAGCATAACTATCTATTTTATTGATAAGCAAAATATCTACCATCTCAATAATCCCTTTTTTTATGCCTTGTAATTCATCGCCTGTATTAGGTACTATCAGCAATACAAACATATCTGTAAGCGTTTTTACAATAGTTTCCGACTGTCCTACTCCTACGGTTTCTACCCATATCCATTCAAATCCTGCTATTTCGCACAATTGTATTACTTCGGCTGTATGTTTATTTAATCCACCCAGTGTACCATTCGTAGGGCTAGGACGTATAAAAGCTCTTTCGTGGATAGCTAGTTCTTGCATACGGGTTTTATCTCCCAAAATACTTCCTTTGGATAGCGTACTACTTGGATCTACTGCTAATATAGCAAGTTTTAAAGAAGGGTTTTTTTCTAGACAAAATATTCCAAACTCATTGATGAACGTACTTTTTCCTGCACCAGGCACACCTGTGAATCCCATTCGCTTGGTAGGAGTAACAATAGGATTACATTTTTCTAAAATAGAATATACTGGATAAGAGTGTTCGGATATTTGACTTTCTAATGCAGTAATACAAGCACTTAATAAAGCTATATTTCCTTGTTGTAGTTGGGTAGCTAGTTGCTCATACGTATAAGTAGCTAAAAGAGTATTCCAATACCGCATAGCATAGTTTATAGAATAATACGTAATAACCAGAACAAAAATCCACTCATGATAATAGTCACAGGTAGGGTCAATACCCAAGCCAGTGCCATACTCTTGATGGTTTTAGCTTGCAAATTTTTTATTCCTCGTTGTGCTACCATCGCCCCAGCTATACCAGAAGATAATACTTGTGTAGTACTTACAGGTAGTTTAGTAGCGCTTGCTATAAGTATAGTAGTAGCTGCGACTAATTCCGCACTTGCTCCTTGTGCATAGCTCAAATGTTGTTTTCCTATTTTCTCGCCGATAGTCACTACTATTCTTTTCCAACCTACCATAGTGCCTATTCCTAACGCTACCGAAATCAATAATAATGCCCAGTTTGGTGCATACTCTACATACTCGGATATAGATTTAATATTTTGTTGTAGATTTTCATTTTTGGCAATTTCCAACCTTGTTAATGGCGTATCTACTTCTTCCAAGTGTTTTATCTCTTTTTTTATGGTTACAATATCTTTACGGATAGTGTATTTTATTTTAGAATCCTGCGGGAAGGAATTTACTGCAATGATTTTTTCTTGTATTTCTACTATATTCGTATGTATTTTTTGTATAGAAGACGTATCGTGGTTTAATTGTTGTTTATCCAAGCCCGTAACTATTTGGTCGATAGTGATTAGTTTGCTATTTAGTTCAGATAAACTCAAATTAGGATTTAGCGTAAAATAATTAGGTGCAATGGCTATCAGTAACATCATTACTAGTCCTAGTCCTTTTTGTCCATCATTGCTCCCATGTGCATAGCTCACAGCGGTACAAGTCCCTATTAAAGTAGCTCTTATGCCTATTGGTGGTGGCTCGGCTGCTTCTGGCTCTTGGAATACTTTTTTTTGTTTTATTACTTTTTTGATAATAAACATTACCAATACTGTAAGTGCGAAACCCATCACTGGCGATATAAGTAAGGATAAACCTATATCAGTTACTTTTTTCCATTTTATGGCACTAAAATCCAAATCACCAGGCTGTAATAGGCAATACATAAGCCCTACGCCTACTATAGAACCTATCAAGGTATGCGAACTAGAACAAGGAATGCCATAATACCACGTCCCTAGATTCCAGATAATGGCAGTAAGCAACAACGCAAGTACCATAGCAATGCTGTGCATCGTCTGTTGTTCAAACAAAATATTCATGTTTAATATTTCTAAAATACCCATTGCTACTCCTATCCCGCCAGTCATCACTCCTATGAAGTTGAAAGTACCAGATAAAATTACCGCATGCATGGGTTTTAGAGAATTCGTATAAATAACAGTCGCAACTGCATTGGCAGTATCATGAAAGCCATTAATAAATTCGAATGCAAATACTGCTACTAAACAGACTACTAGCAAAATAAGAAGTGTCCCCTCTAATCCGAACATAATAAAAAGTTGGTGTTGGTTATATACCGCGAAGTTACTATAATTTAGAATGAAAAAAGTTTTTAGATAAAAAATTAAACACTTGATAAATAGCTCTTTATTACAGATAACACCCTACTAATAGAACTAAAAAATACTTTAAAATATAAAATCCTGCTTTTGAGCAGGATTTTATTGTTTTTATTATTTTACAACAGGAATTAAATGCCATTCATGTTTTACATTTTCAGTGTCATAGTTAAATAACCACAATTTTTTCTCTTCTAATTTCTTAATCGTATACATAACAGAAATTCCATTATCTAATGTTAGTTTTATATCTTTTTGATCGTTTGCAAATACCCAAGCACCTTTCATTTCACTACCTGTAAGTCTTTCGTAGTAAGAACCAGTAGGCTCATACGTGATAGTTTTGCCTGTAGGTACATTGAAAGTATAATCTGCTCCTTTTTTAAAGTATTGCTCTACTTTCCAAGTATTAGAAACTCTTTCTTTAGCAGAACGGAAAGAAATATCTGGACCTGCAGAATATTTTTCACAACCAGATAATCCAACTACGGATATAGTAGCTATAATAGCTATAGATAGTACATTTTTTACTAACATAATTTTTATAAAATAAGTTATATTGAAATA
>JAYUJA010000050.1:0-8192 GCA_043765495.1 Bacteroidia bacterium
GCTTTTCCAAATCACTAGAAAATCATATCGGAGCAATAAAATACTTTATTTGTAATTACAATCTAAATTGTAAAACATTACATTAGACGGACTACCATTACTTGAATCCACCAAATATAAAAACCCATCTAAAAAGTTATGTTTCTTTTTAGATGGGTAAAATTTTATTTTTAATTAAAAAAATTACTGTTGTATTTCTTCTACTTCTTTCTTTTCTAATCTCATTTGTGGAAAAAATAATACATCTTGTATAGAAGCACTATTTGTCATTATCATGGCTAGCCTATCGATGCCTACTCCTAATCCTGCTGTTGGTGGCATTCCGTATTCCAGTGCTCTCAAAAAATCTTCGTCTATTAGCATAGCTTCATCGTCGCCTCGTATCCCTAATTCTAATTGATCTTCAAAGCGTTTTCTTTGGTCGATAGGGTCATTTAGTTCAGAATAAGCATTACAAATCTCTTTCCCGTTGCAGATAGCCTCAAATCTTTCTACTAATCCTTCTTTGCTTCTATGTTTTTTGGTAAGTGGCGACATTTCTATCGGATAATCGGTAATAAAAGTGGGTTGTATTAATTTTCCTTCACAATGTGCGCCGAATATTTCGTCTACTAGCTTACCTCTTCCCATTGTTTCGTCTACTTTTACTTTTAGGTTTCGGGCAGCTGTTCGTAATTCTTGTTCGTCCATTGTGCTGATATCTACACCTGTAAAATGCTGTATAGCTTCGTACATAGTATAGCGTTTCCACGGGCGTTGGAAGTTTATCATATTCTCGCCTACTTGTACATTAGTAGTGCCGTGCAGCGCTAGGGCTATTTTTTCTACCATTTCTTCTACCATATCCATCATCCAGTTGTAATCTTTATAGGCTACGTACACTTCCATTGCTGTGAATTCTGGGTTATGAAAACGGCTCATGCCTTCGTTTCTGAAATTTTTAGAAAACTCATATACGCCATCAAATCCTCCTACTATTAGTCTTTTTAAGTACAATTCATTCGCTATACGTAGGTACAAATCCATGTCCAGTGTATTGTGGTGCGTCTTGAATGGGCGTGCAGAAGCGCCACCATATATTGGTTGTAGGATAGGAGTTTCTACTTCTAGGTATCCTTTATCGTTAAAAAAATTACGGATAGTATTCATTAATTGTGTTCTTTTTACGAACGTATTTTTCACCTGTGGGTTCACAATCAAATCTACGTAACGCTGGCGGTATCGTAAGTCTGTATCTGCAAAAGCATCGTATACTACGCCATCTTTTTCTTTTACTATCGGCAGTGGTCGTAATGACTTGGTTAGTATAGTCATAGAAGTAGCATGCACGGTAGTTTCGCCTGTTTGTGTGCTGAAAGTATAGCCTTCTATCCCAATAATATCCCCAATATCTAAATGTTTTTTAAATACAATATTATACAGTGTTTTATCTTCTGTGGGGCATATATCGTCTCTTCTTATGTATATTTGTATCCTTCCGTGTGCGTCTTGTAATTCCAGAAAAGAAGCATTTCCCATAATCCTACGGGTCATAATCCTTCCTGCAATACGTACATCTTGTAAATTATTTTTTTCTTTATCAAAATCAGAATGAATGGTAGTACTAGAAATATTTACATCAAATAATTCTGCTGGATAGGGGTTTATTCCTAATTCTTTAATGGCTGTAAGAGCGTTTCTTCTTTGGATTTCTAATTCCGATAAGTGGTGCATAAATGTAATTATAGTGGTGGCAAAATAAAGTGCAAAAGTAGTTATTTTATACATAGAAAAGAAATATATCCTACTCTACTGTATCAAAATTTAATAATCTGTGTAATGTATTCTTATCTAGCTATTTATTCTTATGGTTCAAAAAATGAGTTATAATTTTTTTCTTACTTCAATAAATTCATTAATTTTGCTTCTCTATTTCTATTTTTTTTAATTTAAAAATAATGAAGCCAGTAACCGCATTAAGCGTTAATATTAATAAAATAGCTACGCTGCGCAATAGTCGTAACAATGGTATACCGAATGTAGTACAGTTTGCGCTGGATTGTGAAGAGTTTGGGGCAGATGGTATCACGGTACACCCACGCCCTGATGAGCGACATATTCGTCGGTCAGATGTGTATGAATTAAAACAAACCATCACTACCGAATTGAACATAGAAGGCTACCCTACTCCTGAATTCGTGGCTATGGTGTTAGAAATACGCCCTGCACAAGTGACCCTAGTTCCTGATGCACCCGATGCACTAACCTCTAATGCTGGCTGGGATACGGTATTGTATTATGATTTTTTGAAGCCTATTATCCAAAATTTTAAGAAAGCTGGAATACGTACTTCTATATTTCTAGAAACCAATAAGATGCACCTAGAAGCTGCTGCAAAATTAAAAACTGACAGGATAGAGTTATATACTGAATTTTATAGTACAAACTATGTTACTAATCCTTTTCACGCCATAGAAAAATACATCACTATCGCTGATTTAGCTACACAACATAGTATAGGCGTGAATGCTGGACATGATTTGAATTTACAAAACCTTGCTTATTTTGCTACTTCTATCCCTGCCCTCAAAGAAGTATCCATAGGGCATGCACTCGTAGCAGATGCCTTGTATTATGGCATTGCTAATACGTTACAATTATACAAGAGAGCGTTATCCATTTCCACCTAATAAATAGACAATATGACTACTACGCCTATTAATCCGCAAATAGAAGCTTCTTGGCTACCTCTATTGCAAGACACTTTTCAAGAGCCTTATTTTTTGGGTTTAAAATCATTTTTGCAAGAAGAAAGAAAACAATATACTATGTATCCAGCAGCTAGTAATATATTTGCGGCGTTTAATTTTACACCAGTGGATACTATTAAAGTAGTGATACTAGGGCAAGATCCGTACCATGGAGCTAATCAAGCAAATGGCTTTTCTTTTTCTGTTCCTCGCTCGGAAAGGATACCACCATCGTTGCGTAATATCTATAAAGAAATACAAACTAATTATGGTGGTGAAATGCCTATCCATGGCGATTTGACTAACTGGGCTACACAAGGCGTTTTTTTATTGAATGCTATCCTTACTGTAAGAGCTAATCAGGCTGCTTCGCACCAAGGCAAGGGTTGGGAAATGTTTACCAATACTGTCATACAGCAAATAAGTGAGAATACAGACAAAGTCGTTTTTTTGCTTTGGGGAAAATATGCACAAGATAAAGCCAAATATATAGATACTAACAAGCATTATATACTTACTTCTGCACACCCATCACCACTTTCGGCACACAATGGATTTTTGGGAAACGAACATTTTAAGAAAGCTAATGCCTGGTTAGTAGCACACGAAAAAACGCCTATTGATTGGATTGTTACGTAAATAGAGGGAGTTATTTTTTATTTCAATAAATTTTTTCCCTCATTTTGGGTGTTAAAGTTAATGCAATCAATAATGATGAAATTCCTGTCACAATTAAGTTCCCAAATTCTTTAAATTTTAATCCACTACAAATTTTAATGGAGATAATCAGTAGGGTTAATAGTATCAAAATAGCCCAATATTTAGTATCAATTTTACTATTAATTTTATTATCTGATGGAAGTTCAAATAAAAAAACACAAATAATTATTCCACCAATCAAAGTACTTAAATGCTGTAATAAGTTATAAACTGGGATTTCTTTATTCAATATTGTAAGTTTATCTGTTAAAACTGGAAATAGATTTACGAAATAGCCTGTTTCATGGGTAAAATTATCCCAGAATATATGAGAGATAATACCAATAAAAAGCGAAATAACAATTACTAACAAATTATCCTTAAAATATTTATTCCAATCAAAACGGTTAAATTTTATCAGTCTAGACTTTAATTTTGCGGGTAAGTTTTCAAATAATGAATTACGAACATAGTTATGAAAGATGTATGCAAGGCAAATACCTAATGGTATATCAAACCAAAATATACCATTTAACGAATGACTATAATCGCTTTGAATTTTCATTCTTAAAAAATATTCAAAATCTGGTGTCAAACTTCCAACAACAAGACCTGTCACAGAAACCCATTTTTTAGGTAAAATCATTAATGGTAAAACGATTGCAGGATGTGAAAATGTAAATGGCATTTAATGGTTATTACAGCTATTTTTTATTTCTTATATAAATTCATTGCTTTGAAAATAAGTAATTACTGCTTCTTTCATCAGTTGCAGCTGCTCCCCAGCGTGAAGTATAGGCAAGGAAGTTACATTTTCCCAGTGTGGGTAGCTATCTTCGTCGTATCCTTTAAAAATATAGTATCCATAAGGTTCTAGTAATGTACATATTGCGATATGGATTATTTCTAGTTTTTCGTGTTTTTTATATTTTTGAAACCCTTTGCCAAGTTCCTGCACTCCTATCAAAAAAAGTACTGCTGTGATGTCCAAATCGCCGTCAAATTGCGTATTTAGCTTGGAAATAAGTTCTTTCCATTGTATATCGAGTTCTTTGTTAAGAAATTTACTTTTTATCATCGTATTACTTCTATATAGAATGGGGTTAAATTAATTTTTTCTCGTTTTATGTGGCTATTGAATAAGAAATGTCCGTTAATAGCCTGGTAACCAATTTTAGCATCGTTCGTGATTTTTACCATAAAACTAGCGATGAACGTATTTTGAGAAGGTAATTTTACCCAAAATAAGCGAATGGTATTGTCTTCAAATTTAAATATAGCTTTGCCTATATCTTTGGGATATGCTTCAAAACCTTTGGGTAGTTTATAGATTAATTTGCCTGTTCCTTCTTGCTGTTTTTGTATGGCTACTGTGACCATAAATTCTTTTTCTATTTTTGCTGTTTTAGGGGCATCTACGAAAACTTTTATGATGGATTGGCTAATTATATTGTTACTGATGCATAGTGCTATAAATAACAATAAATGCTTTATAAAAGGCATACTATAATTAATCATTAAAAGCGAGGTGTTTTTTAAAATGATTTAATTGGTTACAACTTCTCCTATTAATGCTCCTGATGTGCAACTATTTATTTTCACCTGTACGTATTGTCCTTTTTGATAGTTATTCGTATTAGGGAAAATAACGCCTTTGTTTTGTGAATTTCTGCCGAATAGTTCTTGGTCAGATTTTTTAGAGAATCCTTCTATCAATACTTCGAATACTTTGCCTATGTCTTTTTGGTTGCTTGTTAAGCAAAATTCTCGTTGTAAGGCTACTATTTCCGTTAGTCGTTGTTGTTTTGTAGCTAGTGGTACATCGTCTTGGTACTTGCGTTCGGCTAGTGTTTTTGGACGTTCGGAATAGTGGAACATATACGCAAAATCGTACTGTACTTCTTGGATTAGTCGTAGTGTATCTTCGTGATCTTGTTGTGTTTCGGAGCAGAAGCCTGTTATAATATCCGTGGATATACCACAATGTGGAATAATTCTTTTAATGGCTTTTATCCTGTCCAGGTACCAATTCCTATCGTATCCTCTATTCATCATTTCTAGTATCCTGCTACTGCCCGACTGTACTGGTAAGTGTACATAATCGCATATATTAGGGTATTTTGCTACCGTATACAGTACTTCATCGCTCATGTCTTTGGGGTGAGAAGTAGAAAAGCGAACCCGTAAAGTAGGGTCTGTTTCGGCTACTTGTGCCAGTAGTTGCGGGAATGTTACGGCTGTGGCTTGTTCTTCTGGCGAATAGCTTTCTTTTTTTAGTCCGCCGCCTGTCCAGTAGTAGCTATCCACATTTTGCCCTAGTAGTGTCACTTCTTTGTAGCCATTACTTATTAGTTCTTGTACTTCGTTTAAGATAGATTCGGGACTACGGCTACGTTCTCGCCCTCTGGTGAAGGGTACTACACAAAAAGCGCACATATTGTCGCAGCCTCGTGTGATGGATACGAATGCACTCACGCCATTGCTGCTTAACCTTACTGGACTTATTTCGGCATAGGTTTCTTCTTTGGAAAGTAATACATTCACTGCTTTTTGCCCAGAATTTGCTACGGTCACTAGGTTGATGATGTCTCTGTATGCATCGGGCCCTACTACTATATCTACTAGATGTTCTTCTTCTAATAATTTGTTTTTTATACGCTCTGCCATGCAGCCAAGTATACCGATTACTAGGTGGGGACGTTGTTTTTTTAGTATGCCAAATTCTTTTAGCTTGTTACGAATACGGGTTTCCGCATTTTCACGTATAGCACACGTATTTAGGAATATAACATCTGCCTCTACTAGCTCCGAAGTGGTTATATAGCCATCTTGCAACATCAAAGAAGCTACTATCTCACTATCCGAAAAATTCATTTGGCAGCCATAACTTTCTATATATAATTTCTTACCATTAGGAACAATTTTTTTGGAAGAAACCATTACTAACGGTTCTCCTTGTCTTGCTTCTGGTAGGATTTCTTTTGTAGTATCCATAAAAAAATATAATACAATTAACTACCGCAAAGGTACACAATATTATTTTAATATATACCTAGAATTTTAAAATAAGCATACAGTAAGCTAAAATCCTAGTTCCAAGTTTTTTTTGATGCACTTCTATATTTTTTTATTTAGGTATAAAAATTCCTATATTTTTGCAGATTATAAATTATAAATTAAAACATGGATAAAATAGTTTTTGGTACAGATGGTTGGAGAGCCATCATAGCAAACGAATATACGGTATACAATGTAGCAAGAGTAAGTACAGCTGTAGCTACTTGGTTATTAGCAAAAAAAGAAGTACCCAAAGTAGTAATCGGCTACGACTGTAGATTTGGAGGCAAATTATTCGCCGAAACTACTGCCAAAGTGTTTAATTATTACGGTATTACTACTATTTTGAGTACTGGCATCGTATCTACGCCTATGGTATCGCTGGCTACACTGAACAATAAAGCGGACATGGGCATCGTAATCACTGCTAGCCACAACCCGCCTGAATACAATGGCTATAAACTAAAAGGTAGCTACGGAGGCCCGCTGATAGAATCCGAAGTAAAAGAAGTAGAAGCTTTAATCCCTGATTATTTGGATATAGAATTATCTACTTTACTACTTACTACGAATTCGTACCAAGATTTACAAAAAATGTATGTAAGTTATGTACAAAATAAATTTGATATACCAGCTATTCAAGATTCTCGTTTCAATTGGGCGTACGATGCGATGTATGGAGCTGGGCAGTTTGCAATGCGGGATTTATTTCCAGAAATTACTTTTTTACATTGTGAACATAACCCAAGCTTTGAAGGCATAGCCCCAGAACCATTGCATAAAAACCTGCTAGAATTATCGGAATTGATACAACTAGCCGAAAACATAGATTGTGCCTTCGCTACTGATGGCGATGCAGATAGGATAGGCTTGTACGATGGTAAAGGGCGTTTTGTGGATTCGCATCATATCATGTTATTATTAATAAAATATTTGCATAAAGATAAAGGCTTGAATGGGAAAATAGTGACTGCATTCTCGGCTAGTAGTCGTATCGAAAAATTATGCAAAATATACAACCTCCCTTACGAAGTAGTGAAAATAGGATTCAAATACATAGCTCCTTACTTTTTGGTAGAAGACGTACTACTAGGAGGAGAAGAATCTGGCGGCATAGCTGTAAAAGGGCATATACCTGAAAGAGACGGCATATGGTCGGGTTTACTACTATGGGAAGCAATGGCAAAAAGAGGAAAATCACTAGCCGACTTGATAGACGAAGTGTACGCATTAGTAGGCTCATTTGCGTACGACAGAGCGGATATACAAGTATCCAAAGAACAAAAATCAAAAGTACTAGCACTCTGTAAAAGCACAAAAGGCGTAGCACAAATAGGAGAATATAAAGTGCTGAAAATGGAAAATCTAGACGGGTTTAAATACTTCGTAGCGCCAGATACTTGGATAATGCTGCGTGCATCAGGTACAGAACCAGTACTGCGTATATACGCCGAAGGAAAAGATGCCGAAGAAGTACAAAAACTATTGCAAGCAGCAAAAGAAACGTTTTTAAATACGCTATAAAAAATACGCTATATTTGCATTTTACTTTCATTTACTTAAAAACCACCTAATAATACAACAGAATATGAGTGAAATAAATATAAATAAGACAGAAGAACAAAGCTACCATTCCGATAGTGCAGCAGTACAACGAATGAGCCATACTATAAATGCTATCAAAACAGAAATACATAAAGTAATAAT
>JAYUJA010000051.1:0-2820 GCA_043765495.1 Bacteroidia bacterium
TTTTCCAAATCACTAGAAAATCATATCGGAGCAATAAAATACTTTATTTGTAATTACAATCTAAATTGTAAAACATTACATTAGACGGACTACCATATTTTTAATGCCAGTCACAAAAAAAGACTAGATTAATAGTAATCTAGTCTTTTGTGTTTTTCAATTATGTTGTAGGTGTTTATTGCACAATAAGTTTGTAGGTAGCGTACGATTTATCTTGTTGTAGGTGTATGGTATACATTCCTTTGCTATAATTGCTTATATTAAAATTGCTTACCCCTTGCGACTGTTGCATTAATTGTCCTTGGCTATTGTATATTTTTACGATAGTTTTTTCGGTAAGTAGGTTTTGGATACTAAAAATACCATTCGTAGGATTGGGAGTAAGGTATACATTTTGGAATATACTTTCTTTTAATCCTGTGGTATTGTAGGTATATATTTCAGAAACTCCAGAGTAGCAATCTCCGTATTGTGCTATTACGGTATAGTTTCCGGTAGTAGTAGGTACATACGTTTGAGCAGTAGCTCCTGTGATTATAATTCCATCTACATACCATTGCAAATCTACTGTTATTCCGCCATTAGCAGCTATTAGGCCACTTGCATCAAGAAAAATAGTAGGAGGATCTGGGGTATATCCCATTTGTAGGTTAAGGGTGATGGTACTATCGCAGCCGTAGGCAGTAGGCACTGTTTTGGTATAGGTACCTGCTTGGGTATAGTTTTGGTTGTTGAAAGGGTAGCTTTGCCCATTACAGATACTAGCGCTGATAGTAGAAGCAGCTGTTTGGGTAGCATTTAGTTCTAGGTTGAAAGAAATGTCCGAGCTTGCTGCGCTTGCTTGGTGTATTTCTACGGCTAGTATATTATTTCCTTCTTGTAATAGATTAGTAGGGATAGGAAAAGTATACCAAAAGCTTTCGTCGGGTACGCCACTTGCAAGTGTAGCATAGCTAATAGTGCCTGTGGTAGGCAAATTTTGGCGATATACTTCTGTACCATTGCAATATACTACAGCCCCATCGTCCATTTTTATTTTGGCGGATAGTGCACTGATAGAGTTTGGGTTAGTAATAGTAATATTTTTTCTAAAATAAGTAGTTATAAATTTATTATTCCCATCGGATCCATATCTTACAGGAGTTACTTCATCTTGATCTCCGTAGCCGAGTTCTGCTGCACCTGCTAGCCATGTATTATCGTTATAGTTTAGGGTGTTCCAGTTGGCTGCATTTACATCGCCTACATCGGAATATTTCCAAATAGCTCCTGCTGGTAGTAGGGTAGTAGTATTATTAGTAGAAGGGCAGGCATTGCCGCCAAGTACCCATCTGGTAGTATTATAGGCAGGGCTACAAGCGTTATTATTTAGTTCTTGTATTTCGCTTTGGCAATTCATACAAGTGTGTATTTGTTGTAGCAGTCCAAGTAGGGGTAGTGTTGCAGGCATTTCCGCTATTTGTCCATCTGGTAGTAGTATTGGTAGGGCTGCAAGGGTTGTTATCTATTTCTTGTACTTGGCTTACACAGTTATTACAAGTGGGGCTGCCGTTTGCTACCCAATTGGCAGTAGTGACGCATGGGGTAGTAAGGCTATAACGCCATAATACTCCTGTCATACCATTTCCAGAACCGTCGGTATTATTACCATTTCCATACCCATTGAATAAGTATACGTGGGTACTGGTTTTATATGGTTGAAGGTAGTAACTTGCGTACCAGGTAGGTTATTAGGGTCTTCTATTCCTTCGCCAGCCGTGACAGCCGAAGACGTATGTGCATCATCATTTCTATATGCTACGGATTCCCAATTATTAGTACCGATATTGAATTTCCACACAGATCGTTGCCCTGTTAGGTACATCCATAAGTTGCCATCGTTGCCCACCCAGCATAGTGGTTCTACTTGCGAACCTGGGGCAGTTGTTGTTTGGAGTTGGTCTACATTGTTAGAGAGAGATCCTGAAGCTAATGTCCACTCACGGGTACTAGGTTTGTATTTCCATAAGTCTAGGTTGTGTTGTACTCCACCTGCGTGTGCGTCTCCAGTATAGCCTCCGTATACCCAGAAATTGTCGTTATTATCTTTCCAGTATCCGTAGTCTGCTCTTGCTCTTGGTAAGTATTGTGTTCCGCCTATTCCTGCTGCTGCTGGGTAATTTCCGCTTGGTTGTTGTATAGCTCTTCCTACGTTAGCGTCGCCACTTTCGCATGTCCATTGGTTGGTACTGGTATTGTATTTCCATAAGTCGTTGTAGCCTACATTTACTTCGTATTGGTAGGCACTGGGGTCGCTCCAATCTATATTATTGCCTGTACGTGGGTCTATTACTTGCCCATAGCAGCCGCCAAATATGCAAAAATTACCACTATTATCGAGCCAGCCTCTTACTCTATGTCTGCCGTGTGGCAGATTCGCGTTTCCTGCTTCGCCATCGGTAGCATTACCAGCTACCCAAGTCCATTTATTGTTAGTAGTATTGTATTTCCATAAGTCGCTTCTCGAAACAGAATGCCCTGACTGGTTGCTAGGATAACTATTATAGCATTCGCCACCAAATAGCCATATATTGCCATTTGCGTCCATAGTACTAGCAGATCTGGAACGTTCGCCAGGGTGAGCGGTATTGCTTTCTACCCCAAAATCAGTATATACAGGCGCTCCGCCTCTATCTTCTACCCATGCCCATTGCTGTAATGTTATATGGACTTGTTTAGTTGTAAAATTATTATCTTTGCTTTAAAACCATCTTATGAATAAATTACCTGTTTATGTTTCGTATAGTGATTTTATGGAATATATTTTACCGCATTTAAGCC
>JAYUJA010000052.1:0-8074 GCA_043765495.1 Bacteroidia bacterium
TGTAAAACAACAATTAGGCCCCGCAGGTAGGTTGCAGTACAGCGTGCGTAGTACTATTACCCCTGCTGCTGCTAGTATTGTGACCCCTCCCAAAAATACGATAATACCAGTCATTAAAAATGCTTTTATCGCACCAGGCTTGCCCGACAAAAAATCTAACCCGACGGTAGAAAGTAATTTATTACCCCATTATACCTTTGATACGTACGTAGAAGGCGAATTTAATAGACTTGCCTACCAAGGCGGCAGAACAGTAGCCAAAAAACCAGGAAATACTTCTTTTAATCCACTTTTGATATTTGGAGGAGCTGGACTAGGCAAAACGCATCTAGCCACAGCGATAGGGTGGGAAGTAAAAAAACATTTCCCCGAAAAAAACGTTATTTATGTAAGTGCCGAACGATTTGGACACCAATTTAGCGATTCCGTAAAAACAGGTACTACCCTGGATTTTATACAATACTACCAACGAGTATCCGACGTATTAATCATCGATGATGTACAGTTTTTTATGGGAAAAAAAGCTACGCAAGATGTTTTTTTTCAGATATTTAACCACCTACACCAACTAAAAAAACAGCTTATTTTTACCGCAGATAAGTCTCCCGCAGAAATGGGAAGCCTAGAAGATAGGTTATTATCTCGTTTTAAAATGGGCTTGTGCGCACCTATTACTTTGCCAGATAGCTTAAGTAGATCTTCTATCATACAGAAAAAATTACAACTAGAAAACGAAACCTTGCCAGCTCCTATTATCGAATTTCTAGCCAAACAAACTAATGCTAATATTCGAGAATTAGAAGGCATACTTATCTCCATCGTAGCACAAGCATCACTTGCGTTTCAACCCCTTACCATAGACCTCGCCAAGCAGATTACTGGAAGTATTATCCCATTAGCGGATACTGCCATCAATAATATTAAAAATACCACCAATGCGTTACAAAAAATAGTACTATCTACTACCGTAGACAAGCAAGCTATGCTCCACAGCGAAGCCACCACCGATGCCATAAAAAAAGGCGTATGCGAAGCACTCGGAGTAGAAGAAGATGTCGTATTCACCAATTCACGAAAAAAAGAAGTAGTAATAGCAAGACACATTATATTATACCTATGCAAAACCCTTACTTCCAAATCACTGAACCAAATAGGAAACGAATTTGGACGCGATCACTCTACCGTATCTAGTGCCTATCGCACGGTTAGTAAAATGATTACCAACGATGACAGAATACAAGCTATCGTAAACGAATTGAGAGAAAAACTGGTGACGAATTAGAACACTGTTCTCAAAAAATTAAAAAATCTATTTTATATTTAGTATATTTGCGTCTAGCTTTACATTTTTATAACCTATAACCAACACTATGAAACACATTAAAAATACTTATACCACACTTTTTTTTATTCTATTCTTTTCGTTGCTTGCACAAGCACAAATATTAAAACCCGTAAAATGGAGTTATAAAATAAACCAACTTACCAACAACGAATACGAAATCGCCCTTACTGCTGGCATCGACAAAGAATGGCATATATTCGCATTAGAAAACCACGCTACTGGCTATGGCTTGCCTACCGAATTTACTTTCGCACCAAATGCTAATTATTCTTTGGTAGGAAAAGTTACGCAACCCACTCCTATTACACACGTAGACAAAGATTTGAACTCTACGGATTTTTATTTTGAAAATAACGTCACTTTCAAGCAGAAAATAGCAATCAAAAACGAACAGCCTTTTGATATTAAAGTAGATATAGCTGCCCAAGCTTGCAAAGACTATTGCATACAAGTACCCGATAATTTAGTTCTAAAAATAGTACCTATCGTCACTACTAAAACAGCTATTCCCTTACCAGCTAGTACTGACCCAGTAGCTCCCATAAAAAAAAAAGACAGCACTCAAACCCAAGAAAACACAAAAAATGAAGTAGAATCGCTAGTTATAGCTACTGAAAAAGATAGCCTAACACAACTCACAAATAATAAGCAAGAAACTAAAAAAACAGCACTACAACCCATTACTCCAAAAACAAACAAAAGCTATTGGGGTATATTTTTAGAATGCTTTTTAGGTGGATTACTAGCATTATTAATGCCTTGTACGTATCCAATGATTCCGATGACAGTAGCTTTTTTTCTAAAACGTAACAAGCAAAATAAAACCAAAGCTATCAGCGAAGTAGTATTTTATGGCTTGTCTATTGTATTCATATTCGTACTATTAGGTACATTGCTCACATCGCTATTAGGAGCAAATGCCGCCTATACCCTTTCTACGAATGCGTTTGTAAATTTTATATTATTTGCTATATTTTTAGCTTTAGCTTTCTCCTTTTTTGGGGCTTTCGAAATAGTACTGCCCAATAGTGTGATAAACAAAGTAGATAGTGCCTCCCACAAAGGCGGATACATCGGTATTTTTTTCATGGCATTCACACTAGTATTGATTTCTTTTTCGTGTACTGTAGGCGTATTAAGCCCACTATTAATAGATGCTGCGGCAGGCAAACTAATGGGCGCTGTAATAGGAATGACAGGCTTCGGACTAGCTTGGGCGATACCTTTTACTTTGTTTGCATTATTCCCATCTTGGCTGAAATCCATGCCAAAATCTGGTGGCTGGCTCAATACGCTAAAAATTTGCTTTGGATTCATCGAACTTGCTTTTGCACTGAAATTCCTATCCAACATAGACCTAGCAGGTATCACCATCGAATGGGCAAATATCTATACCGAAAGTAGAATGGGATTCTTAAAAAGAGAAATATTTATCGCTTTATGGATAGCTATATTCGGTACGATGGCTTTGTATTTATTAGGTAAAATAAAATTCACGAGCGACGAAGATGCTCCAACAAAGTTAAGTGCTACACGATTGCTGTTCAGTATTCTTACTATTGGATTCGTATTCTACTTACTACCAGGTATGTGGGGCGCTCCTTTACAGCTATTAAGCGGGCTAGTGCCACTACAGGAGTATAACGAAGGCTGGAATAGTGCGGCTAATAATTCTGCTACTGCTAGTAGTACCAATGGAGGAGAAAATATGCACACAGGTCCTTATGGATTAGCTACTTATCTGGATTATACTACTGCACTAGAAGCTGCTAATAAGCAAGGCAAACCATTATTCATTGATTTTACAGGGCATACATGTGCGAATTGTAGAAAAATGGAGGAAAATGTATGGGGCGACAAAAAAGTGTTGGATATTCTAAAAAATAAATACGTAATAGCATCTTTGTATTGTGATGAAGGCAAAAAACTCCCAGCCGAAGAAGTATCGCCGTATACTGGTACTACTCTAAAAACGTATGGACAAAAATGGTTGGATTTTCAAATCGGAGCATTTAATTCTAATGCACAGCCCTACTACATACTAGTAGATGGTACTGGCACAGAACTAGCTAGATATGGTGGCTACAATTCCGATGTCCAAAAATTTATTGACTTTCTAAATATAGGATTAAAATAAATAGAATCAAGTTTTCAAAATTTGAAGTTGTTTTAGTATCCATGCTTTTTCAGTAAGTGGCTGTATGGCTTCTATGGCTTGGTAAAAGGCTGCCCATTCTTTGCTATTACACCATGGTTGTTTGTATAATTTTGTAGTGAATTGTATAAAATTTTGGTAATTAATAAGATGGTATCCTTTTATTTTTTGACGACGAAGAAACATTTTGAAATTTTGTAACGCATATTCTAGACTATCTGTATCCGCCTGTTCGTAGTACATTTTAATCAGTATAGTACGGCTTGCCATCTGCAAAAAATCGTCGCTATAATCCTGATTTGTAAGTAACTTTATCGCTCGCTTGTACTCTTTCTTTTCAAAATAATATTTGCCTGTATTAAAGCTATAATAGGCTTCTTGATCGGTAGTAGATAAGTGTTTTTTCCAGTTTTCTAGCCTTTCTTTTGCTTTTTCAAAATTTCCTAACCGAAGGGCTAAAGCAGTCACGTTGGTATATGCAAATTTACTCAATACACTATTTTCTAATAAATAGGTTTGGGATACTCCTGTATCATACAAATAAAAAATCTCTGTTACGTAGTTTGTTTCTCCTTTATTGTACTGTTTGATGCAATAATTCAGCAGCGTATTCCAAGCCGAAAGTTGTTCTGTAGCATTGAACTGAAAAAAATCCTGCTCTATTGTTTTTCTAATAATAAGGTAATCTTCTAACGTAAAAAATGCTTCCGAAGAAGATAATTGTATTAAATAAACATTGGTTTGTAAAAATGCTGTAAAAGGATATTTCTTCTCCAAAACCATATCTATCACTTCTTGCCTAAATGGTATGGCGTATTTTTTGCTAAATAATGCTTCGTGAGATTGTATAGTAGCCAGCAAGTTTAGTTTTTCTTTCAAGTACCACATATCCAAAGCATTGGAGCATTGTTGTAAGTTCGTATCTTCTGTACGCTGCTTGTCGTAGTATAGTTTTTGTTTCCATTGCTCTACCTTCCATTTCAATTCCAAAAAACCAGTCATAGTAGTCGTATTCTGCTTGTCAAGCGTCCGTTCTAGTAATGCAAGTTCTTGATGGGCAAGGGTATAGGCTTCTCGCTCGTGTAGGATAGCTATATACGAAAGTCGTTGTGAATAATTGTTTTGCTGTTGTTTTTCTAGCACTAAAAAAAATCTAATACATTGATAAGCATCACTTAAAAGCTCGTTAATTGCTTGTTCTTTGTATTCTGTACACAAAGGATATACGAGTGCAAATATGTTTTCTTTGGATAAAAGGATACTATTTTTCTTTTTCTGGATACATTGCCAAAAAACAACGGTACTGGGGTAAGAACCATTTTGGTGTAAATATTTTTCTATTCTTTTTATTTCTAAAGAAGTGAGACTTTGGTATAATTGCCAAAATTTACCGTTTTGCATACGATGAGTAGGGCTACTAGAAAAACCAATGTCAAGTAAATAAAAAAAATCAGCGCAATTTATTAGAGTGTAATAAATCAAACTGATTCCTAAAATGGCTTTTAATAAAAACGCAAATATTATATATCTTTGGATATTCGGAATCCAAGTCCTATTGCTTTATTCGCTTCTTTGGTAGATAAATCGATAAGGAAAGCACGACCTGTAAAGCCTTTACAGTTATTTTCTTTACGATAAGAAGTACGCATTACGATGGATAAATCGCTTGCTTTTACTTTTACACCATTATCATTTAAAAAACTAGAGATTTTTTCTTTTTGTTGTGCATTATCGGTTACAGTTTCCCAAGGGTTTTGAGAACAATTATGCTCATCGTAAGCTAAATGGTAATTCTCTTTTTGGCAACTACTACTTACTAATAATGTTGCAGTGACTGCTAATAGGTTGATTATTTTATACATATTCTAAAAAGATTATTTTATTTTTTAAAATTAAGTCTAATTTATAATGATAGACATAGCAAAATTACACATTTTTCTTATTCATTCCATTTTTATTTTTATATTTTTGCAAAAAACACTATTTCTATGTTCAAAAATCTTTTTTATTTATTGGCTGTATTCTTTTGTACAAGCCAAATTCTTACAGCTCAAAATAAGATTACAGGAAACGTAAAAGACAAAGATACACACGATAATTTACAAGATGTAAGTATCTACTTACATAGTAATAACACACTAGCACTTACCGATTCGAACGGGTATTATGCCTTAAAAAACATAAAATCTGGAGAGTACACCATAGAAATAGCAGCAATGGGATACGTAAAACAAATCCGTACTATAAACCTTTCTACGGATATAGTACTAAACATAGAATTACAAGAATCCATCAAGGAGTATAATGACGTAGTAGTGACAGGGGTAAGTCGTTTTACAGAAATAAAAGCAAGTCCGATTATCCTAAAATCCGTGCATTGTACCGACTTGCAGCAAAGCAGTAGTATCAACCTTATCGATGCTATAAAAAATGTACCAGGTATCAATACCATCACTACGGGAGCAGCTATCGCCAAACCTACTATCCGAGGCTTGGGCTATAATAGAGTACTCACCCTCTACAATGGTATAAAACAAGAAGGGCAGCAATGGGGCGATGAGCATGGCATAGAAATAGATGAGTATAGTATCGAAAAGGTAGAAATAATAAAAGGTCCAGGAAGCTTACTGTATGGGTCTGATGCGATAGCTGGAGTACTCCACTTTATTTCTAATAAACCTGCTGCTATTGGCAAAATAAATACACAAATTATCTCTAATTACCAATCTAACAATAATCTTGTAGCACATTCTATATCCAACACAGGCAACCGTAATAACTGGCAGTGGGCAGCACGATTCACGGCTAAAATAGCAGGAAATTATCAAAACAAATACGACGGTAAAATATATAATTCAGGATTCAGAGAGTACAACGGTAGCGCACTCATCGGTACTACTCGAAATTGGGGATACTCGCAAATACGTGTTACCTCGTTTAATACCGACATCAACCTAGTAGAAGGAGATAGAGATAGTACTGGGAATTTTATCTACCAATCAGCCATCAATGCCACCACATCAGAAGAAAAAACAGTGACCAATAAACAATTAAAAGGCTATAGTATTGGTATTCCATATCAGATTATCAACCATCTTCAAGTAGCTAGCAATAGTTCTTTTCTATTAAAAAAAGGAACACTTAAAGTAGATATTGCATACCAAAATAATAAACGAAAAGAATTTGGAGATGTGTTGCTACCTACCTCCAAAAGCCTATACTTTGACCTATATACTGTTAATTACAACATTGTGTATAACTTACCAAGGCAATCGGGCTGGGAAACCTCCCTCGGTGGTAGTGGTATGTACCAAAATAATGGCAACAAAGGAATAGAATTTCTTATACCCGCTTACCAATCCGTAGAAGGTGGTGTATTCGTCCATGTACAAAAAGCACTGGATAAAAAATGGAACTTTGCAGCTGGAATACGCATAGATAATAAATCTATTTCTGGTAAAAAATTGGTACTAGATAGCCTCGACACGCCAGTAATAGATGAAACTGCTAGCACGACTTTAAAATTCAATTCTTTCCATAGAAATTATAGTAGTATAGTGGGAAGTATCGGTGTATCGTACCAATGCAATAAAGAGTCTACTTTCAAATGGAATATCGCCAGAGGGTTTAGGACTCCCAACATATCCGAAATAGCTTCTAATGGAAGGCATGAAGGGACTTTTCGGTACGAATATGGGCAGCTTGCACTAAAACCAGAATTGAGCCACCAAATAGATCTTGCTTATTTTTATAACAGCGACCACCTTACAATAGAGTGTACTCCATTTGTTAACTTCATTTCAAACTTCATCTATTCTAAAAAGCTACTTGCTGCATCAGGTGGTGACTCTATCCCCGATATACTAGACCCTGCACCAGCTTTCGAGTTTACACAAGGCAATACTATACTACTAGGGTCAGAACTGTATGTAGATCTACACCCGCACCCGCTGGATTGGTTGCACATCGGCAATGCTTTTTCTTTTGTGCAAGCTACCCAAACCAATCAGCCAGATAGTACCCGATATTTACCATTTATCCCAGCTCCAAAATACAGAACAGAATGGAAAGCAGAATTTAAGAAGCTAGGTAAAAACTTTAATAATGGGTACATAAAAGTATCTTTTGATTACTATTTCGCTCAAAACAGGTATTTTAAAGCCTACACTACCGAAACGAATACACCAGCATACAGCTTATTAAGTATCGGAATGGGCGTGAATGTAAAACAAAGAAACAACAAATTACTTACCTTGATTTTTAATATAGATAATATAACCAATACCGCTTATCAAAGTCATTTAAGTCGTCTAAAATATGCTCCTACTAATGCAAATACTGGTAGGACAGGCGTATTCAATATGGGAAGAAATGCTAACATAAAAATAATTTGGAATCTGTAGTTTTTTTAGGCATTAAATTTTTATTTCCATACTTTTGTGAAAAATAGTAATAACCTTACTTTTTATATTATATATAAATAGAATAAAGTTTTATATTTGCATTTATAAAAACGAATTATATATGGAACGTATTACCCTTTACAAATTGGTTCATAGCTATAAGGAAAAAGG
>JAYUJA010000053.1:0-33236 GCA_043765495.1 Bacteroidia bacterium
TTTCCAAATCACTAGAAAATCATATCGGAGCAATAAAATACTTTATTTGTAATTACAATCTAAATTGTAAAACATTACATTAGACGGACTACCAAAAAAGAAAATGAGAATTTATTTTCTCTTTTTTTTACAAAACTAAAGTCTTTCAAAATCGCTCCCAAAGTTGCATTTATTACTTGAACTTACATCTTATTTATTACCAATGATTTTAGTTCCAATACTACATTCCAAACACTTATTAGCAGTACAATAATTCGTATACAACTCCAAAAAAGCTTGCGAGACCAAGGCAGAAGAAGGTGCTTTCCCTATTTCTTTCCATTTATTCATAATAGAATTTTTTTCAGGAACTATTTTATCTAAAAACAACAAAGCTTTTTCTTTATAATCCTCTTCTTGGATATGTATACTATACGCAAATAATATAGGAATGAAGACATTGATAATAATGCCATGAATAGCATCTTTACCCATTTTTTTATTACTACCTTTGCTTTCCTTATCCAATACGTAATGCGTGTCCCAGTACGTACTTGGTGTACAGTTTAGTAGCACAAAATAATCTTCCACGCAAGTAGCATCTATTATTTTTGAAAACAAATTCGCAGAGTGTTGTTGCAGAAAACTAGCTAATTGTGCCATTCTGATAGTAGGAAAGTTCGCAGGTCTTAATTTTCCAAATTTCCAACTACCTAATTCAATCGGCGTTAAATGGAATTTTTTTTGTAAAAATGTATACTCTTGTTTTAATTGTAACGCATATTCTTCTATAAAATCTTTTTCGAGCCAGCCAGCTTGTCCGAATAGTAAAGCTTCTATTTGTAATAAACTAGACTGATGACTTTCTATACAATTAATAGGCAAGGATTTTGCTACTAGCTCGAAAGGCATAGCATTCG
Organism: Bacteroidia bacterium; assembly: GCA_043765495.1. Lineage (GTDB taxonomy): Bacteria > Bacteroidota > Bacteroidia > JAYUJA01 > JAYUJA01 > JAYUJA01. Next base: position 900 of record JAYUJA010000053.1, read on the forward strand.
TTTTGAAGCCGAAATATTTTGCTAAAGTATGGTATATTACTACTTTCCAATTATTTTGTACACTTTTTAGATATACTAAAATATCCTGTGTTTTGTACTCTAACCGTTGTATTACTAGCCTATCTGCCCAGCTATTCCAATAAATATCATCTACGGATTTACTATTTTTTTCACAAGGAATAAAATCATACGAAGTTTCGAGTAGTGTTTTATAGTTAGAAATTAAATAAGCAGGGATATAGTTTTTTAATTCCAATATAGGAAAAGAATGCGGCACTATTGCACTGTCCAATTCGTACACTACATGCAATATAATGGAAGCATAAGCGGGGTTCGTAACATGCTTGTGGGCAATCCAGCTACTAGATTTTATATCAATCTCGATATTTCCTGCCCAAGTAAGCCCGTCTATTTCTATTTTAGCATTAAACACGTCGGGACCTACTTCCTGATGTATGTAGCCCAGTTCCAGTATAGTTACTTTTCTACCGTCTGTGGTATACAAATCAGTAGCCGCAAAAAGCTTATTCTTCCATATATGCCACAGCAAACTTTCAGGAAATAAAGACATAGTATACCGCTATTATTTATAGTAAGGAGCTATCATACAGTATACTATCACGCCTGTAAATGTAACATATAACCAAATAGGATAGGTAATTTTTGCAATTTTTTTGTGTTGGTCAAATTTTTCTGCTAATGCTCTACTGTACGTAACAAGCACCATTGGCAGTATGATAGCTGCTGTAACAATATGGGTTATCAACATGAAAAAATAGATTGCTTTGACCATACCTTCGCCGCCAAATTTTGTACTTTCATGGGACGAATGATACAATACATAAAACACTAAAAACAAAGCAGATAATGCTACTGCTAGTGTCATCAAATTTTGGTGCAATGTACGGTTTCCTTTTTTTATTGCCATCACCGCTGCTATCAATAAGCAGAAAGTAGTACCATTTAATAGTGCATTCGCCAAAGGAATAAAATCCAATTGATTCATGGCAGGCATGATGGATAGTAATGCACCAGAGTACATTAATGCTACTAGCCCTAGCACCGCAGCAGTTATTAGTATTATTACATTTCTTACTTTCTGTTCGTTAGAAAAAAAAGAGTTAGAATTAGACATAGTTATTGGGTTTTGGTGAGATTATAAAATTAATGTATTAGTTGCTGTATCTGGGAATACTACTGTGGGCTTGTATGTTTTGGCTTCTTCGGGCGTCATCATAGCATACGCAATAATAATTACTACATCGCCTTTCAATATTTTACGAGCCGCAGGGCCATTCATACAAATGATGCCCGAGTTACGTTCGCCTCTTATTACATAGGTTTCCAAGCGTTCGCCATTGTTTACGTCTACTACTTGTACTTTTTCATTTTCTAGGATATTAGCAGCTTCCATCAAAGCTTCATCAATAGTGATACTACCTATGTAATTCACATCTGCTTCGGTGACAGTCACACGGTGTATTTTGGATTTAAATAATTGTAAAACCATGGTTTTTAAAAAAAGTTTAGAAAAGATTTATAACGATAATTTATTTTTTTATTTTATAAATAGCAAATATTTCACTATTTTGTTTTTTAATGGTAAATATTTTTTCACCTAGCGGAATATTAGGTGGATGCTTATCAAAAGCCCATCTATAATTAGTCATAAAATAATCTGCTTGTGTAATAATAGCTGGGTCGGTAATCATTTTCACTCTTTTTTGGTCTTCCATAGGAAATAATTCTAAATTATCCATCATAGGTTGTACCCATGGGTATACTTTGAGCGTATCCGTTGGGTATTGTTTTAGTAGATAATCCCACCCTTGCTTGGCAGCTGTACCCCAATAATCTTGTTCATATGTAGCTAATAAAGAACCTTCTTTGTGGCTCACTAATTGATTAAAGTATACGTTTTCGTGTGGGTATAATGTTACAGTCTGCACTACATAAGGAAGCAATAAAACACCATAAGCGATTAATACATTTTTTTTATGCGATGGATATTGTAGAGTTATGTAATCATACACCTGCTTTGCAGCGAATAATACCGTGATAATAAGGAATGGATAGATAAAAAACACTTGCCTCCACGCATCGTATAATACCGAATGCAATAGTACAATAGCTGCAATAGGCGCTATTACAGTACCTGCTGCTATGGCAAGCATTCTATTATTAGTATTTTGAATAAACGACAGAGGATTTTTTACGAATTGATATACTAACATACAAACACCTACCCCGAAACCTACTAAAAATAGTTCAGGCGTAGTAATACTAATCCAAGTAGGAAGGTAATGCCAGGGTAATAATGTAGCTGGAATCATACCTGTTCTATATAGCACACTACTATCCCATCGAAAGTGGCTCATATTATTAAAAGCTTGTACGATATTCTGCAAAGGATTCTGCCATAATAAAGGCCAAGTAATAACCAAAACAATAGAAAGCAATGCCATGAAAACCAAAAAATATACTAAATATACTTTCCACTTTGTAGGATCTGTGATAATATCTAACAACAGTACAAACACCGTCACCGCTATCATCAATACGCCAAGTATTCTAATATTAATAAGCAAAGCCGTACTAATGCCATGCAGTATCCAAGCCCAGTAGGTACGTTTATCCAAAGCTCTTATTAAAGTATAAAAACTAACTATCCAAAATGCTAGTAATACAATGTCCTTACTATTATGAAACGAATCGCCGTATATCCTTGGGCTTATCACCATACACACCATCGCTGCTAGCCCCCATTTATAACTTCCAAACAATCTTTTTACTACCAAATACAACGCATACAAGCCTGTCAAAAATACTAAATGCACCATTGCGTGCTTAAAATAATCTTTCGCTGGGTTAGTTTTGATTATTTTATCTTGAATATATACAACAGGCATTTCAAAAGCTACCCCATAATCGTTGTTAATAAATGTTCTGTAATCCTCATTTTCACCTGTCACATATTCATACGCTTTCCTACCTATTTCATTTTGAGCCATTTCGTCCCAGCTCATGCCATAGTCTTTTAAGGTAATAGCAGCGATAAAAAGTAAGAAAAGAACCAATAATTTAGCATAACCATTTCTTATAATTAAATAATCCGCAGACAACAATTTTTTCATAAATATTTTTAGTAATTTGTTTGCAAAAATAGAAATATTTTTTTATCTTTGTGCGGTAATATTATTTATGTGTAACAGCACTTATTTAATCCTACAATCCACCTTTTTATTCATCATTATCTAACTACTATCCAATGTCAGTAGCAATGACTATGTCACCAAACACAAACACCCTTCCGTACAAAGTAAAAGACATTTCTTTAGCTGCATGGGGAAGAAAAGAAATTTTATTGGCAGAAGCTGAAATGCCTGGTTTGATGGAACTTCGTAAAGAATACGGAACATCTAAACCTTTAACAGGGGCAAGAATCGCAGGCTGCTTGCACATGACTATCCAAACAGCTGTACTTATTGAAACGCTAACAGCGCTAGGTGCAGAAGTACAATGGTCATCTTGTAATATTTTTAGTACACAAGACCACGCTGCTGCTGCTATAGCTGCCGCAGGTATTCCAGTATATGCTTGGAAAGGCATGACTGAACCAGAATACGAATGGTGTATCGAACAAACAATATTCTTCGGTCCAGATAAGTTACCTTTGAATATGATTTTGGACGATGGAGGAGATTTAACAAACGTAATTTTGGATAACTATCCAGAAGTAGCGAAACACGTAAAAGGTATATCCGAAGAAACTACTACAGGTGTACTACGCCTATGGGAAAGAACCAAGAATGGTACACTTACTATTCCTGCTATTAATGTGAATGACTCTGTAACAAAATCCAAGTTCGACAATAAATATGGCTGCCGTGAATCATGCGTAGATGCTATTCGTCGTGCTACAGATCTTATGATGGCTGGTAAAGTAGCTGTTGTAGCTGGTTTTGGAGACGTAGGAAAAGGTTCTGCTGAATCTTTACGTAAAGCTGGTGCAAGAGTAATAGTAACAGAAATAGATCCTATCTGTGCATTACAAGCTGCAATGGAAGGATACCAAGTATTGAAAATGGAAAATGCTATTCCATTAGCAGATATTATCGTAACTGCTACAGGAAACAAAAATATTATCAATGGTAGCCATTTCTTAAAAATGAGAGACAAAGCTATCGTATGTAATATTGGACATTTTGATAACGAAATAGATATGTCTTGGTTAAATTCTAACTACGGAACTACCAAAGATACTATCAAACCACAAGTAGACAAATATACATTAGGAGACAAAGAAATCATCGTATTAGCAGAAGGTAGATTAGTAAATTTAGGTTGTGCAACAGGACACCCATCTTTCGTAATGAGTACTTCCTTCTCTAACCAAACTATCGCTCAAATAGAGTTATGGTTGAACAGTGAAAGCTATAGCACCGATGTAATCCACGTATTACCAAAACACCTAGACGAAAAAGTAGCTAGACTACATTTAGCGAAATTAGGAGTAGAGTTAGAAGAATTATCTACCGAACAAGCAAACTACATTAATGTACCTGCAAACGGTCCATTTAAGTCAGATACTTACCGTTATTAATTCCATACATAAAGTGGCTGCACACTCTATGTATACACGCGTAAATGAAATGAATATATATCCACAAATTCATTTCAACTAAAACAAAATACACTAAAAAAGTATACCACTAAAATTCTTGTTATATACTAAAAACAAATAGTAGATGCTGACTAAATGTTTCAAAAACAAAAACAGAATAATGACTAACTAAAATACGCCGTTTATTTTTGTAAGATGCGATAAAAATAAAAAGCTATATACTTTCCAACTGAAAAGATATTTTATAACAAACTGAAAAGTAATTAAATACGAAAAAATAAAGCAAAACTAATACAAATACGCCCTTTATTTTTGTAAGATGCGACAAAAATAAAAAGCTATATACTTTCCATTGAAAAATAAATACAATACGCAATAAGATAAATAATAACACAAGAAAAAATAAAGTAAAACTAATACCAATACGCCGTTTATTTTTGTAAGATGCGACAAAAATAAAAAGCTATATACTTTCCAACTGAAAAGATATTTTATAACAAAATGATAAGTAATTAAATACGAAAAATACTTTGTAATACCATTATCTATAACAACAATAAAAAACTGCCTCTTCATAAGGCAGTTTTTTTATTTTATAAAATTGATGATTATTTAGTATATGACTATTCTACAACTACTTGCATACATTTACTTTTGTTTCCTTGTATTTCTATGGTGTAAGCGTTAGGAATTAGACTATTCCAGTTCGTGAGTTGATTAGCGAGTAATTTTATCTTATTTTTAGCTAATTTTTTACCATTTTTATCTTTGATTATTATCTTTACTTTTTGATTACTAGCACTATATATTACAACATCGATACTATTATTTTTACTAGATGCTTCTACTATCCCTACATTTGGCATTTTGCTTTTATTTTGTAATAAGAAATGTGCATACGCTAGGTTTGGTATACCATAGCCTATTTCTCCATTAGGAGTATTCGCCTTATTAGCACTACGTTGGAGGGCATCTATTACTTCCATATTAGTACTAGAAGGGTTTGCTTGCCATAAGCATGTTACCATTCCCGCCATGATAGGCGACGCAAACGATGTACCAGTAGCAGTAGCCACCTGCCCAGCGGGGTTTATTACTGTAGCGGATAAGCCTAGGCACGATACATTTGGCTTAATCCTACCATCTGGGGCTGGACCTACGGAGCTGAAAGACGCATATTTGCCATTTATATCCACTGCGCCTATTGCTAGTACACTATCACCATCAGCAGGAGTACCTATGTAGTGCCAATCCTCCTCGGCTGCATTGCCAGCACTATTCACTATTAGTATTCCTTTGCTAGCAGCTATGTCGGCAGCACGGGCTGCGATGGTCACGTCGCCAGTCATATCTTTGTAAGTGTAGCTAGTAGCTGGATTATCAAAATTGGTGTAGCCTAACGAGGAGTTTATCACGTCTGCTCCTACGCTATCGGCCATTTCTACAGCATTTGCCCAGTTTACTTCTTCTACCATCGTCTCACTTACATCATCTTCGGTACGGAATAGCCAAAAACTTGCTTCTGGGGCAGTTCCTATGAATTTGTTAGGTAAGTAACTTGCTATGCATGATAGTACTTGCATGCCATGCCAGCCATCTTCGTATACTGAACTACCACCTGCTACAAAATCTTTTGTACCGAGTATTTGTCCATTAGTATACAGTCGTTGGAAAGCTTTAATGGTATCTGCATGGTAAAATCCTACATCAAATATAGCGATAGTCATACCTTGTCCTAGATAGTTTTGGGAATGCAATACATTGGTTCTACACATAGTAGCTTGCTTTTCTCCTGCTCCATAAGGTATGTTTTTATAGTCGATAGAAGGTTGAGAATTTTGCTTTGCTATGGCTTGTTGGTAGGTAGTAGTAGCGTCTTTGTTAGCGCCATTGGTACGTTTGGGCTTTTTGTAAGGAGCGGCTAGTTCTATATTTTTTATGAAAGGAAGAGCTCTGATGGCTTCTACTTGCTCATCTGTAAAAGGGATTACTATGGCTGCATTGAGCCATTTTGTACGGCATTGAAGGCTTGCACCTATATCTGTGATAGATTTTAGGTAAGAAGGGTTTATAGGAAAATCCTGGGGCGTAATGGGTATGTTATATTTCACTCGGCGAGCGATAGCTTTCTTGGATAGATAGGCTTCGGGAGACTGGGTAGTGTAGGGAGTGTTGCTTTTGTCGGTGAAAGTGACCCAATAACGTTTTGTACCTGTAAAATCAGGAACTGGATTTTGGGAAAACAGATTACCTACAATAAAAAAGGCTATTATGTTACTAAAAATTTTCATAGGAGATGTGGGAGATATATTTATTTTTTATACAAATAGTTGTTGTAATAAGCCTTTTTTCCATTGTTGCATAGAGGCAATATATTGCGTCTGTACGTTTATTTTATCACCTATGGCAGAAAGGAAGTTGGCGATTTTGGTTTGTTCAGGAAGGGAAGGAATTGAAATATTCATTTTTACTAAACTTTCATAACTTAACGTATTTCTAACACTTCCTTCAAAAGAACTATTCATTTGCTTTATAAATTCTTGGGTTGAAAACCAATTTAATAAATAATCATCATTTAAAAAGATACTATTAGCATTAAAACTAATATACAAAGGGCTTATAACTGAAACTTCTTCATTAAATTTATATGCCAAAGAACCAACATCAATTCTTGAGGGATTATAAGCAAAATGTCCTTTTTTAATGACATAATAATTTGATGTATCTTTACTTGCAACCCTTCTATCTTCAAACATTTCATCTTGGTTAATAAAACCGTATTTATTACTCACACTTTGTACCAAAATATATTTTTTACTTTTATTTTTAATTGAATTTTTAATCAATACCTCCCCCAATTTTTTGTTTTCCCATTTTGGGAATGGGTTGCCATGGTTATCCGTAGAGACGCGATTAATCGCGTCTCTACCCGTACCCGTACCCGCCGCACCCGTACCCGATACAATACCCGCACCCGTACCTACATCTGTAAAGACGCCCAATTGGGCGTCTCTACCCAATACCGCGCCCGCACCCGATACCATACCTGCACCCGAAAACAATATTTGCATTACCCCCTTTTTATATTTTTCTAATAACGCTTTTCTCTTTTTGAGGGTTTGTATTTTTTCATCTACTGCTGTGAGGAAGTTGGCGATTTTGGTTTGTTCGGGTAGGCTGGGGAAAGAGATTGTAACACCTAGTAATCTCCCACTCGAAATACTTAACACTTTTGAACCTTGCGATTCTTTTTGAATTTGTTGTCGTATATTACTTGATTTAAACAAATATCCTGCAAAACCATTTTTGAAAGTATTTGCCTGTGGACGTACTAAAATTGTATGTAACCCCGATAGTAATTTTTGGTTATTTAGATTTACTATTTCTATACTTTTCCCAACATCATTTAAATCTTCAGAGGCATCTGCAAAAACTAAATCACCTATTTTACAATAAAAATCATCTACAATTCTTTGAATAGGAATTTCAGAGTTAATGAATGGTATAATCTCTTTTTCTAAATCAAAAAGCGTTTGGAATTTTGTATGAATATCCCCATAATGAATATTCTTCACTTCTCCATTTTCATAATTCAAGTTCTCTCTTGAAAACGAATTTGTTACTTTCGTTTCCGCCACTTCTCCCAATTTTTTAGTTTCCCAAGGCTCTATGAATCCTGGAAAACGTAAGGTGGGTATATTTTGCGTTATTTTAGTATCCATTACTTATAATTTTCTTTATAGAATTCGTTGTATTTTTCTATATTTTTCTCTTGAAATAGTATTTTTATATTATCGTCGGTGATGCTTACTACTTCGTAGGGAGTGGTTATTTTGTATTTTGGATTGTTTTTTAGGGCTATTTTATATTGTTCGGATTTTTTGCTGTCGTCGAAGCTACTTACCAGTATTACGTGATTTTCGTTGAGGAGCATATTTTTTATTTCTAGCTTATCTACCGAGAAAAATTCGGCATTAAACTTGGAAAGGGTATTTTTAGCAGTATTTACATCGCTTTTTGGTACGCTCAAGAATAGCAGTATTTTGGTAGGTGCATTTTGGCTAAACGTATAGTTAGTTATCAGTTCTTTTTTGTTGCTTGGGTTAGGTTTTAGGGTGTCACCTGTCACGTATTGTAGCACGTCTTCGGAGCGGAAACGTACTGGGTGGGTAGGGTAGGTTTTGATAATCGTTTGTAGGGCACTCACGAAAGTTGCTTTATCTTTTACTTTTCCTATGGACATGGTTTTTAGAAAAGACAGTTGTGGCATTAGTTCGGTAGTAGGATATTTTTTTATAGCATCTTCTACTTGAGTTATCACACTGGCGTACTGTTGGTTTTTGTATTGTTGGTATATTTCTTCGTATAATTTTTCTATTCCTTCTTTTTTTGCAGCTAGTACATCGCCATAGTTAGGATTTTGGATTATTTGAGCATAGTCGCTATCTGGGTACTTGGTGAGTATTTTAGTTTTATACTCTTCGGTTTTGGCAGTATTATTCAACGATAGGTACATTCTATACAGCTGGTAGTAGGCAGATAGTTCGTACTTGCTATCTGGGAATCTTTTTAGTAGCATTTCAAGGGTTTCGGTAGCTTTGTTATAGTCTTTTAGTCTTTCGCGGTATATAGTACCGATATTGTAGTAGGCTTCTACTATATTGTAGTTGCTTCTATCTATTTTGGCTTGGCTATTAGGTATACTAGCTTTGTATTTATCTATCGGGGATAGCTTGTTGATGGAGTCTTTGGTAGCTTTTGCAGTGGGGGTTAGTTCTTCGTCGTCGGTGGGTTCGTCGGTAGTAGCTACTGCTACACTTTGCTTGTTATTTCTACGCCAGTTGTCTTCTTGTTTTCTATTTCCCCATGTTTTTTGGAATTGTGTATAACCAAAATTACGGGCAGCAGGGTTATAAAAATACCATTGGTTGCCAGCTGCTGCTATGGGATTTTGGGCTACTAGGTTGGTAGCATTTTGCTTATTGGCTTCGACTTCTTGTCTTTCTAGTTCTTCTTTGGCTTTTTTAGCTTCGGCTTCTTGTTCTTTTTGTAATAATACTAATAAGGCTTTATCTAGTTCTGATGGTGATAGTTTTGCTAGTTTTTGTAGGCTATCTTGTAGTTGTATGGTGTTATAATTTTTCACTAATTCGCCTAGATTTTCTTTCAAGGTTAGTATTTCTTCGTAGCGTGGGTGGGTGTTTGGTATGTTTGTAGATGCGCTATCGTAGTAGGCTTGTGCGGGTATATAGTTTAGTTTAGAAAAATATATTTCGGCTATCGCTAGGTAGGACATTCCTTTTTGGTAATTATTTTCTTTGGAAGCACGTATGGATTGGTTGTAATACGCTATGGCTGATTTTTCTTTTTTGCTGTGCTGCTCGATAGTTCCTAGTGCATAATAAATCTGGTCTAGGTTTTCTTTATTTTTTTCATCGTAAAGCATTTTAGATAGTAGGGCTTTACTTTCTTGGCTACGGGTGGTATGGCTTGCCATCGCTTGTTGTATGCGGGCGTTGAAATCTAGCTCAAAAGAAGCGTTATGCTTGGTGATAGCTTCAAAATGTGTAGCTGCTTCTTGGTTTTTTTTATTTTCTACTTGCAATTGTGCTAAAACGTATTCTGGGCGGTTGCGTAGTTTTTTCTTTTTAATATTACTTACTACTTTTGCCATTGCTTTTTCGGCTTTTTCGGTATCTTTTTGTAGTAAATAGTAGTTTGCTAGTGTGGTTTGGTATTCTATTTCTAGTTTACGAGACATTTTTTGTTTGTCTAATTTTTTTATTAGATTCTCCGATTCAAAGAAACTACCTAGCTCATTGTAGGTTTTTAGTAGCCATATATCGGTTTCTATTTTAGAATTATCTGTCAGATTATTGTTAATATGGTTACGAGATTTATAGGTAAACATTTCTGCAGCAGCATAGTAGTCCATTTTATAAAAATAGGCTTTTCCTATTATAAAATAAGCATCGTCTATAAATTTGTTGTGTTCCTTGCCTTGTATACGCATGGAATGATTTTTAATTACCGTAGCGCACTTTGTCATTGCCTTGTCGGAATAAGGAAACATCTGCGACACTGTTTGTTTATTAGGGAGCTTTTGCGGAGGCAGTAACTGGGTATAATTATCTTTGTATTTTTTTTCAAAATCTTCTACTCCTTCTTTCATCGTGAGTACAGCATTAAAATAGCCATTATACTTGGCAGTAGTGCTATGAAAAGTACGATTAAGAGGTGCGTTTTTTTTGGTAGAACAGCCTAGAAATAGTACAATAAAAAATAAATATGGTGTGGCAAAGCGAAAGAGCATCATGGATAAGTTTTTAATACGAAAGAATAATATATTTTAAACGATTAGGCTGCAAATATAGTATAAAATAGCTTAATTTAGGTAAGGAAATCAAAAAAACGAGGTGGTTTTACGATTTATTTTGTGTTTTTTGTAATAAATAAAAATCTGCTATTACAAGGGCTGCCATTGCTTTTACGATGGGTACAGCACGGGGGAGTACACATGGGTCGTGCCTTCCTTGTGGGGTATATTCCACTTCTTGGCTCTGGGTGGTGATGGTGGTTTGGGGCTGGAATATGGTGGATACGGCTTTGAAAGCAGTGCGAAAATAGATAGGTTCACCGTTGGAAATACCGCCTTGTATGCCTCCCGAATTATTGGTATGGGTGTGTATTTGCTCGTCTTTTATATAAAACGCATCGTTCCATTGCGACCCTTTTTTTTCTAGTCCTTCCATTCCTATTCCTATATCGAAACCTTTTGCGGCGTTGATACTCAACATGGCAGCAGCTAGTGCGGCGTTTAGTTTTTGGAATACTGGTTCGCCGAGTCCTGTGGGTACGCCAGTGATATATGTGGATACAATACCGCCGATGGTGTCGCCTTCTGCTTTTATTTGTTGTATATATTCTATCATTTTGGAAGCTATAGCTGTATCAGGACATCGGATAGCGTTGGATTCTATAACGGAAAAATCCAAGACTTCGGGGGCGGTATGTAGCTGTATATGTCCTACTTGTGATACGTAGCTATGTATTTCTATGCCCGTTGTATGTAGCCATTGCATAGTTATTGCACCTGCTATTACTCTGCTCACTGTTTCACGGGCAGAAGACCTGCCACCGCCTTTATGGTCTCTGATGCCGTATTTTTGTTGGTAGGTATAGTCGGCGTGTGAAGGGCGATAGATATCTTTTATAGTATCATAATCCTTGGATTGATGGTCTTGGTTGTATACCATAAAAGCAATAGGCATACCGGTGGTATGCCCATTGAATATTCCAGATAATAAATGGACTATGTCTTCTTCCTTACGAGATGTCGTAATAGAGGATTGTCCAGGTTTTCTTTTATTTACTTCTTGTTGTATCTTTTCTATATCTATTATTATTCCTGCTGGTAGCCCTTCCAGTACGCCTCCTATTGCTATTCCGTGGGATTCGCCGTAGGTAGTAAGTGTAAGGACATTGCCAAAAGTGTTACCTAGCATACTATGTACAATTATCTAGCACCTGTTAGATTAATAAAACTAGTAACATTACCTGCTGTTCTTATAATGGTTAGTTCCATTACTCCATTATTGATAGTATAACGTCCAGAACCAAAATAATTGTTTGTAGTTGTACCTTGCTGGCGGATAGTAATGTTATAATTATTACTAATGGAAGCCAGTAGTAGTACGCCATCGAAAGCAATATACATTTTATCATATTGGCGACCTATTGTTATTGCATTGGTGTTTAGATAGTTCAAAGATGTGCCATCGGAATTCCTTACTGTACCTCTAAAGTTATAGCTACCTAATACCGTATTACGAGGAGAAGCTTTGTCCATTTCATAATTATCACTAGGATTAGCGATACTGTTAATAGATGGCGTAGTATTTTCTTCTTTTTGGCAGGAGATGAATGAAATAGCAATTAGAGAACTTAAAAGTAATTTTTTCATTGTGGGTTGAAAGAAAGTAAAAAATGAATTTATCGGTGTGCAAAGATATAACTATTTTTTTGTTAAAACAAAAACTATTTTTCAACTATTTACTCCAAAACCCTTTAATACACTACTAGCTAGGCTTATAGTCTACTCTATTTACATGCAACACACCATTTACTTTTGCTATTTTACTAATTAGGTCTTTCAAATGTTCTGTATCGTACACGTACACCGTTATCAGTCCTTCGAATATTCCATCTTGGGTATCGAAGCTTATAGATCGCATGTTTACATTCAACTCATTGGATATGATTTTGGTAATATTGTTTACGAGTCCTATTTCGTCTATGCCAGTTACTTTTATTCCAGATAGGAATGCTATGGTCTGCTGGGATATCCATCGGGCTTTTACTACTCGATAGGCGTAGTTGGATAGTAGTTGTACGGCATTACCACAGCTTACTTTGTGTATTTTTATTCCTTCTTTTATGGTTACGAATCCGAATACTTCATCTCCTGGTATGGGGCTGCAGCAAGGGGATAGGTTATAGTCCATCTTATCCATATCGTCGCCTATCAACAGGGAATCTTCTTTATATTTTTTTATTATTTTGGCTATGTCTTTGTCTTTGGTATCTGGTGCGAGGGCGTCGAATACGTTCATCACAGGTTTTGCATCTAGTACAGTAGATAGACTTTTTATTTCTATTTTGGTAGATCCTATTAGGTATTCTAGGTCTAGTACATTGCCTGCTCTATAATGTTTTATGAGTTTTTCTATATTTTCTTCGTTATAGGCGTATTTTTGATTTTTGAATTTACGTTCCAATATTTCTTGTCCTAGGGAAGCTATCTTTCTTTTGTCTTCTTGGAGGGCTTTTTTTATTCTAGTTTTTGCTTTGGTGGTAGTTACGATATTTAGCCAGTCCTCACGTGGTTTTTGTTTAGGCGATGTGATTACTTCTACTTGGTCGCCACTTTTTAGTTTCGTGCTTAATGGTACTAATTTATTGTTTATTTTCGCTCCGATGCACTTTTGTCCTACTTCTGTATGTATTTCAAAAGCAAAATCGAGTGCAGTAGCTCCTGACGGCAAATTTCGTACTTGCCCTTTGGGAGTAAATACAAATATCTCTTCGGCAAATAAATCTGATTTAACCGTATTTAATAGTTCAAAGGTATTTTCTTCTTGTTCTGCGTGTTCTAGTAGTTCTCTTACTCTCGTAATCCATGTATCAATGGCATTTTCTCTTTTATCGTTGGTATGTTCTTTGTATCTCCAATGTGCTGCTAGCCCTCGCTCTGCCATTTGATCCATTCTTTTGGAACGGATTTGTACTTCTACCCATTTGCCAGTAGGGCTCATCACGGTAGTATGCAACGATTCATAACCATTCACACGGGGGGTAGAAATCCAATCTCTTAACCGTTCGGGGCTTGGCTGGTAGAAATCTGTGATGACGGAATACACTCTCCAACAATCCGATTTTTCGGTATCCGTAGGCGATTCTATGATTATTCTTATGGCAAATATATCGTATATCTCTTCAAAAGGAACTCCTTTATTTTTTATTTTATTATAAATAGAATAAATAGATTTCGATCGCCCTTTGATTTCAAATTCTAACCCCATAGCCGTAAGATTGCGACGGATAGGAAGCGTAAATTTGCTAATAAATCGTTTTCTGGCTTCGTCGGTACTTGCTAGCTTTTCTTGTATTTCGAGGTAAATATCGGGTTGTGTGTATTTTAGAGACAAATCTTCTAGCTCTGTTTTTACATTATAAATACCTAATCTATGCGCAATAGGGGCATATAAATAAAGTGTTTCGGAAGCTATTTTCATCTGTTTCTCTCTTTTCATCGCATCTAGTGTACGCATATTATGCAACCTATCCGCTAGTTTTACCAATATCACCCGCACATCATCGCTTAATGTGAGTAATATTTTACGAAAATTCTCGGCTTGATCCGAAGTACTATTATTGTTATAATCGATTACAGAGCTGATTTTGGTTAGCCCATCAATGATTCTTGCTATTTTTTTTCCAAAAATCCTATCTATATCTTCTAACGTAACTTCTGTATCTTCTACGGTATCGTGTAACAGTGCGCATATAGCAGAAGTATTTCCAAGTCCCATCTCTTCCACGGCTATCTGGGCTACTGCTATGGGGTGGTAGATGTACGGCTCACCCGATTTTCGTCGCATGTCTTTGTGGGCTTCTGTGGCTAGTTCGAAAGCTTTGCGGAGTAATAAAGCATCTTCCTCTTCTGATTTATCTTGCAATGCTTTACAAAGTAGCTTATATCGGCGTAGTATTTCTTTGCGTTCTGCTTCTAGCTGTTCGGGAGATAATTCTGATTTCATATTTTAGGTATAATTTTTAGTAGAAAGGTGGTATGGGGTAGAAGCGCAAATATACTATAGTTTAAGATTTATGCAATTAAAAAATTAACAGATTAAAAGAATCCCAAAAAAATAATTACCTTTGGCAGTCACGAAAAAATTAATTCCCAAAGCCTTAATTCCTTTATTATAATGGCAGATTTAATTCAACGCTTACCAGATATCATTGCCAATCAAATAGCCGCAGGAGAAGTAGTACAGCGACCAGCTTCTGTGGTAAAAGAACTGTTGGAGAATAGTATAGATGCAGGGTGTACCTCCATCGCTTTACTAGTAGAAGAAGGGGGGCGTACGCTTATACAAATCGTGGATAATGGTTGTGGAATGAGTGAGGTAGATGCTCGTATGTGTTTTGAAAGGCATGCTACTTCTAAAATACAAACTACCGAAGATTTGTTTTCTATTCGTACTATGGGATTTCGAGGCGAAGCACTGGCTAGTATTGCAGCTATATCTCAAATAGAAATAAAAAGTAAGCTTACGGATAAAACAATCGGCACACAAGTAAATATAGATGGCGGGATATTCCTAAAACAAGAACCCACTGTATGCAGTAATGGAACAGTGATAAGTGTAAAAAACCTTTTCTATAATATCCCAGCTCGTCGTAAATTTTTGAAAAATGATGCAGTAGAATTTCGGTACATAGCAGAAGAATTTGAACGCATAGCACTTGCCCACCCCAAAGTAGCCATGATGCTCATACACAACGATAAGGAAATATACAACCTCGGCACTGCTAATCTTGGCTTTCGTATAGCTGCTGTACTGGGTAATACCTACAAAGAAAAAATAGTACCCATCGAAGAAGAAACAGACCTACTAGGCATTAGCGGTTTTTTGATAAAACCAGAATATTCTAAAAAAACCCGTGGCGAGCAATATATATTTCTAAACAAAAGATTCATAAAAAGCCCTTACCTGCACAATGCAGTACTAAATGCCTACAACGATATAGCACAATCCGATAATCACCCAGGTTATTTTTTGTTTTTGGATATAGATCCCCAGCACATTGATATAAATATCCATCCTACAAAAACAGAAGTAAAATTTGAGAACGATAAATTAATTTACGCTTTTCTATCCGCAGCCATTAAAAAAGTATTGGCAGGCTTCGTCACCGCTCCAGCCTTGGATTTTAACAACCAAGCGGATATAGCTATGCCTTTCCCTAATTCCACCCCTTCGGACTATACCCCTTCTTATAACACATCGTCGTATAGCCCTAGTAGCCATCAGATTAAAAAATCCAGCATCGATCAAGTACAGCAGCAACAGTGGCTCGAACGAGTTGCTCCAGAATTTGAACAAGAAGGCGCTTTTGCTTTTACACAAACCATAGAAGAAGTAAATAAAGAAGTAGGTTTTGCTACCACTGCTACACAATCCTTTGCATCTACTACCGAAAATACAGCCACTAACAAAGAAATTTCAGAACCTTACCAAATTCATAATACCTTCCTACTACAACAAATATTTTCGGGTATACTACTCGTACACCAGCAGTATGCTTCGGAAAGAATACTATACGAAGATGCCAAAAAAGCCTTACTCGGTACTGCTATAATCCCAAACCAAGCGCTATTATTCCCAATAGAAATATCTATCTCACCAGCGGATAGCCTAGTAATACAGGAAATACTACAACCCATACAAACCATAGGATTCTTATTACAACTAAAAAACAATGTATTAGAAGTAAGTGCTTGCCCAAGCTTCCTATCCGAGAGTTTCGTGATAAGCACCATAGTAGACATCATCGAAAACTACAAACAACACGAAAGCGTAGGCGATAGTGTACAAGAAAGATTAGCGTTAAGCTATGCTAAAAATTGTAGCCTAAAAATAGGTAAAAAATTAAGCGTGCCAGAAATGAGCCAGTTGATAGATAAATTATTTGCGTGTGAAGTGCCATATATTTCTCCATTAGGTAAAACGATTGTTTCTAAAATAAAACTAGCAGAATTAGAACAAAAATTTTTATAACTACTACTTTATGTTACACACTACCGCCCTAGCTAATAAAAATATAATAGCCCTAGATAGCACTAAAAAAGAATACGAACTATACCTGCAAATTGGAAATAAGACCTGGCAAAACCAAAAGAATATGCCCATCACATCAGAAAACCTACCAAGTATCATTCAGGATTTTTGGAAAGTAAACGGTGCTGTACTATCCAACCTAGACCTACTAATATTGCACACAGGTCCAGGGTCTTATACTGGCTTGCGTATAGGTACTTCTTTTATAAAAGGACTAGCTATGCCTACAAATGTACCCATCATAGGAGTTTCTACACTCGAAAACCTAGCCTACCAAGCAAGCTTATTAGCACCAGCAAACACCTACGTAGTAGCACTAATAGCCCGACCACAAGAAGCTTATGTAGGTACTTACAATTGGGATTTATCGTGCATCAGTACTGAAACTAAAAACACCCCTATATCCCTAGAAAATGACTACCAAGCTGGTACTACCATCACCGTAGGAGACGCCGTATTTATGAATTCTACACAGCATATCGCTATCACTACCCCCACTATGGAAGCCTTGCTAGCAATATCCGTACTAAAATATGCTAAAAAAGAACTAGTAGATCACCACCAGCTAACCCCCAATTATATCAAAGAAGTATACACTACTTAAAATATTTCCATAAAAGGTAGTTTTTTATTGTATTCGTTCTGTTTTTTATTACTTTTGTAGTAACATTATTCATTATTTTGATTTTAATACCTACTATGAAAAAAACATTCCTTACCGCATGCATTGGATTGGTGTTTAGTACGCAAACACAAGCACAAACTTTGTACGATGCAACTACCATACAAGTAATACAACTCACGTTTAGCCAGCCCAATTGGGATTACCAACTAGATACAGCCAAAAGCGGAAGCCAAGGATATACCCTAGCAGCAGCGTGCGTAATAAATGGCTTTTACCATGATAGTGTAGGCGTAAAATACAAAGGAACAAATACCTACAACGCTGCAAATTTAAAAAACCCATTGCATATTGCTTTGGACTATGTTCAAAATAACCAAGCTTACCAAGGCTATACCGATATAAAACTAGGAAACTGCTCGGGTGATCCAAGTATGTTACGAGAAGTATTAGGCTATGAAGTACTACGTAATTACATGGATGCACCACTTTCTAACTATGCAAAAGTATACATCAATGGAAATTATGTTGGCCTATACTCTTCTACCGAAAGTATAGGAAAATCCTTTTATGGCGATCATTTTTATAGTAATGATAATACAGCTGTACAGTGCAGCCCCATAGCTACAACAGGCGCTTCTGACCTCAAATACATAGACAATAATACTGCATCGTATAGTGCTAATTATCAACTATCCAACGGTAGCTTGCAAGATTTGATACGCTTGTGCGATACACTGAACAACCAGCCAGTTTTTTTGGATAAAGTACTAGATATAGATAGAGCTATATGGATGCTAGCCTTCAATAATGCACTAGCAAACCTAGATAGCTACACAGGTGCTACTCGTCAAAATTATTATTTATACAAAGATGATAACAACCGTTTTTGTCCTATCATAGCGAACCTAAACACCTCGATAGGAGGGTTTACAAATCTTGGAATGGGAAATATACTAGATACCAATGGATTAAAAAATCTTCATGTGTTTGCGAATGGTACTTCTGCGAATCACCCGCTTCTACAACAAATAATGAACAATCCTAGCTATAAAAAACGGTATATTGCTCACTTAAAAACCATTGTAACCGAGCTATTCCAGTCAGGCACATACATCACTCGTGCAAACCAACTTCGTAACCTGATAGATAACGATGTATACAGCGATGCTAACAAGTTTTTTACGAATACACAATTTGATAACTCCTTGAATACCAATATCACAGGAGCATCTCCTATTATTGGACTATCCAACTTGATAAATGGACGAGTAAGCTACTTAAATACTACACCAGAATTTAACTATACCGCTCCTACTATTGCTACTATCCAAGTATCCAATCCTACTGCTACTATTTTTACAGCCGTAAGTATAACCGCACAAGTGACGAATGCTACCGTAGTGGAACTAGCGTATAGATATGCAAGCCCTGGTATTTTTGTAAAAACCCCTATGTACGACGATGGTATGCATGGCGATGGCGGTGCAGGAGATGGCGTATATGGTGCTAATCTATCCCTAAATTCTGCGAAAGTACAATATTATATCTATGCCGAAAATGCAAATGCAGGAATTTTCTCCCCAGCACGAGCAGAACACGAATTTTATACTATACTACCTACTGTAATAGCCCCTACAGCAGGACAGCTAGTAATAAACGAATTCATGACCAAAAATAATGCTATAAATACCGATCCTAATGGGCAATACGAAGACTGGATAGAAGTATACAATAATAGCGCTTCCGCTTTATCGCTGGATAATGTATACCTATCCGATAATAGTACTAACCCTACGAAATGGCAATTCCCTAAATATGCTACTATACCAGCTAATGGGTATGTGATAGTATGGTGCGATAGTGACAAAGGACAAAGTGGCTACCATGCTAGTTTTAAGCTAAAAAGCTCTGGCGATACACTACTATTATCCACTGCTAGTAGTACATTAGAAAGTAATATATACAGTACCCAAACCTCTAATTTAAGCCGTGCCAGATGCCCCAATGGAACAGGTAATTTTAGTAATGCACAAGTGCCAAGCCCAGTAGCCTTTAATATGTGTGGTATGCTCGGTATAGACAACCTAAACAACCCATCAAACAATATACAAGCTTACCCGAATCCTACTGCTAGTATTTTAAACCTTGTTACTACTTATCCTACTGTACAAATAGATATTATCGATATCACAGGAAGAATAGTCATCAGTAATAAACTAGCTGCCAGTACTAATTTTAGTATAGATATGCAAAACTTATCTAGTGGGTTGTATACGTTCTTACTGAAACAAGAAAACGGAAATACCAATACACTAAAAATAGCTAAACAATAATACCCAATACGCTGTTAGGAAACTATCTTAACAGCGTATTTTTTTATATAGAAAATACTATATTTGTAAGTAATTCGTATTATACAATTACTTACCTTTGCAGTGAAATTCAAAACCCAATGTTACAACATAACAACCTACACCCTATGAAAACTAAAACACACTTTATTATACTATCTATAATACTCATTACAAACAGATTATATAGCCAAACAGCTATTGTTCAAAACATACCAATTTATATACAATCCGACTTGAATGTGTATGTAAATGGTGGAGTAGATCTGCGTACTAATGCTGTTTTGAATAACCACGGCAACCTACACATCACGAACGGAGATTTATACATCAAAAATACAGCTACTAGCAAAGGAACAGGAAACTATACCATAGGCGGTAACTGGATAAATGATGGAATATTCCAAGAAAATACCAGTACGGTGACCCTTACTAGCGATGCAATCCAACAAATAAAAAGTAATAATGGAACAATCACTAATTTTTATAACCTAAACTTACAAGGAACAGGAAATGCCATCAAAAAGATAGAAAATACCATCGTAATAAAAAAGAAACTAGACATAACAGATAGAGAAGTACAAACAGGCAGTAATAGAATAAAAATAACCAACGCACAAAATACAGCGTTAGCTTCTAACAATGCAGGATTCGTAGCTAGTACCTACAATGGTGGCATAGAATGGACAATGGTATCAGGAGAATATACTTACCCCATTGGTTCGAGTGTTGGAATAAAAAGATACCGCCCTTTGGTATTTACTTCTTATGGTAATAATGTAACCCTAGCCCGTTTTATTAACAATGCTGCAAGCAGCGATGGCTACCCTACTTCTTCTTTTGATGCAAGTATCTGTTCTGTAAATAATGATTTCTACCATAGTATATATCGTTTAAGTAGCTCGGGAGCTTGTGATATAGGAGTAGTGTACGATGGTATACTAGAAAATAACTGGAGTGGACTAGCACAATGGGGAACTCCAGGAGCAAATCAATGGAACAGCCTAGGAACTACTACTAACCAAGTATATGCAGACAATTATAGAGTGTTAAAAAATACCAATGTACAAGAATCTTTAATACAACTAGCACTCGATCGCCCTCGTACCGTGCAAAGTGTAATAGATGGCCCCGAAGCAGTTTGTAATCAGCATACTTCTATTTATACGGTATCGCCGTCGAATCCTACTTCTACCTACAACTGGACAGTCCCAACTGGCGCTACTGTGATAACTGGACAAGGAACAGATAGATTAGAATTGTTTTGGGATAATGTAACCCCATCTACCCTGCAAGTAACCGAAAGTAATGCAGACGCTAACTACTGTACTGCACTACCAGCAGAAAAAGTAATTGCTATTGATTTACTTTCTAACTGTACTACTGGGCTAAATACCACAACTACCAATGAAGTAAGTATATACCCAGTACCCGTAAATGATGTACTTACTATCCAAGCTACTACGAGTATAAATAACATCCGACTATACGACGAGCTAGGCAAAATAATCCAACAAAAAACACTAAATGCAACCAATGCAGTAATAGACGTAAGCGATATAGCACAAGGAATCTATTATTTACACCTAGAAATGCCTAATCATACCATTATTACAAAAAAAATAGTAAAACAATAACCCAACTTTTCCACCAACCTTTAATTTATATTCCTCGTTTTAATTATGAAAAAAAGTTTAATCGTTTTCGTCGCTTTTATAGCACTAAACAACCTACAAGCACAACAAAATATGGGTATTGGAACTACTCCAGACGCTTCTGCAGTATTAGATATCTACTCCACAGACAAAGGGGTACTTATCCCTCGCCTAACTGAAACACAAAAAAATGCTATCACTACTCCAGCAACAGGATTATTGGTATTCCAAACAGATAATACACCAGGCTTTTACTATTTCGATGGTAGTACTTGGAAAACCATAGCACCACTAGCAACTACAGGCGGTGTAAGTACGCCATCTTGGGAATTAACAGGCAATACTTTCGCCCCATCAGATGCCCCAAAATTAGGAACACTGTCTAATACCCCTCTAAAATTATACGTAAATGGTGCAGTAGCAGGAATTTTAGAATCCGATGCCGCAGGAAATGCTAAAAACACATTACTAGGATACCAAAGTGGAATCACTACCACAGGTACGGACAATGTAGGACTTGGGTATAAAACTCTTAACCTAAATAGTACTGGTATAGATAATGTAGCAGTAGGTAGCGAAGCAGGAAGCAATGCATCTGGTAGTTATAACGTATTTTTAGGGAAAAAAGCAGGGAAATATGCTACTGGAAATAACAATGTATTCGTAGGAAATGAAGCAGGGAAAAATGAAACAAACAGCAATAAATTATACATTTCTAATAGTGCGACGACGACTCCGCTAGTATACGGTGATTTTAGTTCCAAAACGCTAAAATTTAATGCAGATAGCTTGTTTCTAGGAAATGTAAAAAACCCTAACCAAGCAGGACAACAAAAATACCGATTAATAGTAAAAGATGGTATCATCTGCGAACATCTAAAAATAGCGTTAAGCAATAGCGCACAATGGGCAGATTATGTATTCGCACCTACCTATAACTTATTACCATTAAACCAAGTAGAGAAATTTATACTAAAAAACAAACACCTTCCTAATGTACCATCTGCACAAGACCTAGCGAATACTGGGATTGATGTAACAGCAATGCAGGCAAAACAAATGGAAAAAATAGAAGAATTGACGTTATATGTGATAGAAATGAATAAGCAAATAGAATTATTGAAAAAAGAAAATAAAAAACTAAACGAGAAGTTAAATAAAGTAACTAAATAAAAAACGCATAAAGGGCTTCTGCCCTTTTGTCGGTTTTTTCAAAATAATCCCTATACCTGTTTATCTTATGAAAAAATTATTATATATAGCATTATTGTCCACTAGTTTTAGTTTATCGGCACAAATATCTGCTACAAAACAAGTACCCCAATCCCCGAATGCAGCCTCATTAGGAAAGTTTGGTGATGCTCCTGTAAGCTTATACACAGGGCAGATAAACCCCAACATCCCAATCCATACTATACAACTCAATGATTTTTCTTTTCCTATTAATTTATCTTATGCAAGTTCGGGGCTAAAAGTACATGAATACCCTTCATGGGTAGGAATGGGCTGGACACTTACCGCTAATGGCTTAATAAGCAGACAAGTAAAGGGAATTCCCGACGAAGTTGCCCACGGCTTTAATGGATATGAACCCACAGGAGAAATTGTAAAATCTATCAATGCTAATAACTATACTCCAACAGGAGCATACACCACACTCACAGAAGAACAATTCAAATATGCAATAGCAGAAGGTAACTATGACGGCGAGCCAGACGTATTTAATTTGAGTGCACCAGGATTAGGAGGTAAGTTTTTCTTTGATGAAACACAAATAGGAAGCCCTAACAAAAATCCTGTTTTTATGCCTTTGCAAAATGTTAATTATGTGACAGGAAATTTCAATACTAATGCTTCCTTTATTTATAATATGCAGAACCAAAAAGGAAGGATAAATTCATTCACTATACTAGATGGTAATGGTACGCTGTACACTTTTGCCCATCAAGAAGGGACAGATATAATAGACGATGACTATGCGAATGCTAAAAACATCATCAATGCTTGGCATCTCACAGAAATACTTACGAATAAAGGCGATAAATTAGAGTTCGTATACCAAGATAGAGAAATAGAAATGCCACATAGTGTATTTGAAAAAAGATATTTATATACCTCTGTTGGAGCTTGCGTAGATTGCCAGCCATCGCTAAACCTTGATAGACAATACAATGCCACTACTATCAAAGAAGCAGTTCTAAAAGAAATTATTATCAATAATGGCGTGTATGGAAGAATAAAATTCATAGAACAAACACAAGATAGACAAGATTGGAACGGGCTAAATAATCTAGGTAATTCCAAACCCAAAGCATTGGATAGAGTAGAAATACTAGATGGTGCTAATAATGTTTTAAAAACAATGAAATTTACGTACCTAGACAATAATTCTAGGCTAACATTGGATCAAGTACAAGAATTTGGTGTGAATAATGCCGCTATTGAACCGTATAAATTTGACTATTTTAATACAAGTGGTGTTCCTGCACTTCCTACTACAAGTAATGGAGTTATGTTTTCGGAAGATCACTGGGGATATTATAATGCAAAACTCAATACAACCTTAATACCAGATTTTCAAGAATTTACAGAGAATGTAGAAGGTTTTATTAACAAACAATATTTCTTAACTGCAGCCAATAGATCTCCCGATTTTTATGCTTCTTTGACAGGGCAATTGAATAAAATAACGTATCCTACCAAAGGAGCAGTAGAATTTACCTACGAAGCTAACCAATACAACGGAACAGATTTCAGCCAATTCAACCCGTGTTCTGGTGATTATCAAACTATTGCAAGCATAGAAGTAGGAGACCCACAAGAATGCCAACAAACGCCTAATGAAGATACATTAATAATAGCAGGAACAGAATATCAGTGTGTGCGTTTGAATTGGAATATGAAAGCATCAGGACAAACTCCTGAAAAAGTAGGAATGGGGGCTTATTTAAATAGTATAGAATTGCCTAACTACATAGAAAACTGCGCTATACGTCCAGAATATAAGGATTTCGTATACAGTATAGTAGCTAGTTATTTTGGTAAAAATATAAGTAGAATAACTATTGCTAACGATGGTAGATTAAGTGTATTAGGTTGCGAAGTAACCAGTGGATGGGAGCAAGGTATTTATTATATAAATAGAAAATGTGATACTTATTTAGGATCTGCAAAAGATGCTTATGTAATAATAAATAACGATACCGTTTTTGCAAAAGACTACCTAGATTGTAGTTTTGTACCGACTACTTCCAATGAAAAATTCAGAGTAGATTTTGAGGTAAAACGCCTAACAGACACTACAGTATCTGGTAGCAAATATGTATTATTACAACCTGGTGCGTATGTATTAGGAGGTTATATATGTGCAGATGGACAAATGCAACCAACAGACGCTAGTAAAGTAAAAATTAGTTTAGAAGCTATTCCATTATCCATCAACGAAAGAAGCCAAAACCGTATAGCTGGTGGCGTTCGTATCAAAGAAGTAAAAAAAATACCTTCTAATAACCCACAAGATTATATTATAAAAACGTACTCTTATATGGACGAAGATAGCATGTCTACAGGTAGGCTAGCAGGACAAGCAGAGTATAAGACATCGGTAGAAGTATACAAAAATGTAGAGAATAGTGGGACTTTTAGTGCTTTACTAGAACTTTACTATGCTCAAAAACTAACTTCAGGGAGTTTGTTACCATTAGCAAATACACAAGGCAACCCGCTTGGATATAGCAAAGTGACAGAAACAGAAATTTATAGACACGACAATACGACCGAAGATAATGGTAGAATAGTACACACGTATCTCTCCCCTAAAGAACAATCTGATAACGTGTTAAGCACACAGCCTTTCTATGTACTCAACCAAGATTGGAGAAGAGGACACATCATCACGAATAAAGTATACGACAAACAAAATAGAATAGTACAGCAAGATTCTTCTTCGTTTAGTATCAACTCACAAGTAGGGCATTATTATTCTAAACAATTAGTACTAAAAGCCTATACCAACAAAGAAGGAATACCAATATCCAATGGATTGTATAAAGACAGATTTATATACAAAGGATTTCCTATTACAGCAGGGTTCATGTTTGCAGACCAAAACTATACCACTTCCAACTATTACTATAACAATGCTTTGACTAGTGTATCGGATACTTCGTATAGTTTTTATGATAATCCTAGCCACCTACTACTTACCCGTACCCAGAAAAAAAATAGCCTAGGAGAGCTAATAGAGAATAAAACCTACTATCCACGAGATATAAATGTAGGAGACATGCAAGCTTCCAAAGATATACTACTAGGTAGCCACAAAATAACCACTCCAGTAATGACACAAAGCTATAACGATGGTGAACTAATGAGTACCACTAAATACCATTTTGATTCTTTTAATAGTAAAGTAGATATTGCCAAAATAGAAAATTTCATAGGAAATAATATTTCTATACCTAGCTCTACACAAGAAATATTAAACTATGATAACTATGGAAATCCTACTACATTCAGAACAAATAATGGTGCTATTTCTTACATGGTATGGGCATATAACGGACAATATCCAGTAGCAAATATAGAAAATGGAACGATAACAGATGTAAATGTACTTGCAGACGTGGTAGATGAAAATGTAATAAATGCTTGGGTAAATAACATACGAGTTACACAACCTAATGCACAAGTAGCTAGCTACAACCATAAACAAGGCATAGGCGTAACCAGTATCACGGATAATGTGGCTCGAAAAGCAACTTTTGAATACGACGATGTACATAGACTAAAAGCTACAAAAGATGAAGAAGGAAATTATTTAACTGCCCTTTCTTACCATTATGCACAACAGCTAAATAATGGAATACCTACACCAAGTACTACCAATTCTACCCAAGGTACTATCAACTGGAATACAGCCCTAAATACTTGCACAAGAGATGGTAATGATGTCGTATTTAATGTATTCGTAGCAGGAATTATAACTGGTAATGTAGCAGAGTTTAGTATAGATGGAGGTGCTACATGGACAACTGCCAATATAAGTAATGCAGGATTATCCGTTACAGTTCCGTATGGTACTGGTGGTTTACAATCTTTTGCAGCAAGACCACTCGCAAGACAGGATTTACAAATAACAGGATCTATCACTAAATGCCAATAAATTATTCTTATTACTATGAAATCAATTAGTTATATATTTTCTGTTTTAGCTACTTTATCTGGATTTGCACAAACTATTAATTCAGATTATAATGCAGTACGTAGTAGCCACCTGCGAGTACCTACTACCAATAGTAGCGACCTATTCAACCCAGCTACTGGTAATGTAAACATTGAATACACCGATGGACTGGGGCGTGAACTACAAACAGTAGGACACAAACAAGGTTTTTTAGGCCAAAATGATATTATCGTCAAAGCTACTAACTACGATAGCTACGGACGTGTGGATAGGACGTACCTTAACTTCCCCTCTACCGATAATGGAAATGTAGCAGCAGCACCCACCAGCATACATGGTGATTCCCACCCATACATGCAAACAAAAACCTACGATGGTTCGCCACTAAATAAAGTATATGCTAGCTATGGAGTAGGAGATGCTTGGTATCAAAATGATAAAACAGTCCAAAATTATACCGAAATAACAGGCGGAATAAAAGGATTCAAAATTACCTCTGATGGGGCTACAAGCTTTATATACGCACCCAATACTATTTATAAAACAATTACAATAAATGAACAAGGAAAAACTACCCATTTTTACAAAGATAAAGAAGGAAAAACAATAGTAATAGAACAAGTAGCCAACAATGAATCTCTAAAAACAGGCTATATCTATAACAAATTAGGGCAAGTTATCTATATTATACAACCCGCTGCGTATGATGGCTGCAACAGCTTTGCAGAAACAGATGCCTTATTCAAAAATTATGTTTTTGCGTATAAATACGATGCAAAAGGACAAGTAATAAGTACACATACACCAGCTGCAGGTTGGGATAATATAGTATATAATAAACTAAATCAAGCAGTATTAAAACAAGATGCTTTACAAAAAGAACAAGGCTATTGGGATTTTATGCAATATGATAAAGTAGGTAGAGTAATAAAAAAAGGAACCTATAATTCTACACAAGATAGAAATACACTACAAAACTCACTAAACAACCATACTACTCTATACGAAGAATATACAGGAAACGGGGTGTATGGCTATACCAGCAATAGTTTTCCATTTAGTGTAGATGACAATACCACCGAACTAGCTTTTTATTACGATAACTATGACTGGCTACAAGGGCAATTAGCGTACGTATCTCACCCAGATTATGCTAATACGCCACTAGTACACTGCAATGGTAAAGCAACAGGATTCAAAGAAAAATGCCCCATCACAGGTAATTATGTTTATAGTGTAAATTATTACAACAACGAACAACAAGTAATACAAACACAGTATACCCATGCGCTAACTACTACTTCTCGCCCGAATGTCTCGTATACTAAATTCGGTTTTGCAGGGCAAGTATTGCAAAGTAAAATGGTACTTTCTACTACTACATCTTCCAACAGTATAAACCAATACTATACCTACGATCCAACAGGCAGAAAACTAACTACTGAACAGCAGATTAATAGCCAAGCAAAAGAAGTAATAGAAAAACTAGTCTACGACGATCTAGGAAGATTAAAACAAACTATTCATTATCCTAATAGAAAATACAAAAGCCTAGGAAGTACTACAAGCATCATCAACCGTCCGCCAAACCCTAGTAATATAAATACAGTAGATACTGCTAGTGCAGCCATCAACTTGTTTAATGGTACAGAGATGAACGCCGCTAATACTGCTGTAAATACCTATGAAGCATACATCGTAAATGAAAATGCAGC
Source organism: Bacteroidia bacterium (assembly GCA_043765495.1). GTDB lineage: Bacteria > Bacteroidota > Bacteroidia > JAYUJA01 > JAYUJA01 > JAYUJA01. The sequence goes on from JAYUJA010000053.1 coordinate 29,462, forward strand.
AAATATAGTACAAGGGCTGCAAACCATTGATTATGACTACCATATACGAGGTGCGATAAATTGTATTAACTGTGAAAATAATGTTCCTATTCTGAATACCAATCAAAACGATGTTTTTACCCAAAAATTAGAATACGAAACTACCAACAATTGGGACGGAAACATAGGCAAGCACACTTGGAAAAGCTACGGATTAACCGAAGATCAGGCGTATAATTACGCGTACGATGAATTTAACCGATTAACCACTGCTACCTACCAAGGGAATAATAAAAACTATAGCTTACAAGGATTACAATACGATAAAAATGGAAATATACTCCACCTAAAACGGTATGGACGTACCGCAGCACAAGGTGAAAACTATGGCGTAATAGACGATTTATCCTATAACTACAACGCTAACCAACTAAATGCAGTATCCGATGCGATAAACATCAGCACAGGGTACAACGATTTCAAAGATGCGAATACTACCAATACGGATTATACGTACTATATAAACGGCTCACTCAAAGAAGACAAAAATAAAGGCATAGATAATATTACCTACAATAGATATGGGCTACCAAGCGAAATACATTTTAGTAATGGTAAATGGGTAAAACAACTATACGATGGGCAAGGTACAAAAGTATTGAGCTATACCAATACTGGCGATACTACGTATTATATAGGTACTATTTTATATAAAAAAGATAGCTTGGAAGGAATAAAACTCTACCAATTAAGTACGGATTATGGTCGTATACTAAACTATAATGCTAGTTTTATCAATGAATTTGCGTACAGAGATCACCAAAACAATCTACGTATAGCCTACCTAGATACTGTAACAGGTACGATAAATATACGAAATAGTCCCCTCATAACTAAAACTACTAACTACGATGCCTGGGGTTGGGAATGGAATGAACAAGCTACTGGTACTAATTTAAAAAATAACGACTATACTTTTCTTAATAGAGAAAAAATGGTAGAAGTAGGCTGGCAAGACTTAAAACAACGAACCTACGACCCACTAATAGGTAGATTCGGACAAATAGATCCCCTTACTTCCACCCAAGAACACCTTACCCCATACCAATATGGCTGGAATAATCCCGTATTTTACACCGATCCGAATGGCGACTGTCCTAATTGTGTAACAGCTGCCATAGGAGGAGCAATTGGCGGAGGAAAAGAGATAGCTAGTCAAATGATAGGAAGCATGATGGGAGGGAAAGGATTCAAAGAAGCTTTTAACAGTATTGACTGGGCAGATGTAGGAGTGGAGGCAGTAAAAGGTGTAGTAATAGGATCTGGAGTTGGAGTAGTTGCAGCTGGAGCGGTACAGGCTGGCGGAATATTAATAAAAGCTAATGTAGACTATAGTAATAAAAGTGGATTAAAAACCACTGCTAATGGTAGTAAAAGTTGGACTGATGCTGGAATAGAGATGCTATCTGAAGCAGCTGGTAAAATCAAAATGCCTAAAGCAACTACAGCAAGTGGGTTAATAAATACTAAAAAAGTTGCTTCTAAAGCTGATGATATAGCAACTAATTCTAGAAAAGGAGCATTCAGTCAAGCTAAAAAAGATGCTGGTATCCCTAAATCACAACATCCTAATAAAGTTAATGGTAAACAATATGATATGGTACCAATGACAGATAGAAATGGAAAAGCTATATTAGGTGCAGATAATAAACCTATTATGACACGAGAATATACTTATTCTAAATCAGATGGTAGTAAAGTTATAATTCAAGATCATTCAGCGGGGCATCCACAGTATGGGGGTGATGCAGCGAAACCACATTTTAATGTTAGACCACCAGAAAATACAAGAACAGGTACAGTGCCAGCAACACAAGGACATTATACATTCTAAAATTTCATTAATATGTGGTTAGAAAACATTGAAAACAAACAAATAATAAAAAGTATTTATAAAAACAAAATTCCAAATATAAATCAAGTGTGTGTAAAAGAATTTAATATTTCTACTAGCGAAAGCTTAACTGTAATTTTAAAATTTGATATAAAAGAAATGCCTGATGATATCCCTTACAAATGGAAAGAAAATGAAGTGAATACTATTGAAGTCATTTTAAGCTTTATAAATACGGAAATTAAATATATTTATTTTAATAATATAAACTATAAAACTATCAGTTTAAATATTGATAAACTTGAAAATGGGCTAAAAAATATAACAGGAAAAGATAATTTAGGCGAACTTATTTTTGAACTTGAAGCAAATTGGGTATACATAAAAAATATAATAGGCTATCATAATACTCAAGATTAGAATTCTAAAAACTAAAAAAGGACAAATATGTCCTTTTTTAGTTTTTATACGAATAATAATGTACATTTATTTATTATCTATTTCTAGCACATGGTACGGTAATATTTATTACTTTTGCTTCCCTTAAAAAAGTAACCCCTATCTTTGTATGTATCCTACTTTTAGTCATTTTCTATACGATATTTTTGGTATAAACCTTCCTTTGCCTATTAAAATGTTTGGGCTATGGGTGGCTTTTGCTTTCGTTGCTGCTGGCTATTTTTTGGTAAAAGAACTAAAAAGAAAGCAACAAGAAGGACACCTTACTACTGTCACTAAAAACGTGGTAATAGGTAGGAAATTATCTATCCTAGATGTAGCATTAACGGCATTATTAGGGTTTTTGGTAGGGTATAAATTAGGCTATATAGTATCCGATTATAACCTATTCGTAGAAGATACAGAAGCCATATTATTGAACACAAAAGGCAGCTGGATAGGTGGCGTTATAGGGGCTACAATACTTGGTTTTTGGAATTATAAAGAAGCAAAAGCAAAAGAACTACCCACGCCTACCACCAGTACCATCAATATAGAGCCAGAAGAACATGCTAGTACATTGATATTCCTTGCTGCAACAAGTGGGATATTCGGTGCAAAACTATTCAATGCTTTTGAAATATGGGACAGTTTTCTTCAAGATCCTATCGCTAGTTTATTGTCTTTTTCAGGGCTTACTTTTTATGGTGGACTTATCGTAGCAGGCTTAGTGATTGTGTATTATTGTATTAAAAATAAAATCCCAGTAGGAGTATTGGCAGATGCCACCGCACCAGGATTGATATTAGCGTACGGCGTAGGAAGGTTAGGTTGCCACTTTTCAGGAGATGGCGACTGGGGCATTGAAAACACCAATCCAAAGCCTTTTTCTAGCATTCCAGACTGGTTATGGTCGTACAATTATCCTAACAATGTAAACAACGATGGCATATTACTAGAAGGCTGTACCGATAAGTATTGCCACGTATTACCCGTAGGTGTATACCCTACTTCGGTATACGAATTCCTCATCGGAGTGAGTATTTTTATAGTATTATGGAGCATTCGCAAAAAAGTAAAACCAGTAGGAGCATTGTTTTTCATTTATTTAGTATTTAATGGATTAGAACGTTTTAGCATAGAAAGTATTCGTGTAAATGTAAAGATGGGAAACGGTCTTACACAAGCAGAACTAATCGCTATTATACTCATCATAAGCGGCATCATCGGAACTATAGCTATGTACCTAGTAGCTAAAAAACAAAACCATACCACCCCTGTCTGATAGTATGGAAAACCCACTTCATAACGCAGAAACAGTGTGGCAGCAGTGCTTGGCATTGATCAAAGAACACGTCAATCCACAAAGCTATAAAACGTGGTTTGAACCCATAAAAGCGGTAAGGCTGGAAGGTAATGCACTGACTATATTAGTTCCGAATGAGTTTTTTTATGAATGGCTAG
>JAYUJA010000054.1:0-7900 GCA_043765495.1 Bacteroidia bacterium
GGCTCGTCGGTGCCTTTGGTTACTAGGTCGTCCACCAATACGCCTATGTAAGCTTGTGCACGGGATAAAATAAGAGGTTCTTTGTCCACTATTTTTTGATGTGCATTGATTCCTGCCCATATTCCTTGTCCTGCTGCTTCTTCATAGCCTGTGGTACCATTTATCTGCCCAGCAAAATACAAATTATCAATGGCTTTAGTTTCTAATGTTAATTTTAATTGCGTAGGTGGGAAATAGTCGTATTCAATGGCATAGCCTGGTCTAAAAAATTTTACATTTTCAAAACCTGCTACTTTGGATAGTGCTTCGTATTGTATATTTTCGGGCAGAGAAGTAGAAAAACCATTTACATATATCTCACACGTATCCCAGCCTTCTGGCTCTATGAATAATTGGTGTTGGCTTTTATCTGCGAATCGCTCTATTTTATCTTCTATAGATGGGCAATAACGAGGTCCTAATCCTTGTATTCTTCCACAAAACATAGGCGATTCTGCAAATCCTTTTCGTAATATATCGTGTACTTTTTCCGAAGTATGCGTCAAGTGGCAGCTTAATTGTTTTGTTAAAATAGGAGTATCTAGGTAAGAAAATTTTTCAGGAATAGCGTCGCCTGGTTCTTCCGACATTTTACTATAATCCAACGACCGACCGTCTACCCGTGGAGGAGTTCCTGTTTTCATTCTTCCACTTTGTATCCCTAATGCTACTAGCTGCTCGGTAAGTCCAGTAGCAGATTTCTCGCCAGCTCGCCCGCCTCCAAAGTTTTTTTCACCGATATGGATTAGCCCATTTAAGAAAGTACCATTGGTAAGAATTACCGCTTTGGAACGGATAGTTACCCCCAAAGACGTAATGATTCCTACTACTACATTGTTTTCTATAATTAATTCTTTTACTGTATCTTGAAAAAAATCTACATTCGGAATATTTTCTAATTGTACTCGCCATTCCCACGCAAATCGCATTCTATCACTTTGGGCTCTCGGACTCCACATCGCAGGTCCTTTGGAGCGATTCAGCATTTTGAACTGGATAGCAGTTTTATCGGTGATGATTCCTGAATACCCGCCTAGTGCATCTATTTCTCGTACTATCTGCCCTTTTGCTATGCCTCCCATTGCTGGGTTACAAGACATCTGGGCGATAGTTCCCATGTTCATGGTGATTAATAATGTTTTTGAACCTAGATTTGCAGCAGCGGCAGCGGCTTCACAACCAGCGTGTCCAGCTCCTACCACTATTATATCGTATTTATTAGAAAACATAGTAAAGTTATACCTGAAAATAAAACACAAAAATACAAAAAATTACTTTATAAATGAAACTAGCTAAATAGTAAATCTATAATTAAAATTGTAAGGAATATAAAAACAAAAAAGCCTTTGATTAGGGTCAAAGGCTTTTGTTGAAAATTGTATCGTATGGTTTATTTTATGTAGTTGCAAGTGAAATTAGCACGCTCTGATACTGTTGGGAATAATGTATTGGTTTGAGTTCTTCTTGTAATATCCAATGTTGGGTTACCATTAATATCAAATCTTATTACTCCTTTGTAGATAACTTTATTTCCTCCAACGATAAATGTACCTGAAAAAGAAAGTAGATTGTTTCTTAACGTAGATTGAAAAGTATGTCCTAATACGCTAACAGAATAAACTCCTGGTGTGCTAGTAGCTACTATTCTCATTCCTCCTACTTCTATAGCATCAGTAGTATTGCTTGTAAATACGTTAGGAGCGCTATATAATCTTTTAGTGCCATCTGTAAATTGGTAGATACCTACTACATCAAGTGCTTTATTTTGTGCCATTGCTACGATACTAGTATTGGTAGTGGTTGGCGTTTCTTCTTTACTACAAGAAGTTAAAAATAAGATACTTGCGATTGCTATTACTAAAAAATTAGTTGCTTTTTTCATTATAATAATAAGTATTAACGTAAGTGAATAATATTGTTTTGTTGGTGCAAAAGTATACAATTTATATATCACATTTACAAAAAAGATGAAAAAAATTTTTGCTATTGGAAGGGAAATATTAACACAGTTTTTTCAAAAAAAGAAGTTTTTAATAGATATTTTTCAATTATAAAACAAATATGCATGCAGAGCTTTTTTAGTGCAAAACGTTTTTAGTGTAGAATATTCTTATTTAGAGCGATATTCCTCCCTAACGCGAAAAAAGAAACGCAAGAGATGTAAGATTTTAAACATACAATATCCCACTTTATCAAGTTTGTACGCCTGACTCGGTGGGATATACTATATTTTTAATAATGATGCTATGCTTGGAAGTAATTTTATTTTACCAATATTTCAAGGTGATAATAGTAGAATAATCTTGTTCAGAATACGTAATACTAGCTTTATCAAACGCTGGAGGCCCTGCAAAACCTGTTGCGTTTCTACTAAATCCGTATCCTTCTTTTGGAATACCTAGAATATTTTTATCCATTTTTTGGTTATTATTTTCATCGTGTAAAATAGTAACCGCATACGTACCGTATGCTAAACTAGGAATATTGATAGTAGTAGTAGTAGCTGGTACAGAGATACTGTATACCGCATTAGCTGGTACATCAGGAAAACCATCTGCTTTGTCAAAAACTAATAACTGGATAGTGCCGTCTGTATTTCTCAATCCTTCTAATTTAACAGATAAAGCTGGTTTAGTAAGGTTGTTTGTTGTAGTAGTAGTCACAGTAGGATTGTTTGTAGTAGCATTAGTGTCTTTACTGCAAGCAGTTGAAAAAAAGAATACTGCCATCGGAATTGCTAAAAAGTGTGTCAGTTTGGTCATTGTAAAAAAGTAAATAAATAAAATGGTTTCGATGCTGCTGCAAAGGTAACAAATTTATTTATGAAATAGCTACTATAAGATAAATAAAATAGTAGGAAAAAAATACTATCTTTGCAGTCTTTATAACTAATTCCATAGCCCGAAATACCATGAAAAATATCCGAAATTTTTGTATCATCGCTCATATAGATCACGGCAAAAGTACGCTAGCAGATAGATTATTAGAATTTACCAATACTGTTAGTAAGCGAGACCTCCAAAATCAAGTATTGGACGATATGGATCTGGAAAGAGAAAGAGGAATTACTATCAAAAGTAAAGCCATACAAATGGAATATACCTACAAAGGAGAAAAATATATATTAAACCTGATTGATACCCCTGGACACGTCGATTTTTCGTACGAAGTTTCTCGCTCTATCGCTGCTTGTGAAGGCGCTTTATTACTAGTAGATGCGAGCCAAGGAATCCAAGCACAAACCATTTCCAATTTATATCTAGCATTAGAACATGATTTAGAAATTATTCCTGTTTTGAATAAAATGGATTTGCCAGGTGCTATGCCCGAAGAAGTGAAAGACCAAATAGTAGACATGCTAGGCTGTGAAAGAGAAGATATAATAGCTGCTAGTGGTAAAACAGGCTTGGGAATAGAAGATGTATTATCCGCAGTGATAGAACGCATACAATCCCCAAAAGGAAACCCCACCGAACCACTACAAGCATTAATATTTGATTCTGTATTCAACTCTTTTAGAGGTATATACGCTTATTTTAAAGTACTAAACGGTACCATAAAAAAAGGAGATAGAGTAAAATTCATCGCTACAGGAAAAGAATACAACGCCGATGAAATAGGTATCCTGAAACTAAAACCCGAAGCTCGCCCAGAAGTAAGCGCTGGCAATGTTGGCTACCTTATATCTGGTATTAAAGATGCGCGAGAAGTAAAAGTAGGAGATACTATCACCCATACCCTACGCCCTACTACCGAACCTATACGTGGCTTTGAAGACGTAAAACCAATGGTGTTTGCAGGTATTTATCCTGTGGATACAGACGAGTTTGAGGAATTAAGAGCTTCTATGGAAAAATTACAACTAAACGATGCCTCTCTTACCTTTGAGCCAGAATCTTCCGCAGCTTTGGGATTTGGCTTCCGTTGTGGATTCCTAGGAATGCTACACATGGAAATCATACAAGAGAGATTAGAAAGAGAATTCAATATGACCGTTATCACTACGGTGCCAAACGTATCGTACTTCGCTTATACTACCAAAGGCGAAAAACTACTCGTAAACAACCCTTCTGAATTCCCTGACCCAAGCCGCCTAGATAGAATAGAAGAACCCTTCATAAAAGCACAAGTAATCACCAAAGCAGAGTATACAGGCGCAGTAATGACCATGTGTATAAACAAAAGAGGAGTACTAAAAAACCAAGCTTATTTGACGCAAGATAGAGTAGAATTAAACTTTGAAATGCCATTAGCAGAAATCGTATTTGATTTTTATGATAAACTAAAAAGTATCTCCCGTGGGTATGCTTCTTTTGATTACTCGCCGCTCGAATATAGAGCTTCGCATCTCGTAAAATTAGATATATTACTCAATGGCGATCAAGTAGATGCTTTATCTTCTTTGATACACCGAGATAGCGCCCATCTATTTGGCAAAAAAATATGTGAAAAATTAAAAGAACTTCTACCACGTCAGCAATTTGAAATAGCCATACAAGCAGCCATAGGAGCAAAAGTAGTAGCACGCGAAAATGTAAGAGCACTACGAAAAGATGTAACTGCTAAATGCTACGGAGGAGATATTTCTCGTAAAAGAAAATTACTAGAAAAACAAAAAGCTGGTAAAAAACGTATGCGACAAATAGGAACGATAGAAGTGCCACAAGAAGCGTTTTTAGCCGTACTCAAATTGGATAGCTAGACGCATCTAGTACACACCTATTTACCAAAAAAATAATAGTGTTGCTTGCATAATTATTATTATTTTAATATAAAAAATTTTCCTTAAGCCTTATATTTTAGAACAAATGAAAGTTCTCCCTCATAGACGAATTATTTATTGGATAAAAAACGACCAACGAATACATGATAATGAAGCATTGCACCTAATCGCTAATGCGGATACTATCTTGCCTGTTTATATCATAGACCCTACTATAGAAAATAAAAAAGTGACTTACTACTTAATGGAGTCCGAAATTACATTCAATAGAATTGGAGATAAAAGAAAAAAATTCGTCTTCGAAAGTTTGCTAAATTTACAACAAGAATACAAAAACATAAACAGCAAATTATTTATTTATGAAGGAGATACTGCTACTATTTTAGAAAAAATAGCCCTAGAAATGCAAGCAGATGCCATCGTAACAGAAGAAGAAATAACAGAAGAAGAAATAAAACTGATTCAGAAAGTCGCAAAAAAATGTAACCTTCCCGTAATCCTTTACACTGGCAAATTTTTATACCACCCAGAAGATATTCCCTTTCATATAGATAAAATCCCAGATGTATATACCGAATTTCGTAAAAAAGTAGAAAGAGTAACCAAAGTAAGACCCGTATACGCTACCCCTACCGCACTACCCAACGTAGCAGAAATAAATAGTATAGAACAGTGGAATACTACCCTAGAAATAAACCCACTAGACGTATACAAAGGAGGAGAAAAATACGGTTTAGAAAGATTAAAATACTACTTGTTTGATAGTCAGCTTATTCAACATTATAAATATACTAGAAACGGATTGCTAGGCTTGGATTACTCCTCCAAGTTCTCCCTTTGGTTAGCAAATGGAAACCTATCACCACGAACTATATTTTATGCAATAGAAGAATTTGAAGAAAAAATAAATGCTAACGAATCTACTTATTGGTTGATATTCGAACTAATATGGCGAGATTATTTTAAATACATAAGCAGTAAATACGGCACTAAATTTTTTCACAAAGGCGGCATAAAAGGATTAGCACCTTACTATAAAAACAGTATTTTCTTGCTATACGACTGGCTAGATGGCACTACTAATCAGCCATTTGTAAATGCTAATATGAAAGAACTAGCCGCTACAGGCTATATGAGTAATAGAGGAAGGCAGAATGTAGCTAGCTACTTGTGCAAAGACCTAAAAATAGATTGGAGAATAGGAGCTAGTTATTTTGAAATGATGCTCATAGACTATGACCCTTGTAGTAACTGGGGAAACTGGATGTATATAGCTGGTGTAGGCAACGACCCCCGAGAAGATAGGTATTTCAACATTCCTAAACAAGCTGCTATGTACGATTCTAACGGTGAATATGTGAAATATTGGCTAAATAAATAGTATCCCATGAAATACTACCACGCATTATTAGTACTACTAACAAGTATAGTAGTAAGTTGTAAAACAACCGTACCACCTTCCACAGCCAACTACGCATCGTATGACAAAATACAAGTAGGCCCAGGCCCCGAAGACATAGACATAGATAGTATAACCAACCCCGCTATACCAAGATTATTAGCATCTTGTGGATCACGCCGTGCCGAATATGCTACTATCCCAAATAATATATGGGCAGTAGACTTACGTACCAATAAAGCTACAATAATCCCCCGTATCGGTGAACCAGAAGGATTTATATTCAACCCCCATGGGTTTTCTATCACGAAACAATTAGCGAATAATAAACCTTGGCTATGGGTAATAAATCATGGCGATGCATCTAATCAAAACAAAAATTCACAAAGCATAACAGTATACGAAGTTACGCCTACTAATCTAGTTTTTGTCAAAAATATTACAAGCGAAGTAATAGAATCTCCTAACGATATATACGGATTATCAGATGGTACTTGCTACTTTACAAACGATTTTAATGCACCCAAACACAACCTACAACTACTACTAGGAAGAAAAACAGGAAGCATCGTATACTATGATGGAAGAGACTGTAAAAAAGTAGCCACCAAACTACCTTATAGCAACGGTATTATAGCATACAACAACGAATTATATGTTTCTTGTATATTAAAGAAGGCTTTTTATAAAATGCCTATTCTAAAAAATGGGACATTAGGAAATAAAACTAGACTAGCAAAGCTAAAAGGAATAGATAATATAAGCATTACAGATGGTACCATGTACATAGCATCGCACCCTAACCTTGTAGCATTCGCAAAACATTTCAAAAACAAAAAAAAGCATTCTCCTACTGTTATTTACAAATTCAACCCTATACAGCCCACACAAGCCACCGTAGTGTACAGCAATAAAGGAGAACAGATTAGCGCAGGAAGTGGAGCTATTTATTTTAAAAACAGCTTGTATATCGCCCAAGTTTTTGAAGACTATATCCTAAAAGCTAGTAATCCGATAAAGTAGTAACCTATGTACACAATTTTTGTTGCAAACTATAGTTAAAAAACCAGTTTTATGAGAGAAATTGTAGCAGAGATGGATACCATGTATTCTGCTTTACATCACCACGATAATATTTCAGGAGTAGAAAGTAGCATAATAGGGTTTCCTACCAAAAAAGAAGTACTACTATACCATGAAAAACAATATGAAAATAATAGTCTACTAGAATTTCTAAAAAAACAAGGTGGATTTAGAATGGATTGGAAAATGAAAGACAAAGACCAAACTGTAAAAAGCTTTGGTGGACATTTACGTATTTTATCCCTAAAATCAATTCTTGGGGATTGGAGAAATACAGTCTATTTCGATTTTGATGCTGCTGATTCTCCAAAAAGGAATTTTAAAGTAGTAGACTTTTTTACAGAAGAAGCTTGTGTAGGATTTTTTGTAACCGATAAAAAACAATTACTATATTACCACGAATTTGAATCTGAATTCTATCCTTTACACCTGAATTTTGATGGCTATTTTACCATGCTACTACATTCCAAAGCTTTCTGGTACTGGCAAAAAGTACTAGTCGAAATCAATGACGAGATAAGTACTCCTATTACACAGCATTTTATAAATTGCATGACGGAATTATTTCCAGAATTTGATTTTCAAAAATATAAAAACGATTATATACGATTGAAATTAAATAAATAATTTTAGTATATTTGCAGTATTATATCTTT
>JAYUJA010000055.1:0-7900 GCA_043765495.1 Bacteroidia bacterium
TTTTTTATCCTCCAAATTTATTTTGCATTTTATTGCTATTTTATCCTAATCGTATTCATTATCAAGGAGAAAAATTTGTAAAAAATCATTATTTTTAGTGCTTAATACTATTTTATCGCTATTTATTTGCGTGTTTTATCGCTCTTTTCTGCCTGATTTGCTATTTATACTAGAAATAGATAAGGTTGTTTAATACGATTTCTACTTTCTTCTTCAATTCTGTGATACTGCAACTAAAGTTATTTATTACAAAAGAAAAACACAACGTCTTTCCATCTTCTGTGGTAACGTATCCTGCCCAAGCTTTAACGTTACTTAATGTACCTGTCTTTGCTCTTATTTTACCTTCTGCGGGTTGTTCTTTAAACATTTTTTTTAGAGTACCTGTTTGTCCTGCGATTGGTAGTGACCCATAGAACTCTTTAAAGTTGGGTTGTTTCATGTAATAGCTTAAATATTTTACTTGCTGAAAGGTGGTGACTACGTTAGTTCTGGACAGACCGCTACCATCTGCATATTGAAATCCTTCTGTATCAAAATTTATTTTCTGGAGATATTTCATTACGATATCTATGCCTGCAGCAGTAGACCCGTCGCCTGCTTTTACATAGCCTATCGTTTTTAGTAGGTGTTCGGCGTATAGGTTACTACTTGTTTCATTAATAAAGCTAACTATACTATACAAAGGTGGGGATTCTATGGTTAGTATGTTTTTTTTCTTTTCTTTTGTTTCTTGGCTTGTATTTTTGGTTCTAATCTCTACACCACCATCTGTGTAGACACATCTTTTTTCGAGTGCTATTTTTAATTTTTCAGTAAATAATTTTGGAGGGTTAGGGATAGATCCTTTTATGATAAAATTATCTTTGTTGGCAGGGAGTGTTCCTGCGACGTATCTTTTTTTGGAAGATGGGGAGGCGTATATGTAGGCATTATCTTCGCTTCCATCTTCGGCAGTGGTTACATTATTAATGAGTTCTACGTCTTCTAAACCGTCGGGAGTAACATTTATAATATGGGTAGAATCGCCTTTTTTCGTTCCTGTTTTGAATTTTACTTCGTAGGTATTGCCGTCTACTGTAAGGGCGGAGGGGCTTGCGGCGTAATGGTTGCCCATGTCTTGCCAAGTCCAGTTAGCTGGTACTAGGTCTTCTTCTCCTTTGAACATGGATACATCGGCTATTATTTTTCCTTTTATTTGAGAAATACCTTTTGCCATGATTGCTTCTACTACGTCTGCTAGTAGGCTATCTAGCGGCATTGCGCCTAATTTTCCAGAGCCGAGAGTGGGGTCTCCGCCACCTATTACGTATAAATCGCCGTATAATACTCCTTCTTGTGTGAGTTTTCCTGTGTATTGTATGTAGGTTTTGAATGTAAAGTCTTTGCCTAATAATGCTAGGGCAGCTCCTGTGGTGATTAGTTTTGTGGTAGAAGCTGGGATTAGGGATACGTCTTTATGCCTAGAAGTAATTAATTTTTCTTTTTTAGGTTCGTATAGGCAGAATCCAAAAGTAGCGTGTCTTAAATCTCTATCATTTTCAAAATTTTCTAGTGCTGTTTCTAACTTTTCTTTTACAGAATCGTTTGTATATGGATTTTGAGCATTTCCTTTTACAAAGAAAAATAAAAAGAGGCTATATAGTATTATTTTGTTTCGTTTCATAAATAGGTATTTGGTATTTATAGAACGGCAAAAGTATAAAAAAGTTGCAATGGTACACAAAATAAAAAGGCTACCTATTATAGGCAGCCTTTTTATTTATATTATTCTATAATCATTTTACCAATAAAATCTCCTTTTGGGTGTTGTAGTTGATAGGTGTAAAAGCCTGGGGATAGTTCATTTTTGTCTATGGTAATTTTATCTGTGGTAATGGCTTTATAGGTGCGCACTAAACGTCCTGTGGGATCTATGATATGTAAGTTACAAGGTTGTTGGGTTGGATTTTTGAAGGAAAGGGTTGTATTTTGATTAAATGGATTAGGGCTTAATCTCAAATCAATTTTTTCGGCTTCGGCCAGAATGGTAGCAGTAAGTATAGTTCTACACCCAATACCAATAGCTGTTTTTACTTCTTCGATACGCATATTATTTATAGCGATAATGGTATCTATGCAAGCTTGGTTGGCGTATATTTGGTTGTAATACACTCTTAATCTTGGGATAGAATTAGGATTTATGTCTATTACGCCATCGTTGGTAGCGTCCATAGAGCCAATCCAAACTAATTTTCCTGTTGCATTGTATTTTAGTTGTCCTTGTAAACCTCCTAATGCTTCGGCATACACTATATTTAATCCTGCTAGTTCCAATTCGATACCTGTGACTGCACTACTTGGATTTTTGATACTAATATCTATTGCATCGATAAGAGTGTTAGGGGCTTCTAGGCTTACTGTAACTGTTTCAAAGGGGTTTACTAGATGTCCTTTGAATTCGCAAGCGGTAATGTATTGTTGTGCGATATTGGAAGTAGTACTTTTGTAGATACAATTTTGAAGGAGTGCTGCATCTGTTACGGCTATTTTACCATCGTTATTCAAGTCGTTACATAAAGTAGCGGTGGTACTATCTGCTATACAATTATTTAGGTATACTTGTACATCTTCTATATTTCGTAAAGAATCTATGTTTCTGTTTCCTTTGAGGGTAGTTCCGTTGCATATTCCTTGACAGTCTGGTTTAGCATTACCAAAAGTATCTCCAGCACAATCTACGTAAGGGGCACAATTTTCTAATAATTCTACTGCTGGGGCGTTAGTCATAGGGTCTCTTGTGATTTGTAGGCAAGCAGATGCGTAGTTATTCGTAAAATTGGATTCTATAGAGCCTAATGCATCTGGGGCGTAGTGCCAGTTAGTTTTTACTACTAATTGGTATTTGCCATCTGGTACGGAAGTAATATCCACCCATTGGCAGGTAAGTCCTACATAATATTCGTCGTAGCAACCTACTGAAATACCTTGATTACCACAGCTATATTTACCAGTACCTGTAGTACATCCTAAATCCAATACACAGAATCCGTTTTTAAATCCAATGGGTATTTCATTATTATTTTCATCGTATAATAGGTAAGCTGCGTAGCCATCGTAATGCCAATGTTCGTGGCACACGTCCCACTTCCATGTTTGATTTGCTAGGGAGGGGTTAGCTGGTGGGTATCCTAAAAAATAATCTTTATTACCAATATTATGTATTTTGGTAGAAAATTCTATTATTTGTCTTTGTCCGTATCCACCGATACAATTTTCTTGTATGTAACAAGCGGAATTAGGGTCTGTTTGGTCGTTGGTTAATGTTCCTATTTGGATAGTAGCTTTTAGTTGTTGTGCGTCTACTTGTAAGTCAGGTGCTGCACACAAGGGGCTAGGATAATAAATACATGAGTTATTGGATACTGTAGCTAGTGGGTCATAATTACAAGCGGTGGGGTTCATACAGCCTATATTAGGACCGAGGTAGGATAGATGCCATTTAACGCTATCGCAATCCATTCCCATGCCGTCTACATCTGCTAATTTAATTAAATAACTTTTACCAGCTTGCAGTACGAGATTGATTTGTGATTGATAGCCACAAAAATCGTCGTTGTAATGTAGGCTACCTGCTAGGTCGGTTTTGGTATTAAGGGAGGAGAAGCAAGTATCGTACATAGCTATTTGTGTGTTACAGCTATTCAATCCGCAGGTTGTAACTCTATAATTACCTGTTTCGGCAGGGGTAAAAGATGTCCAATAGTATAGTCCAGAAAGTTTATTAGTATGGTATCCAGTATCTACTAGTAGTGGTTGGGAGCAGGTTAGACCTATTGTGGTAGGACAATTCATGGTAAACTGCTTGCTATGGGCATTGAAGCAAGAGCCTTGTGTGACAGTATCATTGTCTATAATAAGCGCATAACGTCCATTAACTCCTTGATAACAAAGTCCATCTCCGTATTGATCGTAGAAATTAAAGATGAGGCAACTGCTAGTATCTACACAAACGCTATCTAGGTATTGTGTTTGATTTTCTAATATGCCTTGTGATTTTTTGATAATAGAGCCATTTTGGATAATATTCCAAGAGGATTCACTTGCGTAACCGTCTGTTTTGAGGCTTACGAATACTTTTTTTTGCCCTGCATTGCACTGGGCGTTTGCGGTGATACTGCTTATAAGTATCGCTACGATGAATAATATATTTTTCATGGGGAAAAGAATTGTAAACGTTATTTATTTGGTGTGTACATTTCTATAAAAAAATCTAATAATAGTTGTTTTACTAGTGATTTTGGAGCGATTTCCATTAGTCCGCTTATCATGGCTAGATTTTTTGGTGCTTCTTGTCCTTTTCCTATTCCTACTAATAGAAGTAGTTTATCTAGGTTTTCAGGAGAAAGATTTTCTATTAATTTTTTTGCGGTAGAGATGGTTACGCTATCTTTCATATTTTTGAGAGAGAATTTACTTACTTTTTCTACGGCATTTTTTAGGTCTTGAATGAATTTGTTTATTTGTGGTACGTTGCTGAATGTGATGGTAAGGTGTATACTTGCAGGTACTTCTCCATTGGCTAACTGGGGGGTTACTGTCCACCCCATTTCGGTTAGTTCGTCGGCTATTTTGTGGATATTATATTTTTTAGATCCGAATGCGATAAGTGTGCTAATGGGTTTTCCTAGAATATATAATCCGTCTATCTTGGGTATTTCGGTAATGAGTGTATCGGTAGCTATGAGGGTTTGTTTGGTAATTTTTTGGTATCCTTCTTTCCCTAAATAGTGTAATACTGCCCAAGCTGCTGCGATGCTTCCGCCTGGTTTTGTGCTTGTCATAGTAGGGTTTACGAGTGCGTAGCCTGTCCATTCGTTGCAGGCAAAGTATTGTTGTTTTCTCAAATCGTTATTTTTCCATAGTAGTACGGAGCAACCTTTGGCGGTATAGGCATATTTGTGCAGATCTACGGATATGGAGGTTACGCCGTCTAGTTTGAAATCAAAAGGTGGAATGATGTACCCCATTTCTCTCATCGTTGGTAGTATCCAGCCTCCCATGCAGGCATCTACGTGTAGTAATATATTGTATTGTTGTGCTAATCGTGAAAGTGCTTCTATATCGTCCATTACCCCTTGCGAGTAATTAGGGGCAGAGCCTACTAATAGTATTGTATTTTCGTTTATTGCGTTTCTTACGGCTGGTATGTTTATTTTAAAGTCGTGGTCTACTGGTACTATAATAGGTTTTACGTTAAAATAGGCAGCGGCTTTAAAAAAAGAGGAATGAGCGGTGACGGGTAGTATTATTTCGGGCTGTGTGATAGTTGGGTGGATAGTTTTTGCGTAATCTCTTGCTGTTTTTACTGCCAATAAAAGACTTTCTGTGCCACCAGAAGTTAAGTTTCCTACTACTGTATTCCCTCCATTAAGCTGGTTAGCTGTTATTTGTACGATATCATTTTCCATTTTTTTCAGGGAAGTAAATACCGTTGGAGCTATTCCATTTTCGTTTAAGAATTCATTATAAGCTAGTTTGATAATTTCTTCTATTTGCTCATTTGCATAAAACACGTACCCAAACATTTTGCCATCTTTGGGGTTTGGTTGTGAATTTTTAAATTGTTTTAATTTATATGCTATGTATTCTTTGTTGGTAGTTTCTTTTGGCAGTTGCATATCTTTGTATTATTATGCGGTATAAAAAGTATTCTAATGATAGGACAAGAGTAAGTCTATTTTAATTATTTCTTTTTGGGTACGATGACGATACTCATTTTTTTGCCTTCTAGGGTTGGTGCTTGTTCTACTTTTCCTATTTCTTCGGTTGCTTTTATGAATCTGTCTAGTATGTCTCTACCTTGCTGTTTGAATACGATTTCACGTCCTCTAAATTGAACAAAAGCTTTTACTTTTGCACCATCTTCTAGAAATTTCTTTGCGTGATTCACTTTAAAATTAAAGTCATGTTCTCCAATATGTGGTCCCATTGGTATTTCTTTGAGAACCGATTTAGTGGATTTCGCTTTTAATTCTCTTGCTTTTTTTCTTTTTTCAAATAAAAACTTATAATAATCTCCTAGCTTACATACAGGAGGGTTTGCATTATTAGCAATTTCTATTAGATCTAGTCCTGCTTCTGCTGCAAGCTCTAGTGCACGCTGTATAGTAACGACTACAGGTTGTTCATTATTCTCGGTTACTAGACGCACTTCTGCTGCGGTGATTTCTTCGTTGATGCGGTAGTTTTCTTCTTCTTTTCTTACAACTTTTTTTGACATATATAGGGTTTAAAAATTTTCAATATTGGATTTTGTTATTTACATTTTTAGTAATTAACACGCAAAAATAATGAAAAATATGTATGTATTTACTTTTGGTCTACATTTTTCAATAAATAAATATTCTAATACCCATTATAAACAACTAAATACATTCATTATAAACAAATTAAGTAATTAAATATTGGTTATTGGTTTGCGTTAGTAAAGTACTGTATTTTAAAAATTTTTCAATAGATTGCAATAGTAGTCTAATTTATTCGTATGTTTACAGTTACATTTATAAATAAACTAAAATCATGTTAAAAAAATTACTTGTTATAGGAAGTGTTCTATTGGGTATGCAAGCGAGTGCGCAGGTATGTACCGAAGATGGTAGTTGGCTGAGTATTACTAATACTTTTAACAATACCGTGAATTGGCAACAATTCCCAGATTATCATCTTCCTGCCCAATACGATGTAATCTACGAAGGATTTTCGCAAATGAATACACCACAAGGCTGGACAAATACTACCGCTCCATGGCTAAACAAAGGCTGGACAGCAGTAGAAGGACACTATGACTGGAATAGTAGCTACCGAAATAATAATTTGCTAGTACAACAAAGAGCGCAGCAAATTTATCAATCTTTCATACTAAAACAATACGAACAAAATGCTGATGGAAGTTACTACGAAGTAGACCCAAGTGATCATTTTACTTTTTTTGATGTGCGAATGCCTTGGACAAGTACAAATGATGGAACTTGGGAATAGTCAAGCTTGTATAGAAGATGGAAGAAAAATATCATAAAATCTAATCATGACTATAAATATGGCTATAATACTCCGCTAGCAAATTCTACGCCTGTGGATCAAAATGATACGATACTGCCTTATGACTTATTATCGCTGGATATAGAGTTTTGGGGGTTAGGTAGACAAACTATTTTAGATATAAAAAATCCAAACCATGTAGAACACTGGAAATGGGACGCTTATGTGCCTGCTGATTACCAGTCTTTGCCAGACAATGTATTAAAGGATTATTTCCAGAAGGCGCATGGGATTTCTATGGGGAAAGTTTTTGCATGGTTTAAGGCACATACCATAGGGCATAAAATAACAGGCTGGAACGAAAATCCATACCATGATACATTTGCTACTTCGCCAGATGCTAATGATGTAGCGAATAATGCAGCAAATAGAGGATTTTTATACCATAACCCTGTGGATAATACGTGGAGTGACCTAGCGAATGTGCTGGACTACTACCAGCCAGGTAGCTATATGTGTGAAGGGCAAAATGCTTTGGGAGTATTTGTTTCTTTAAAACTAACAGAATATATGAAAATGCAACGCCCAGATAAAAAAATGATCAACTCTATTTGGACGAATTTTAACGATCCATGTGCAAGAAGCAATCCTAATGGGCAGCACCCTAAAAATATGATTGAAGGAATGGTAGCTTTCACCATAGCAGGTGGAGGAGATGGAGTATGGATGTGGGAAGCTCCTTTTGGCAATGCAAGAAATTTTCGGGCTATGAGGCTATTACTAATATGGTAGTCCGTCTAATGTAATGTTTTACAATTTAGATTGTAATTACAAATAAAGTATTTTATTGCTCCGATATGATTTTCTAGTGATTTGGAAA
>JAYUJA010000056.1:0-2699 GCA_043765495.1 Bacteroidia bacterium
GGGTGAGTTTGATCGGTTCGTAAACATCTCTCTATCCAATTTCCGTCGCCATAGCCTTGGTATTCTGTATCGAGTAGTACCCATCTATATTTGCCGTCATGGTCGTTTATTACATTACTGATAGGGGCTACTCTTTTTCTGAATAGTTTTTGATTATTAGATGGCCAATCGTAATTTGCTAAAAATATTTCTGTAATAAAATAATCTTTAAAATTGGAAATATCTACTTTAGAGTTTACATAATCCCAGTTATTGGCATCGGTCATGGTATTGGTATTCACCAAATTTCGTAAGCTAATAAGATCGTCTGGTGTACCAGCTTCTGCCATAATATTGGAAGTAGAATGCCTTACGATGTCTAGTTCTGTTTTATTTATGCCGTATATTTGTTCAAAATAGTTTTTATTATACCTTTCTCTATAATCATTGATACCCCAATATTCGCCATTGATGAATAGTATGGTAGGAGAGGCATCTTGATTATCCATATTCAAATGCCTTACAATGGCTTGGTTGATGATATCCGTGAACAAGAAACCACTACCAGTAGGGCGTAATACTAGGTGTTTGAAATCGGTTCTAGTATTGCCTTGTGCTTGGAATATAGGATAGCCTAGTGTATTACTTCCATATACATTACTAAAATACAAGCCTAGACTTTTTAGCGAAAGTCCTGATGAAGCACTCCCTTTTACGTCATAACCCGCATTGATTTGGAATTTACGAGAACTAGCATTTTTCTCAAAATACTCTAAACTAACTTTCCAAGCATTTACGTCTTGTTTATTCCAATTTGCATTTGCTACCCAAGGGTAAGCAGTGACGCCAGGATTAGCAAGTCTCCATTCATCGAATAGTTTGCCAGGTGCACAAAATCCATCTTCGTAATCAAATAAAAATTCCTCTGGTACGGTAAGGCACGTTACTGGTAGGGAATAATCGTTGCTTCCAGCTGGGGTAATGAAATACGTATTCGTAACAATATTACTGGATATATATCCTTCTTTTATACTTATAGCACGGATAGTAGTAGCTCTTTTTACGGACGAAGATGGCATATAATTCACTGGATATGCGTCATTAATAGTAGTCGCCATCGTGGATATATTATTATTGCCAGTGCCAGTAATAGAAATAGGATTTTGGTATTGGTAGCTATTCATGTTTTGTATAGCATAGGCGATACGCCACTTCCTGTAAAGTTGTATATATTTTTATAGTTAAAGGAAGTATTCGCAGCAGTGGTAGGCTGCGACCCATCTGTAGAATAATAAATAGCCGCATTAGGGCTAGATAAGCTTAAATCAAATACAGAAGGATAAAACCCTGATGGGACTGAAAAACCTGGCTCGTCCATAAAGCCTAGGTAGCTGGTTGCGGTATTATTAGAAGCGTTAGGCGTACCAGCAATAAAAAACCTGTTCGTAAGAACGCCGTCTTGGATTCTTCCGTAGCTGATATTCTTTTTTTGTTTTAGATACTGAATACTATCTACCAAGACGCCGCTAGGGCTGGAAAGCAAAACTGTACCACTATCCGAATTTAGATGAAAATTAAGGTGTTGTATTCCTTTATTAGGGTAGCCCGAAGCCCATAATAATAAAAACCCAGCTGGTGGGATAGTAAAAGCGGTACTATTACTTGGCAATTGGTATCTGGTAGGGTTATTTTTATCATCGGATAGGTAGTAGCCTGCTAGGTTGATAGTACTAGCGGTAGGGTTGTATATTTCTATCTAATCTTCGTAGTTTCCTGTATTATCTTTGATTACGGTATCGTTAGCGGCTTGTATTTCATTTATCACTACACTATTAGTAGTAGGGTTATTACTTATAGTAGTCGCTAGTTCTAGATCAAAAGTAAGGTCGGAGCTACCTGGATTGAATTGGTGTATTTCCACACTTATTACATTATTTCCTTCTTGCAATAAAGAAACAGGAACAGTAAAGTCGAACCACGTATTTTCGTCGGAATTGTTTTGGGTAGAAGCATACGTAGCATAACCTACACTACCCGCTGGCATATTACTTCGCAATACTTCTGTGCCATTAAAATAGATTACTGCTCCATCGTCTCTTTTTACTCGCCCTGTAATAACTGTTACGGTATTAGAGTTAGTAATAGAGATGGTTTTTCTAAAATAAGTAGTAGGATATTTGTTAAGTACATCGGTGCCATAGCCTACTATCGTAGCTTCATCGGGCGGATTATCGCCATAGCCTAGTTGTGATACACCACTATTCCAAGCCGCATCGGTATAGGCAAGGGTATTCCAGTCGGTAGACGGTAAAGAACCAGTATCCCAGTATTTCCAACTCGCACCTGTGGCAATCACGTTAGTAGTTTGGGCAGTTGCGAAAGAAGTGGTAATAAAAACGAGGATAAGGAGTAGAATATTTTTCATGGTATGTTTAGATGGCTTTAATAACTCGTAAGTTCAAGTAATAAATGCAACTTTGGGAGCAATTTTGAAAGACTTTAGTTCTGTGAAAGAGAAAATAAATTCTCATTTTCTTTTTTACCAGTTAAATTTTATGAACTTTGCTCTTGGTCCAAAAATTGCAAAAACATGAGCCATTTAACCTTGGAGCAAAGATACAGAATTGCTCAAATGAAATCCCAAAAATATAGTCAGACGGCAATTTCTATCGCGATTGATAAAGACAAAAGTGTGGTTAGTAGAGAATTAAAACGTAATA
>JAYUJA010000057.1:0-7767 GCA_043765495.1 Bacteroidia bacterium
AAAGTATTACCTAGAAAAGATGGCGTATGGAAAGCTACAGGAATTTATACCCAATCTGGAATTTCTCTCACAATTGGGGCTACATACACCTTTAAAAAAGATGGTACTTTAACTTACCAAACAGATGGACAAAATACCATTGAACCAGGTAAATGGTCTTATTCTGATGATGAATCAATAACTCTTACTGAAACAGACGGAACTAACCCTGAAGTATATGATGTAACAGAGATGGAAGCAAAATCCCAAAAGTGGGAGAGAATAATAATAGAAAATGGAGTTACATCGACTTTAGATGTTATTTTAATCAAAAAATAAATAAAAATACAAAGCTGTCTTTCGGGGCGGCTTTTTTTTATGATTAATTATTAATTATTAATTGAAAAAATATAACTTTGCATCTAAATTTATAAAACCCATATTTCATTTATGTTTTCTCGTATTAAAATAGGAAGCTGGATACTAGCAGCTATATTGACTTTTCCATCTTTTGGGCAGCAAGCTAGCGACCCTTCTGATCCGATACTTCTGACAGTAGGAAAAGAAAAAATTTCGCTCAATGATTTTGATGCTATCTACAAGAAAAACAATAAAAATGCGAACGAAAAACCAAGCGAAGCTTCTGTACGAGAATATTTAGAATTGTTCAAAATATTCAAACTAAAAGTAAGAGACGCCGAAGCAATGGGGCTGGATACCACCGCTAAATTCCGAAACGAATACAAAGATTATAGAAAAGTACTAGCACAGCCGTATCTATCCGATAAGGAAGCTGGCGAAAGACTAATACAAGAAGCCCACGAACGCCTAGAAAAAGAAATACACGCAGGGCATATACTATTACGCATAGACCAAGACGCGCTACCCAAAGACACGCTAGCAGTGTATACTAAAATAATAGAACTACGAAATAGAATACTAAAAGGCGAAAAATTTGAAAGCGTAGCCGAGCAATATTCCGAAGACCCCTCCGCAAAACAAAACAAGGGTGACTTGGGCTTTTTTACTGCTTTCTCCATGGTATATCCCTTTGAAAATGCAGCTTATAACACACCAGTAGGTGGAATATCCATGCCGATAAGAACGCGATTTGGATACCATATCGTGAAAGTAATGGAAGCCAGAGCCAACAGAGGACAGGTAAAAGTAGCACATATAATGTTCAAATATCCCAATGCTCAAAAAGACAAACCTACTGCCCAAGAAGACATCGCGACTGCTCGTCAAAAAGCAAATGAAATTTTAACCAAAATAAAAAATGGAGAAAACTTTGAAGAGTTAGCAAAACAGTTTTCGGACGATAAGCAAAGTGCACCCAAAGGTGGCGAGATACCCATGTTTACAAGCGGGAAGATGATAGCATCGTTTGAAGATGCTTGTTTTAACTTAAATACTGCTGGGCAAATATCCGATCTAGTAGAAACGCCTTACGGTATTCATATCATCAAATTTCTGGAAAAAAAGCCAGTAGGCACGTATACTGAATTATTCAATGAACTAAAAAGCAAAGTAGGTAAAGACTCTCGCTCCCAACAAACACAAGAATCGTTACTGAAAAAGATAAAAGCAGAGTACTACTTACAAGAATTTCCGAGTGCAAAAACAAACCTATGGAATGCAGTAGACTCGTCGTACTACAAAGGTATATGGCGTATGGAAAAAGCAGAAGGATACAACCAAGCTTTATTCAATCTAAAATCGCCGCAAAAAGCAATACGAACGTATACACAACAAGAGTATGCAAAATTCCTATACGAAAACCAATCGCCACAAACTAAAAAAACTGCCGCATTAGAAGTATTATTAGAAAAACAATACGAGGTTTTTTTGCGTAAAAGCTTATTAGAATTTGAAGATACACAACTAGAATACAAATACCCAGAATTCCGAAGACTATCCAAAGAATATAGAGATGGAATACTACTATTCGACGCTATGGACCAGCAAGTATGGACAAAAGCAATGACAGATACCACAGGGTTAAAGAACTTTTTTGCTGGTAATGCTACAAAATACCAATGGGCAGAAAGAACAGAAGTAATAATATATAAGGTAAAAGACGAGGAAATGGCTAAAAAAGTGCGTAAAATGGCAAAGAAAGGAAGTGCAGAAGAAGTAATAGCATTTTTCAACAAAGACTCCCAACTAAATGTAGTAGTAGAAAAAGGATTATTCAGCAAAGGAGACAACGAATTCGTGGATAAAACTACTACCAAATCAGGACTATCCGACAACTATACCAAAGACAATAGAATAGTATTCGTAAAAGTGATAAAAAAACTAGTTCCAGCCCCTAAATTACTATCCGAAACCAAAGGACCAGTAACATCGGACTACCAAGCAGAATTAGAAAAAAAATGGGTACAAAGCATAAAAACAAAGTACCCAGTGAATGTAAACGAAGAAGTATTACAAACTATCTATAAATAATAAGCAGCAAAAAGGTGTAAAGTAGTAGTCTTTACACCTTTTTTATGTATGAAAGTACAGATATTCCAATTTTTGCACTTCTGTGCCAGTTTTGTAAAACTGATGTTGGTGGTAGTTTATTTTATTCCAAGTTCTTCTTGCCAATTATAAAGTCCATCAGTTTCAAATACATTTCCTTTTAAAAACCTGAGAAGAAATTCTGTTAAAGAAGATGTCATTGCTTTGTTTGGATAACTGCCGTTAAATATTTCATATTTCCCTGTTGAAGTAATACGAAGTCCCCACCTATCTGAATAAATCATATACTCCGAAAAATAAAACCAATTTTCTCCAAAATCTTGTTGATGTCTGTTAATGTCTTGAATTGGAACTACATTAAATATGTCCTCATTACATCTAAAACCATTACAACTCAAATAAAATTCTTTGAAATCTTTAGGTAATGAAAAACCAATTTGGTTTTCAAAGTTTGTGATGTCTGAAAGTTTGACTGGTGGAAAGATTTCAATTCCATCGTTTTGATGTTTTTGTTTGATTAGCTTAATTATTTGATTAAGTTCCATTTGTCTCGATTTTTAGTTTTTCGTCAATATAAACATTGGTTAACGGTTGTCCTTGTTTTAGCAAGTCCGTCGCTCTTTGTGTCGTTATGTTATGATTTAGTTGTGTCGTCATATTATTTCTATCTTCATTATGTTTGGCTTTTCATTACTCACTTTTTTCTCCTTCGTTGTCAAAGTTTAGTTGCCCAAAATTGTCTTTGATTATTGGCTCTTTGTCAAATGTTACAGGAATATTATGAGGTTTTCCAAAAAGGTTTGTCCCCTTATGAAATTTATTATTACTGATTGTTATTTCGTTTTCATACCAACAGTCAAAAAAATTTACAAATTCTTTGAAGTCGTTGTTGGTTATAAACACTGGGTTTCCTATTTTGTTATGTCCACCTGCTTGAAAGTCCAAAAAATTATCAAATGTGCAATTGTCTATTGTAAGTCCACCTAAAAAGTAGCTAAAAACAAATTAGCACTTTTTGAAGTGACAGTTTAATAGTCTTACAGGTTTGTCAAACTGTGTAACACTTCCTGAAAAATATTCTACGACGCAATTTTCAAATATAACCTCTTTGTCCCAAGTTCCATTTGTCTCAATTTTTAGTTCTCCGTCAATATAAACATCGGTTAAAGGTTGTCCTTGTTTTAGCAAGTCGGTCGCTCTTTGTGTCGTTATATTATGTTTTGGTTGTGTCGTCATCTTATTATTGCCAGTATTCGTGTCATTCTAAAATGGCACATAACGTCAAAATTAACGCAACACAAATATATAAAATAATACGTAAAGAATCTATTTCAAAACGAAATCTTTATTTATTTTCTAGGAAGTAAAAGCAATAAATAGCTACGTATAGCTTCTTTTTCTATATTTGCGAAATTGGTATATCTGTACTGATTAATTAGCAAACAGAAAATAAAAAAACACGGCTTTTTTTATAAAAATTAAATGACTTTCCTATTAAAAAACACAGTATTATGAGTATAGCATTGCCTATCAAACCTATTTTGCTAGTACAGGATTGGGGTGAAATGGACTATCTTACTGCTTGGCAGAAACAACGACAACTGCAAGAAGAAATCATCGCCATCAAACTAGCCAACAAAGAAAATCCTGCTGTAGTCGCTGCGAATTATATTATATTCTGCACCCACCCGCCTACGTATACCATCGGCAAAAGTGGAAAAACAGAGCATTTATTATTATCCCAAGAAGAATTAGAAGCAAAGAAAATAGCGTATTATAGAGTAGATAGAGGTGGCGATATTACCTTCCATGGCGATGGGCAGCTGGTAGTGTATTTTATTTGGGATTTAGAACAGTTCAAAACAGATTTACACTGGTTTATCCGTACATTAGAAGCGGTACTAATAGACACCTTACAAAACTACAACATAGTAGCAGAAAGGTATATAGGGCATACAGGGGTGTGGGTAGATGCCGCGTTGCCAAATGCTCGTAAGATAGCCGCTATCGGGCTGCGGTGTAGTAGGTGGGTAAGCATGCACGGTATAGCATTGAATGTAAATACTAATCTGGCTTATTTTGACCATATTATCCCGTGTGGTATAGTGGATAAAGCCGTGACTTCTATGCAGCAAGAATTACAAATTTGTATCGCCATGCCAGCTCTTTCTACTATTTTATACAATAATGTACAAAAACATTTTGTAGATATGGAATAGCTTTTTACTTTTGTAGCTTCATCTAATACGTTATAGTTATGCCATCTATTGCATCAAAAGCTGCTAATCTTCCCTTTTCACCTATCCGAAAGCTAGTTCCATACGCAGAAGCAGCCAAAAAGAAAGGCATAAAAGTATTTCATCTAAACATAGGACAGCCAGACATAGATTCTCCAGCCATACTATACGATGGATTACAGGCTTATAAAGAAAAACATATCCCTTATTCGCATTCGGCAGGTATGGAAGTATTGCGAGAAAAAATAAAGGATTATTACACAAACTGGGATATTCCGCTTACCATAGAAGATATACTAGTAACTACTGGCGGGTCAGAGGCGTTATTATTCGCGATGATGGCGTGCTGCAATGCCGAAGATGAAATTATCGTAACAGAACCTTTTTATGCTAATTATAACTCTTTTGCACAATTATTAGGGATTAAAATAGTGCCTATCACCACTACGATAGAAGAAAACTTTGCCCTACCAAGTACCGAGGCTTTCGAAGCAAAAATAACTTCCAAAACCAAGGCTATCCTACTATGCAACCCCAGCAACCCCACAGGCTATGTATACAGCAAAGAAGAGTTAGAAAAATTAAAAACAATCACCCAAGCCCACGATTTATATTTAATAGTAGATGAAGTGTATAGAGAATTTTGCTACGATGGCATGGCATATACTTCTGCGCTACACCTAGAAGGCTTGGAAGAAAATGTGATAGTAATAGACTCTTTTTCTAAACGATACAACCTATGTGGTATACGCATAGGCGCTATTATAAGTAGAAATAAGGCAGTGATGCAGGCCGCGTTGAAAATGGCACAAGCAAGATTAAGCCCTCCTACACTGGGTCAGATAGCCGCTATATCGTGTTTGGACGCTAGTAAAGCTTATTTTGATGGCGTGACCAAAGAATACCAATCTCGAAGAGATCTAGTAGTGTCTAAATTAAATAAAATAAATGGTGTAACTTGCAGCAATCCCAAAGGGGCTTTTTATATCATCGCTTCGTTGCCAGTGGATAGTGCCGAAAATTTTTGTATTTGGCTATTGAATAATTTTAATTACCAAAATACTACCATCATGCTAGCCCCCGCTAATGGCTTCTACAGCTCTGCTACGCAAGGGCAAAAAGAAGTGCGAATAGCCTACGTACTAGAAAAACAAGAACTAGAAATGGCAATAGACTGCCTAGAAATGGGATTACAAGGATATATCCGTAGTATTTAGTATTTACAAAAAATGGAGACTATGAAAAAGCATATATTACTTATTGGAGCTGGAAAAAGTAGCCCATATTTGATCGATTATTTACTAAAAGAAGCAATACATAAAAATTATTTATTTACGATAATAGATAGATTACTACCTACTTGGCTGACTGAAAACCCACTTATCTACCATGCTACTACACTAGTAATAGATGTGGCAGACGCAGCAGCCCGTAAGCCATTCATACAGCAAGCAGATGTAGTAATATCCATGTTGCCAGCTTTCATGCACCCAATAGTAGCACAAGACTGTTTGGAGTACGGTAAGCATTTTTTTACGGCGTCGTATATATCCGAAGAATTAAAAGAACTAGAACCTGTCCTACAACAAAAAGGATTGTTTTTTCTGCAAGAGTGTGGGTTAGATCCAGGGTTAGATCACTTATCTGCCATGAAAATAATAGACGAACTACATGCAAAAAATGCCGTCATAACTTCTTTTACTTCTTATTGCGGTGGATTGGTAGCGCCTGAATACATTGACAATCCTTTTGGGTATAAATTTTCTTGGAATCCACGTAATGTAATCACAGCTGGAAAAAATACCGCTACTTATTTACAAAACAATAGATTACGATACGTACCTTACCACCAATTATTTAAAAATGCGGTACCAATTACCGTAGTAGATTATGGCAACTATGAAGGCTATCCGAATAGGGATTCTCTAAACTACCAAAAAATATATGGGCTACATAAAGTAGAAACAATGATACGTGGCACTATACGCGCCGATGGCTACTGTGAAGCGTGGAATATATTCGTACAAATGGGCTTGACCGATGAAAGTGTAGTACTAGAAAACGCCAATCAATATACCTACAAAGAATGGTTACAATGCTTCCTTCCTATCAAATTTACGGAAGCGGATTTCCTAGAAAAACTAAAACAATACTACCAAATATCTCCCACCACTTGGCAAAAAATAGAAAGTACAGGACTGGTTTCGGATACGCCTATAACACTTACAAAAGGAACACCTGCGGATATATTACAAGAATTACTGGAACGAAAATGGAAGCTAAAAGATACGGATAAAGATTTGATAGTACTGGTACACCATTTTGAATATACTATAGAAAATGTACTGTATAAAACAGAAAGCACATTAGTACTCAAAGGCGAAAACGCTATCTATACTGCTATGGCAAAAACAGTAGGCTTACCGCTAGCTATCGCAGTAGATTTATTTCTTCAAGGCACATGGCACGATAAAAAAGGTTTGTTTTTACCTATCGAAAAAGCTATTTATATTCCTATCTTACAAGAATTAGCAAAACAAGGCATATCCTTGGTAGAAAGTACACATACGCTATGATACAGCTATTACAAACACTATCAGGGCATAGAAGTGGTATCTATAACTTAAAAGTATGGCAAGAAAAAATCTATTCTGCTAGCGGAGACGGATTTATTATAGAATGGGATTTGGATACAGGAATAGGCAAAGTAATGGCAGATGTAAAAAAAGCTATTTATACTTTTTATATAGATGCTAACTACATCTGGATAGGTACGCAGCAAGGCAATATACACGTAATAGATAGAAATACACAACAAGAAATAAAAAACTTACTCCTTACACAAAGCAGTATCTACTGTATCCACCATTGGATAGAGAAAGACATAGTATATTTTACAGACGCTAATGGTGGTATTGGATTCATAGATACACAAAACTACCAACTGGTACATTATGAAAAAATAGCCTCTACCAAACTTCGTAAAATA
This sequence comes from Bacteroidia bacterium, assembly GCA_043765495.1. GTDB lineage: Bacteria > Bacteroidota > Bacteroidia > JAYUJA01 > JAYUJA01 > JAYUJA01. The sequence goes on from JAYUJA010000057.1 coordinate 7,675, forward strand.
GCCCATGATACACATTATTTATACACTACTGATGCCTACAATGCAGTCGTAAAAAGAGAGTATCCAACGTTACAAATAGTTCAAAAATATGCT
>JAYUJA010000058.1:0-2683 GCA_043765495.1 Bacteroidia bacterium
TATTTCTACTTCCACACTTGCAGCAGGAGTATATTATCTACAAATAACTACTACACAAGGAGTATTCTATGAGCAATTCATTGTAACCAAATAAAAAAAACACTAATATGAAATATAGCTTAAAAAAAATAGTCGTTTTTACTTTTTTACTAACTACAGGATTAAATGTAAAAGCACAAAATCAAATTTGTAATTCTGCTAGTGGGTTACCAGCAGCAGATGTTACCATTTATAAAGGAACGTTCGACCAACCTAATCAAGGGTATTGTGGTGGTTGGGTACTGAATCTTTCTAACACTACTCCCCAAACAGTGGACATGTATATAGATGACCATTACATCGGATCTACTACTGCTACTGCTACCCGTGCCGATGTAGCGAATGTTTTTAGTATACCTGGTAATACACTGGTCGGATTTGGATTCCATTACGATAATACTAATTGGTACAAAGACGGACAAGCTCATATACTAAAAGCTTGCTTTGGAGGCTATTCTACACCTATTTCTCCACCATTTACTATTAGCCAAGCTGGGAACGCTAGTGGGGTTTGTACAGGATACCCCAGTAGTGTGGCTTTGAATTCTTTTGCTGGAAATGTTACCTATTCTTCAGATATAAATCCTACTACACTAGGCTATTCCAAAACTCCAGCTACGAATTCGTATGATTATATGGACAATGGAACAATAAAAATAGGCTTTTGTAATAATATGGGAGGAGTGATAGATTATATTAGTCGCTCCAATGAAACAGTAAGCTATACCAACCAGTTTGATAGTGGTAGACAAATAGGGATAGATCCTTATTTTGGCCCATCAGATAAAACATTTTATGATAATCTAGGATATGTAAGTATGGCAGAGTCGCATGGGGTAGTAAATCAAAGTAGGCAATGGAATGGACTACCCCAAGGAGCTTTTGACGCTTGTGGTAACACCGACAATTTTGGAGGTAATCCTATTACAAAAAGTTATGACCCTAGTACAAAAACGTATTACACGAAATCGAATCTATGGCAGTTTGGATATAGGTATACCAATGGTGCCAAAGTGCCATGTGATGCAGAAATAGAGAAGTCAGTAAGGTTTGTTTCTGAAAATGTATTAGAAGTGAAGATAAAATTTATATTGCATGTATCGTATATGAATGGGCAAAGTTCTAATGGACATTTTTCGCCTTATATGTTTATTAACAGCTCTATGTTCCCTATTGCTACAACATATAATGGCGTGAGAGAATTTTCTAATGACGCTATTACAAGCCTTAATACCCATGATTTGGATAATAGTACTTTTAACTCTCCTGTAATAAGTTTTAATTCCTATGAAAAATGGTTTGGTCTATTTAATGAAGCAAATAATTGGGGTGTTTCGATGGTTTGGGACGATGTAGATAATTTTAATTCTCTTGTAGGTCAATATAATACAGATGAAATAGCTCCTGATGCTAATGGTTGTAATTACATGTATCACTACATGGGAGGTACTTTTAATCCTAACTCCACAGTAGAGCGTACCTTCTATTTAGTAATAGGCTCCCCACAGCAAGCTAGAGATTTTAGTTATACCTTACATGGAATAAATGCAATACCACCCACTCCTAACATATCCCCCATTGCTAATAATGATAATGGAACTATCGATCAATCCAATGTTTTTAGCATAGATGTAACCCTGAACGATACCGATAACGATGGTACTATCAATAAAAATGGCGTGGACTTAAACACTGGCATAGCTGGCATACAAAATACCTATACTGCTACCAACCAAGGTACTTATACTGTAAACAATAATGGAATAGTAACCTTCACGCCACTTGCGAGCTTCGTAGGTACTAGTACTATCTCCTATACTATTACAGATAATCAAGGAGGTACTTCCAACCCAGCTACTTTGACTATAGTAGTAAGTGCCAGCCCTTTTATAAATGTAGTAGTACCAGCAGGTGGCACTTGGAAATATTGGGATAGAGGATCACTACCAGCTGCAGATTGGAATACGAATGCCTATAACGATGCGACTTGGCTATCTGCTAATGCAGAATTTGGATATGGTGATGGCGATGAAGTCAAAATTGTAGACTTTGGTACCGACCCTCAAAATAAGTACATCACTACTTATTTTAGAAAAGATATAAGTATCGGAAATATACCGTCTAATACACAACTACAAGGTAGAGTGAAAATAGACGATGGAGCAGTAGTATACATCAATGGGCAAGAAATATTCAAAGACAACCTACCAGAAACCGTGAATTATACTACGTATGCAGTGAACCCCAATATAAATGAAAATATTTGGCGAAATTTTCCTATTCCTTCTACTGCATTACAAAATGGCACGAATAGCCTCGCAGTAGAGATACACCAAGCAACTGCTACAAGTTCAGATTTGAGTTTTGATATGGAAATAGTAGCTACGAATGCTATTGTAGGACTCACAGAAGCTACTTCTAACTTTACTATCTACCCCAATCCTACAAAAGACGTATTGTATATCCAAAATAATGGCGTAAGTATCCAGCAAATAGGCATCACGAATGCTATGGGACAAGTAGTGATTCAGAACAAAGATTTTAGCAACAGTATTTCTACTTCCACACTTGCAGCAGGAGTATATTATCTACAAATAACTACTACACAAGGAGTATTCTATGAGCAATTCATTGTAACCAAATA
>JAYUJA010000059.1:0-2680 GCA_043765495.1 Bacteroidia bacterium
TGTTCGTTTTCGATATTAGAGCTACTACCTGCTTCGCTATTTTGCCCTCCTATTTCTTTGTGTTGCTTATAGTATTCGATGAATTTATTTAATTGGAAAGAAATAAATTTCTTGATGATGTCTTCTTTTTCCATGTATCCAAAAGTATCTTCTACGATGGACATTAGTGGCAACAATTCGGTTTCATTTACTTCACTATCGCCTACTTTTTTCAAGTATTGTGTGATTTGAGCTTCTGTAATTTCTGCTCCTGTAGGTACTTGTTTTTTGGTAAATTGTTTTTGTATTTGTCTTTCTATCATTCTTACTTTGCCTACATCTTTGGATGTGATGATAGACACAGAGATACCTGATTTTCCTGCTCTTGCTGTTCTACCACTACGGTGGGTATAGTTTTCTATATCATCAGGTAGGTTATAATGTATTACGTGGGTGATATCGTTTACATCTATCCCTCTGGCTGCTACATCGGTAGCTACTAGTATTTGTACGCCTCTATTACGGTATCTATTCATTACGATGTCTCTTTGTGCTTGTGACAAATCGCCGTGTAGTGCATCTGCATTATAGCCATCTTTGATAAGTAGGTCGGCTATATCTTGGGTTTCTTGTTTGGTTCTACAGAAGGTAATAGCGAATATATCTGGGTAGATATCCAACACTCTTTTTAGTACTAAATATCTATCTCTTGAAGCTACTACGTAGTAGTTATGTTCTATATTAGAAGCTCCTTCGTTGCGTTTTCCTACGGTGATACTTTGTGGGTTATCCATGTATTTTTTAGAAATACGTAGTACTTCTGCTGGCATAGTAGCGGAGAAAAGCCATACATTTTTATCTTCTGGGGTTTCGGCTAGGATAGTATCTATATCCTGTTGGAAGCCCATGTTAAGCATTTCATCGGCTTCATCTAGTACTACGTATTGCAGTTCGTTTAGTCTAGCTGCTCCACGTTCCATCAAATCCATTAAACGACCTGGCGTTGCTACGATGATTTGGCTACCATTGCGCAATTGGCGTATTTGGGTCGAAATATTTGCTCCACCATATACCGAAGTGATATTTACATTCTTTAGAAATTTAGAATAGTTTTCTAAATCTCTGGTAATTTGTAGGCAAAGTTCTCGGGTTGGGCATATTATTACTGCTTGTGTAGTAGGGATCGAAAAATCTACTTTGTGTAGTAAAGGTAGTCCAAAGGCTGCAGTTTTTCCTGTACCTGTTTGAGCTAAACCTACTATATCTATGTCTTGTTCTAATAGTAAAGGAATGGCTTGCTGTTGAATCGGGGTAGGGGTTTCAAATCCTAATTCTTGAATACTGCGTAAAACTTCTGGTAGTAAGTTTAGGTCCGCAAATTTAATCTCCATAATGAAAGGTTAAAAAAATCGAATGATATAAAGTAATAGGTAATTACTCTATGGGGGTAAAATTAATAAGGTTTATAGTAGTGAAACTATTTTTTTTTGATGGTGCAAAGGTAATCAAATATTCCTTTGTTTTGGTTATTTTTTCTGTAAGGGATTATTACTGCTATTTCCCATGGTAATAAGGAATTCTTCGTTGGACTGTGTGCCTCTCATATTATTTAGAAGAAAATCCATCGCTTCGTTTACATTCATATCGTTAATCAATCGGCGTAAAATCCACATTTTTTTGTGTACTTCTGGTATGTGTAGTAAGTCGTCTTTACGGGTACTGGATTTTACTATATCGATGGCTGGGTATATTCCTCTGTTGGATAAGTGTCTATCTAGTTGTAGCTCCATGTTGCCTGTTCCTTTGAATTCTTCGAATATTACTTCGTCCATTTTGGAGCCTGTTTCTATTAGGGCTGTGGCTAGTATGGTTAGCGAGCCGCCATTTTCTATTTTGCGTGCTGTACCAAAAAAACGCTTTGGTTTGTGGAGTGCATTGGCATCTACTCCACCTGATAGTATTTTGCCTGATGGTGGTACTACCGTGTTGTGCGCTCGTGCTAGACGGGTGATAGAGTCTAATAATATTACTACATCGTGGCCGCATTCTACCATTCTTTTTGCTTTTTCTAATACGATATTTGCTACTTTTACATGTCTTTCTGCTGGCTCGTCGAAGGTAGAGGCTACTACTTCTGCTTTTACCGAGCGTTGCATGTCGGTTACTTCTTCTGGTCGCTCGTCTATGAGTAGTACTATCAAGTATACTTCTGGGTGATTTTCGGCTATAGCATTCGCTATTTCTTTTAGTAGTGTCGTTTTACCTGTTTTTGGTTGTGCTACTATGAGTCCTCTTTGTCCTTTTCCTATTGGTGTGAATAGGTCTATTATACGTACGGATAAAGATGGATTGCTACCAGTGAGGTTTAGTTTTTGGGTAGGAAATACGGGAGTAAGGTAGTCAAAAGCTGCTCTATCGCGTACTACTGCTGGCTCACAGCCATTGATTTTTTCTACTTTAATGAGTGGAAAAAATTTCTCTCCTTCTTTGGGTGGGCGTACTGGTCCTTCTACTACGTCGCCTGTTTTTAGTCCAAATAGTTTTATCTGGGATTGGGATACATAAACGTCGTCGGGGGAGGTCAAGTAGTTATAATCTGCGGAACGTAAAAATCCAAATCCCTCGGCTACTATTTCTAGTACTCCTTCTGCGAATATGTGGTATTCTGTATTATAGTAGGTATCTGCATTTTTTTTATTGG
>JAYUJA010000060.1:0-7637 GCA_043765495.1 Bacteroidia bacterium
ATAGGCGTAGCTCCGCAATTTTTCTTGAATATATGCGAGGAAGATGTAAAAAAACTATTAGAATTTGCATCTGTAAAAATGGCTTCTTAACCGTCTATCTCCCTCGTTTACGATTATAATTATAGAGTAATAATCCATTTATTGATGTACTCGTATACCTCTTTGCGTATGCTGTCGTTGTGCAATTCGTGGAATCCTCCTTCCCATTCTTTATACACGAAACCATTGTATTTATTTTTGGTATAAAATTCGGACGAAGCTTTGCAAGAAGTTATTTTATCTAGCGAGCCATGCATTAGTAATAGTTTATTTTTGTATAAAAAGGGCGTTTCTAACAGTTCTATTCCTTTTTGATAACAACTAAAAAATAACGCTGGCGATACTCTGCTATGTACTTTGCTATCGCTTACATATTTTTGTATTTCGTCGTTATCCCTACTCAATTGGCTTACGTCTAGTTTGGAATCTTGGGTCATGCTTGGGAATATTCCTTTTACTATCTGTGCTAGTTTTACTTGAATAGGATTAGGCGTAAAAGCAAGTTTTATCCATGGGCTAGTCACTAGTGCAGCTATTGTAGTAGTAGGATAGGCATTGAGGTAATTTAGCACTATACTCCCACCCATACTATGCCCATATATGTAAATAGGCAACGACGGGTATGTTTGCTGTATAGTTTCGATAGTAAGTTGTACATCTGCTACCAATTGTGCCATAGAAGGAGCATGCCCTCGTACGCCTTCGGATAGCCCATGCCCTCTTTGATCCATTGCCCATACCGAATTATTTGCAGGCAAAAACACATTTTTCGCGATATGCTCGTACCTTCCTCCATGCTCTCCATGCCCGTGTACTATGAGTACTATTTTTGTAGGAGCAGCAGCCTCCCAGCTATGTATGTATAGTTTTAGATTATCCGAAGTAGTGATAGAAAGCATGACAAAGTAAGTTTTTAATAAAAAATAAATAAGAGGTAAAAATAGTAAAAATAAATAAGGTAGCTTTTTTATAACAATCTATACGCAATACCTTGGATAGCATCTAGTTCGGATAATAAATCCCTACTGATTTGAATTCCTAACGCTGCATTTTCTAGCATTATATACGTGCCATCTTCTGGGTGTGGAACTCGGAATTTCAGTACTGTTTTGCCTTGGTTATTGGTGACTAGGCTATGAATAGCATCTATTAGCGTATTGGTAATGTTTGCAATAGGTATATTGATAACTATTTGTTGTATTTGTTTAGAAAAAATTTCTTCTATTGGATCTATACTTTTTATTCTGAATTCGTAGTTACTATCTTCTCGAAATCCTTTTTGTACCACTCCTTTTACTATTACTACTATGCCTTCTTGTAGGGAAGCAGCCAGTTGCCCGTATTGATTAGGGAAAATGGTGTAGGTGTAAGAAGCAGAATAATCTTCAAAAGTAGCGTAATAGAGTGTTTTTCCTGACTTATTAGTCTTGGAGCTTACCTCGGATAATATGCCACCTAGTACTACTTCTTTATCTTTTAGAGAATCTATATTTTGGGCTATTTGTATCCATTTATTTCTGGCTAGTTGCTTGTATTCTATTTTATAATCGTCTAGCGGGTGCCCTGATAAGTAGATGCCTAATATTGCTTTTTCTTTTTTCAGTACTTCTGCTCGTACCCATTGCTGCACAGTGGGGATAGTAGGTTTTACTATATCCAAGTCGGTACTATCGCCAAATAAAGAAGCGGCACTATCATTGTCTTCCTGGCTGGCTATACTGTATTTTAGTAATGTATCGGTAAAAGTGCTTGCATTGCTATTCTCTGCAAAAAAAGTAGCTCGGTGGAGTTCCGTAAAATCATCGAAAGCCCCTGCTGTAGCCAGTGCTTCGATGGGTTTTTTGGTTAAAGCTTTATTATTTACTCGCTTAAAAAAATCAAACAAATCCAGAAATGTACCATTTTTACGTTCTTCCATGATGCTTTCTGCGGCAGTTTCTCCGAATCCTTTTATAGCCGAAAGTCCGAATCGTATTTGTCCCTTTGGGGTAACGTTGAATTTTATATCACTTTCATTGATATTCGGCCCTAGTACTTCTATTTTCAATTGCCTACACTCTTCCATAAAAAAAGTAATATCTTCTATGTTGTTCATATTTTTACTCAATACTGCGGCGAGATATTCGGCAGGATAATGGGCTTTTAAATAGGCTGTTTGGTAGGCTACTACGGAATAGGCTGCGGCATGCGAACGATTGAAGCCATATTCGGCAAATTTTTCCATAATAGAAAAAATCTCCAACGCTTTCTCCATCGGTATATTATGCAACTCGCCAGCTCCTTTTACGAATTTGATACTTTCTTTGGACATCGCATCTTTATCTTTTTTCCCCATCGCCCTACGCAATAAATCTGCACCACCAAGGCTATAGCCTGCGAGTATTTGGGCAGTCTGCATTATTTGTTCTTGGTATACCATTATCCCGTACGTAGCTTTGAGGATAGGCTCTAATAACGCATGTGGGTATTCTACTTTTTCTTTGCCATGCTTACGTGCGATGAAATTAGGAATAAAACTCATAGGCCCTGGACGATATAGGGCATTCATGGCAATTAAATCCTCTATGGTAGTAGGTTTTAGTTCTTTCATGTACATTTTCATACCGTCAGATTCGAACTGAAAAACGCCATTTGTTTCTCCATTTTGAAATATGGTAAACGCTTTTGCATCGTCTAGTGGTATAGCATCAATATCTATTACTACTGCATGGTTTTTTTTCACCATAGCGATGGTATCTTTGATATAGTTCAGGGTAGTAAGCCCTAAAAAATCCATTTTTAATAGTCCTGCACTTTCTATTACTTTACCATCGAACTGGGATACATTTAGTTTTGCATCTTTGGTGATGGCTACTGGTATTATATTCAGTATATCCTCGGGGGCTATCACTACTGCCGAAGCGTGTATTCCTACGTTTCTTACCGATCCTTCGAGTACTTCTGCTTGTTTTAATACAGCTCCTTGGGCAGAATTTTCGTTTCTTATTTTTTTTAATTCTGAAACTTGTTCATACGCTTCTTGTAACGTAATACCTGGTTTTTCTGGAACTAATTTAGCAAGCATATTCGCTTGGTCGAGTGGCAAATCCGTGACTCTGGCTACGTCTTTAATAGCGGATTTTGCTGCCATTGTACCATACGTGATGATTTGTGCTACTTGGTTTTTGCCATATTTTTCTACTACATAATCCATTACTTTCTGCCTACCTTCGTCATCAAAATCGGTATCTATATCAGGCATGCTTACTCTTTCTGGGTTTAGGAAACGTTCAAAAAGTAAGGAATATTTAATCGGATCGATGTTCGTAATACCAATACAATAAGCTATCGCGGAGCCTGCTGCTGACCCCCTGCCAGGCCCTACCATCACTCCCAAATCTCGCCCTGCTTGAATGAAATCCGAAACAATAAGGAAGTACCCAGCAAAGCCCATTTTCTCTACGATATCTAGTTCATAGTTTAGTCTTTCTTCTACTTCTACGGTGAGTATTTTGTATCTTTTTACTGCTCCTTGGTAGGTCAAATGTCGTAGATAAGCATCTCCATTACTAAATTCGGGTGGAAGCGGGAAAGCGGGTAATAGTATGTCTTGTTTTAGCCTTAAAATCTCTACTTTGTCTACTATTTCATTGGTATTATCAAGGGCTTCTGGCAAATCGTGGAACAATGCTGCCATTTCTTTTTGTGTTTTGAAATAGAATTCGCTATTCGGAAATCCAAATCTTCTACCTTTTCCATCGCCAATAGGAGTAGCTTTTTTCTCCCCAGTATTTACACATAATAAAATATCATGGGCTTCAAAATCCTCTTGGTTTACGTAATGGGAGTCGTTGGAAGCAATAATTTTTACGTTGTATTTTTTAGCAAATCGCATCAATACTTCGTTTACTTTTATTTGTTCTGGTAGGTTATGGCGTTGCAATTCTATGTAATAATCTTCGCCAAATATATCCAACCACCATTGGAATAGTTTTTCGGCTTCGTCTTCTCCTTTGTGTAATATTGCTTGTGGAATTTCGGCACCAATACAGCAAGTAGTAGCGATAAGCCCTTCAGTATGTTGTAGGAGTATTTCTTTGTCTATACGAGGGTATTTGCTGTAATAGCCTTCTATGAAACCTAGGGAGCATAGTCGAGACAGATTTTTATAGCCTATTTTGTTTTTAGCTAATAATAATTGATGGTGACGCACATCGCCGCTTTCTTTGGTAAAATGTTTTTGGTGTCTATCTTTTACCACATAAAACTCACAGCCTACAATGGGTTTTACATTGTATTTAGAAGCTTCTGCTACAAACTTGAATGCCCCAAACATGTTGCCATGGTCTGTGATTGCTACTGCTGGCATACCATCTTTTTGTGCTTTTTTCATTAAGCTAGAAATGCTTGCAGCCCCATCTAGTAAAGAAAATTGGGTATGGCAATGTAAATGCGAAAAAGTGGGCATAGAGATATATTTTAGAAGTCGCTAAACTACTACAAAAAAACAGACTATAAGGATTAATTTTGTGGCTAGGAGCTAAATTTATTTATTCGTTTTTAACTCTATAGAGCCGTTTTGTAACGTTTCGTTGGCAGATTTTTTAAATACATAAAAATAAGTCCCATCTGGCAATACGTCGCCTATGTGTAGCCCTTTTACATTCGTAGTACCGTTCCAAGTATTATCGTAATTTGTTTTTTGGTATACTAAATCTCCCCATCTATTGAAAATCATTAGTTCACTTTGTGGGTAAAATTCTAAACCTTTTATTACCATATTATCGTTTACACCATCTGCATTAGGCGAGAAGCCTGTGGGGATAAATAAGTCTTTATCATTAGCGATAGAAACCGTTTGTGTGACTGTATCCAAGCACCCATCAGAAGAAGTTACAATTAAACGAACTTGAAAATCTGTAAATTCCGTATAGGTATGGCTGGGGTTTTGATTGGTATAAAAGGTATTATCTGCATCGCCTACTGTCCAGTTCCAATCCGTGATAGTAGATGGGACAGCGATAGCGGTTTGGTCGTTGAATTGGAAGGTATTGTTATAATACCCACTCGTAACAGTAGTGAAAGCTGCGGTAGGCGTTGGGAATATGGCTATCGGGAAGATAAAAGGCAGAGTAGCACAGCCAAACGTAGGATTGGATTCTATTACAGATACTTCGCCACTACTAAACTGATTCCAGCGTACTTCTATTTTATCTGTTCCTTGTCCAGTAGCTATAGTAGAGCCTGTGGGGGTTGTCCAGCTATACGTAGAACCAGGGTTAGAAGGGTTGATAGTGAAGGTAGTAAGCCCATTGCTACATACGGTATTATTTCCTAGTATAGTGGGGCCTTGTGGGCGATTACGGGCTAGGATAAATGGTTTATTAGAAAAATCTTGCCAACTTATGTTTTCCACTGCACTTAATCCTTGTATAGAAACAGTGTTTGCTGCTCCCATGTTGTTCCATTTCGCTGCTTGTGGGGTATTCCATTGTGCATTTCTATCGTAGTTACCGTCGGTAGTGGGGTTGTACGTCAAGGCGATATTGGTGGGCGAAGTGCCTACGGATTGGTGTATACTATGGTAGAAACTATTATTTACATAACAAATAAGGGAGTCGATAGCATTTTTATCGTAGGTATCAAAACTTGGGTCTGCATTGGTTAATTTTAGTTCGTAGGTACTTCCACTTTGGGCAGGGGTGATGCGTGCTGGTCTGTATCTAGCTGTATTAAGTCCTGATCCTGTGGGAAATATATACACACCAGCAATAGTTTTCCACGATAACGCTCCTTTTCCTATGGAACTCACAAATCCTTCGTTTGCGGGTGTGATGTCATTTAGTATTGCATTGATGCTAGTATTTGTCACGAATACTTTGTTGGTATCGGTATTTAGTTCTCTATTGGTGAGGTTTAGTTCATTGGTTACAGTAGCACCCACTTTGTGTAGGCGTTTCATTTTGTTCAATCCTGTGCCTGTACCTGTGAGTTTTAGGTTATAGAAGGTAGTAGCGGTATTATTAGTAGAGGTGATTTGTTGGAAAGCATTGGCGTACATTTCTACGTCCGAAGTTTCGGGTAGGAAGGTAGCGTTATTTATCCAATCGCCTTGTATTTTATAATCTCCTGCACCTCTTACTATACTTTGATCATCTATTCTAAAATACCCAATAGCTACATTACTTGCTACTTGTAGGAATCCATCGTTTATTAATTCTGATTGTTGTTTCAAGGACATGCCACCATTTACTATCATCTCTGCACCTGGACGCATGGTGATGAGTGCGCCTCTATCGTAAAATATTTGTGCTGTAACAGTAGTAGGTAGTAGTAAGGATAATAGAGAGAGTAAGGTTATTTTGTGCATCGTAGATAGGGGTATTGATTTTTTATAACATAAGCAAATATACAAAAATAATGTATACTAATAAAACTTCTGTTAAAAGTAGGCTACTATTTTAAAAATTTACTAGGTATCTATTCCTTTTTTTAATAAAAGCGAATACGATACACATTTTTTATACATTTGCGTACTTCTCTTTTTATTTTATGAAAAAATTAAACTTCGATTCTAATTTCTGCATACCGCCTATCTATCAGTCTATTACGGATTGGAGTATTTATAAAATATCGTATAGTAGAGCATCTTTCATTGAGGATATTGTACAAGAAACGATGAACAGAATCATCACTACTACTACGAATGAAAATAAAAGTTTGGTAGATGAGTTGGCCATTGCTATGTACCAAGAAAACCAACGTATTCGGTACGAGAAATGGAAAGTAGACCCCGAAGATGAAAGAGATTTTTGGAAGGATATAAAAAATACGTTGATAGTGAACGAGGATATTGCCGAAACAAAAGATAACTGGAACCCTCGTAATGTAGAGATATTAAAAAAGATAATAGAAAGGTATGCCGAAGAAATTGCTAGCCAGATAGACCCAACTGTGTATAATATAGCACGTGGCACTTCGGGGGCTTTGATGGCTGGGTTACTCAACGACTTGAACTGGAAAAATTTTCACCAAGTATTCAACCCTCGCAAAAGCTTGATAGATAAGTTGCACATATTAGGGCAGATAGAGCATGTGAGAGCGTTGGCTAGCCAAGGTACGGTAGTATTCGTGCCTACGCATGTGAGCCACTTGGATTCGTTGCTTATAGGTTGGTCGGTAGATGCAATAGGCTTGCCACCAGTGATTTATGGGGCTGGGCTGAATTTGTTTAATAATAAGTTTTTTGGTTGGTTCATGGATAGGTTAGGGACGTATACGGTGGATAGGCGTAAGAAAAATTTTCTATACAAAGAAACCTTAAAAGCATACTGTACGATGGCTATCCGCACTGGCTGCCATACTTTGTTTTATCCAGGAGGTACGCGCTCGCGTTCAGGAGAGTTGGAAAGTAAATTGAAATTAGGTTTATTAAGCTCGGCTTTGGAAGCCCAACGAATGAACCTGATAGCAAATGCCGATAGTACGAAAGGCAAAATTTTTATTGTTCCAGTGGTATGTAGTTATCATTTTGTGTTAGAAGCAGAATCGCTAGTAGTGGACTATCTACGCCAAACAGGGCAATACTATTATTACATGGGCGATGACGCTGCAAAATC
>JAYUJA010000061.1:0-7593 GCA_043765495.1 Bacteroidia bacterium
CCAAGAAGCCGCACTACACATCATAGCACAAAAAGCCGATGGCGGCATGCGAGATGCCCTATCCATGTTTGACCAGCTGGCGGTATTCGGCGATGGAGAAATTACCTACACTTCTACTATCAATAACCTGAATATACTAGACTACGACTACTACTTCCAAGCTACTACCGCCATCTTGCAACAACAAACAAGTAGCATACTCCTATTACTTCAAAAAACAATTAGTCAAGGTTTTGATCCTAAATTATTTTTAGATGGATTAGCGGCACATTTCCGAAACTTGCTAGTATGCAAAGATATACAAACAGAATGCTTGATAGAAACATCAGAAGACATAAAAAAAGCATACCTAGAACAATCCAAACAAGTAGGTTTTGAATTTTTATTCAAAGGATTGGAAATTCTAAATAAACTAGAAAATAGTTACCGATATAGTAATAACCAACGCTTATTAGTAGAATTAGGCTTGTTGCAATTGTGTAACCTTATAGCTAATTGGGGCAATATTCCTATTACTAATCCAGCTGTGACGACTCCTGTTGCTACTACACCTATTCATAACGTTTCGCCTACTAGCAATGTACCACCACCGCCTACTACCGTAAAAAAACTGCCCACTACGATAGGCATTTCCATAAAACCATCTACTACACCTACTGAACCCTCTTCTGCCCCAGAAGAGCAAAAAAAAAATATAGCTCCACCACCATTGAAAGATAAATTCAGCAAGTTTTTAGCTTTCAATCCATTATTACAAGATTTCAAACAACGCCTAAATTTAGAAAGTTATTAATTATATGCTATCAGCTACTACCCTACTTATCATCGTGATAAGCTATTTCAGTCTTTTATTACTTATTTCTTATTACACCTCTCGTAAGGCAGATACGGCTAGTTTTTTTGTTGGAAACAAACAATCTGCATGGTATTTAGTGGCATTAGGCATGGTAGGCGATTCTTTGTCTGGTGTGACGTTTGTATCCGTACCAGGCAAAGTTGGTGTTATTAATTTTGCTTACTTACAGCTAGTAGCGGGGTTTGTGCTAGGATATTTTGTAATCGCTTATGTATTATTACCTATTTATTATAAAATGAATCTGACATCTATCTACGAATATCTACGAGATAGGCTAGGTAGTATAGCCCAAAAAACAGGGGCAGGATTTTTTATTTTATCTCGCATGATAGGCGCAGCCTTCCGATTATACATTGCTGCGGGGGTTTTGCAATTATTTATTTTTCAACCTTTGGGAGTTCCTTTTGCTGTTACAGTAGCTATGATTATTGTACTCATCATCTTATACACCATTAGAGGCGGGATTAAAACACTGGTATACACTGATGTAGTACAATCGTTGTTTTTGCTAATAGGGGTAATATCCGCCATCGTAGCAGTATGCAACGGGCTGGATTGGGATTTTGTAGATGCTAGTACTGCCATCATGGAAAGTAAATATAGCAGCATTATACAAACCGACTGGATGAAGCCGAATCATTTTCTAAAACAAATACTAGCTGGAGCGTTAATATCTATTTCTATGACGGGACTGGATCAAAATATGATGCAGAAAAACCTTAGTTGTAAAAGTTTAGCAGAAGCCCAGAAAAATATTATTAGCTTTGGAATGGTACAGTTTTTTATTAATCTATTGTTTGTATCTTTGGGAGCTTTATTGTATTTATATGCCCAAAATAAAGGAATAGAAATACCCAAGAAAACCGATGAATTATTCCCTATGTTAGCACTAAACCATTTTGGAATACTAGCAGCTATCACGTTTTTGGTAGGCATAAGTGCAGCCACTTTTTCTAGTGCAGATTCCGTACTTACTAGCCTTACTACTAGTTTTTATATAGATATTTTAGACAGTAAATACAAAAATAATGCAGTACAAGAACGTTCGTTTTTAAGTATCGCACAGTGGGCTTTTGGAGGTGTTTTATTCTTGCTCATCATCACTTTTAGCGGTAGCGACGAAGCAGTAGTAAAACAAGTATTCACTATCGCTGGCTATACCTACGGGCCATTGATTGGTTTGTTTTTCTTTGGTATTTTTACAAAAAGAAGCATCGAAAAAGACAAACAACCCGCTATTTTATTTATCTCACTAATCGCACCTGCTATCTGTTATTTTTTAAAAATGTACCTAAAAGAAGCGTATCAATACGAGATAGGCGACGAATTATTATTCATCAATGCCGCACTTGTATTTAGCGGTTTATATTCTTTAAGTACCAATGAGCCTTTGAAACTAACCACACACTAAAAAAACCTTATTTTATTTTTCTTATGAATTTTTCTAGAACTTTTTTCTTCGGCTCTATTTTATTACTCACTTTACTGATAGGAGCAGTAGCTGGGACGATGTACACCCGCTACCAATATACTACGTACTTGGAACAGCATTCGCCGCAGATGTTTGCAGCTACTGGCAAAGGCAACAAAATGAACGAAGTGATAGCTACTATTTTTGCTAATTATGTGGATACTTTGAATCAAAAGCAGTTCCAAGACGATGCTATTAGTAGTATTTTGAGCCAGTTAGACCCTCATTCTAGCTATATACCAGCCGAGGATATAGAAAAAGCAAACGAGGATTTGGTCGGTAGTTTTGACGGTGTAGGCATAGAATTTAATTTACTCAACGATACCATCTACGTAGCCAATGTAATACCTGATGGCCCATCTGCAAAACTAGGCATACAGCAAGGCGACAGGATTATAGCTATCCAAGGTGAAAAAGTAGCCAATATAAAAATAAAAAACGACCAAATTATCAAAAAACTCAGAGGCCCAAAAGGTTCTAAAGTAGCCGTAACTATCCTACGACGCATGGGAGGTAAGTACGCTAGTTTAGAATATACTATCAGTAGAGGCCCCATCACGTTACATAGTATCGACGCTGCGTACATGCTTACGCCCATAATTGGATACGTAAAAATAAGCAATTTTGGAGCAAAAACGTATGAAGATTTTATGACCAGTACACAAGAATTAAAAAAACAAGGCATGCAAAAGTTAGTATTAGATTTGCGAGATAACCCAGGTGGCTACCTCAACGCAGCTGTACAAATAGCAGACGAATTTTTAGAAAATAAAAAACTAATCGTATATACCAAAGGAAACAACCACTCCGAAGAAAAATACGACGCTACAGGCGATTTGAATACATTAGAAAATACAAAAGTAGCCGTACTGATTAACGAAAGCTCGGCTTCGGCTTCTGAAATAGTATCTGGCGCATTGCAGGATAATGATAAAGGAATAATCATAGGTCGCAGGTCTTTTGGCAAAGGGCTAGTACAAGCCGAAATGCCTTTTAGCGATGGCTCGGCTATGCGACTTACTATCGCCCGCTACTACACCCCTACTGGTAGATGTATCCAAAGACCATACGAAAAAGGGCATACAGAAGAATATTATGTAGATATGATAAAACGCCTAGAATCCGAAGATACGATAAACGTAAGCAAAATACCAGATTCGCTAAAATTCAAGACAGCAAAAGGGAAAATAGTATATGGTGGTGGCGGTATCACTCCAGATGTAAAAGTAAAATTAGATACGAATAATAGAAGTCGTTTTTTATTAGAAATATATAGAAATAACGTGTTCAACCCTTTCGTGTATGAATATTGGGATAGAAATAAAGCTACCCTTCAACCTAAATTACAAAAGCCTATCGACATCTACAACCTAGTGGATAGAGAAACGCTATGGCAAGAACTACTTGCCTACGCTGCTTCCAAAAAAGTAGTAGATAATAACAAAGATGCTATCCGTTCGAAAAATCTATTGATACAACGCAGCTATGCGCAATTAATACGCCTAAAATTTGGACAAAAAGGCTATTATCAAATAGAAAACGACATAGACCCAGTGGTGAAGAAAGCTATTGAGGTTTTATAAATTAGTATACAAAAAAACGCTCTATAAATATATAGAGCGTTCAAAACCTTTGTGTGTTGACCAACTAGGACTCGAACCTAGAACCTACTGGACCAAAACCAGTTGTGCTGCCAATTGCACCATTGGTCAATTATTAAGGAGTGCAAATATCTACATTCCTATATTATATTCCAAGTTTTTTTTATCTTTTTTTCTTATTTATAATAAATAGGTTACATGTCATCTTTACCAAAGTTATTCGCTAATAGTGTCTGTTTTCTGCCCAAAATAGAACAAGAAAACTTATTTCACACTATTCTTACGACTGCTTCGCCTGTAAGTATCCGCCGTAATACTAATAAACTGCCTACCCTTACCACAGACATGCCAGTGGATTGGTGCAGCGATGCTTTCTATTTACCTAGTCGAATCCCATTTATCGCCGATCCGCTATGGCATGCAGGAGCGTATTATGTACAAGAAGCTTCTTCCATGTTTATTGCCCATGTATTGGATTATATTATCCCTAAATTTGAGAAGGATACACACCTTACAGCCATAGATGTATGTGCAGCACCTGGTGGAAAAACCTTATTACTAGCAGATAAAATAGGAAATAGAGGAATGGTATGGGCAAATGAAGTAGTACCCAGCCGAGCGCATATATTAGTAGAAAATACTACCCGATGGGGTACAGATAATGTAATCGTGACTAGCCTATCTACTACTGCCATAAATGCCTTAAAAATGCCTGTACAAATAGCCCTTGTAGACGCTCCTTGCTCTGGGGAAGGAATGTTCCGAAAGCTACCAAGTAGTAGAGAAGAATGGAGCGAAAAAGCAGTACAGCAATGCTACGAACGACAAATAGCTATACTAGATGACCTAGTGCCAATACTAGAAAAAGGAGGCTACCTACTATACAGTACCTGTACCTATAATACCAAAGAAAACGAAGAAGTAATGCAGTATTTACTACAAAAATATGCCCTAGAAATAGTATCTATCCCTGTACCTGCTGACTGGAATATCACTTGCCTAGACGATAATGTACAAGGCTATCGATTTTTTCCTCATAAAACTAATGGGGAAGGATTTACTTCCTTTGTATTACAAAAAATAGACGGTAAAAAGCTTAAAAATATTGGTATACAAAATGACAAAGGGCAGCTACAAGGGATTGCCCCAACGATTATTTCTAATATACAGGATAACAATAATTTACAGCTGTACATACACGAAAACACCCACCACATCGTCACGAATACACTATACCATTTCGTTATGAATGCGGGAAAAAAACTTCTTAGATGGAAAGTAGGTACGACTATTGGCGAGCAGATAGGCAAAAAATTCGTTCCTAATACAGCGGCAGCTATGTATTTTAATTACCAAATAGATAATTCAATAGAGTTGGATTATTTTCAAGCTATCGATTATTTAAGTAAAAATAGTAGTTCTGATTTCGGAAATACACCACTAGGCTGGCAAAAAATAACCTACCAACAGCAAGGACTAGGCTGGATAAATCATTTAGGCAATAGATACAACAATGCCTACCCTTACCGTATTCAGAGTAAATGGAGTAAAGAAGATTTGCTTATTAAAAAACAAGATATAGAACAAGGATATAAAGTGTAGTAGATATAATTTTGTATGTTTGCAGTATGGTAAAATAAATAACCCCTTTTATCAAAACAACCAATACAAAAAGACAAATGAGTTATAACCCCGAAATCCATAAACGTAAATCTATTCGTCTGAAAGGATACGACTATTCGCAGGCAGGACTGTATTTTATAACTATCTGTTGCCAAAACAGAGAACATTTATTTGGTGAAATAAAAAATGGTGAAATGATATTGAATGATGCAGGGCAAATGATTGAAAATGAATGGTTAAATTTAAAAAATCGTTTTCCTACTATCGAATTGCATGAATATATCACGATGCCAAACCATTTTCATGGAATATTAGAAATAGTACGGGCGACCCTTGTGGTCGCCCCAAATGAAGGGATTGAAACGATTGAAGAAGGGCAGCCACAAGGGACTGCCCCGACGACAATTGTCCCGACGACGACTGCGACGAATAAAACCATCGGGGATATGATGGATGCGTTTAAATCTATTACTACTGTGCAATACATACGTGGTGTAAAAAATTTGGGCTGGAAACCATTTGTTGGCAAAATATGGCAACGGGATTATTACGAACACATTATCCGAAACGAACAAGCCTACGACAATATTTCCAATTATATCATTAACAATCCTAAAAAATGGGACGCAGATAAATTTCATTAATAAAAACAATTTTTTCGTGCTTGTTTTATTATTATTATTTATTTCTAAAAAAATAGTAGATTTGTGGTTCTAAATATTCCTATTTTATGCCAAAAACAAGTCTAAAAACAATTATTTCGGATAGAGAATTTCAAGTAGATGTTTCTAATACTGCTATCCATATTAATCAAACTTTAGTGCAATGGGATAAGATAACTATCTCTCCTACTGCCTACCATGTACTACATAATGGTATTTCACATACTATTCATGTAGTAGAAATCAATAAAATAGTATTGTTAAAAATAAATGGGAAGCCGTGTAGTGTAGCCTTACAAGATGCAGCAGACTTGCTACTCAATCAAATGGGTTTTGTAAATAGTGGAAAGAAAAAAATAAATAACCTGAAAGCACCTATGCCTGGGCTAGTGGTAGATATATGTGTAGAAGAAGGGCAAACTATCGCGGCAGGAGAAGTTTTATTAAAACTAGAAGCCATGAAAATGGAAAATAATATCAAAGCTTTAGCGGCATGTACTATCAAAAAAATACAAGTAGATAAAGGACAAAGTGTGGACAAAAATCAGGTATTGATTACTTTTCAATAATACACCATGATAGAATACTATCTACTGCCTTCTATTTCGTGTAATTTATCTGCTACTATTATCGTACCTAGTTCTAAAAGCGAGACGAATCGTTTTTTGATATTACAACATCTTTTTGGTAATGCTTTTTGTATCCATAATAGTAGTGTTGCGAATGATAGTATACTTCTGACTAAAATACTAAAAAATATACCCACAATCATAGACGTAGAAGATGCTGGTACTTGCCTGCGTTTTTTAATTCCTTTTTTGGCTTTAAAACAACATGTGAATAGCGATAATTCTAGTGTTTTTACTATCAAAGGTAGTGAGCGCCTATCTTTACGACCCATAAAAGAGCTAGTACAAGCACTACAAAATATTGGGGCAGAAATAGCGTATGTAGATAAAATAGGACAATTGCCCATTACTATTACGAGTAAAAATAATAGAGGTGGTATTCTGAAATTTTCACATCTACCAAGTAGCCAGTTTATTAGCGCATTATTACTAGTAGGGGCTTTTTTGCCAGATGGTATATGCGTACAGCTACCCATCACCGAACTATTATCCGAAAGTTATATACAGCTTACCATTTATATTCTACAAACTATTGGTATAGTAGTTCATACGTCTTATACGGCTTCTATAATTAGCTATACTATCCTACCCCAAAAGCTAATACCTGCACCCAGCTATACTATTACTGGGGATTGGAGTGGTGCTTCGTATTGGTATTTATTGGCGGCTTTGTCGCATACTGCTGCTATTGCTTTACCGTACCTATGTTATCCATCTATGCAAGGCGATGCTGCTATCGTGGATTTGGCTG
>JAYUJA010000062.1:0-7568 GCA_043765495.1 Bacteroidia bacterium
GGGCAATGGCAAATGGGGAAAACCAAGAATTGGGTAGTAGACATTAATGTAGGAGCAAATTACCTAAAAAAACCAGCCAAAGTAGTGCCTGTTATCGGCGATTACCAGCCTCACATCGTAGCAAAATGGGGCGCTTTTACTACGCCAGGTTTTATACTAGATGGGACTGTAGGCGTTGGATACGCTTTTTAGGTATAAATAGAATCCTTTTTTTAGTACATAAAAACTCCAAGCTCGTTAAAAAAAATGAGGTTGGAGTTTTTATTTTATTCCAATATGCTATTTATTTTTATACATTTGCTCACACATATCACCATCTATGAACACAAAAATTATATTTATTACAGGAGGAGTAAGTTCTTCCCTAGGAAAAGGCATTGTAGGAGCTTCGCTAGCAAAACTACTCCAAGCACGCGGGTACAGAGTAACTATCCAAAAGCTAGACCCCTACCTGAATGTAGATCCTGGGACGCTAAACCCTTACGAGCATGGAGAGTGTTTTGTAACCAACGATGGCACCGAAACAGATTTAGACCTAGGGCATTACGAGCGTTTTTTAAGCATAGATACCACAAAACACAACAATATCACCACTGGCAAAATATACCAAACAGTAATAGAAAGAGAGCGTAAAGGAGATTTCCTAGGCAAAACAGTACAAGTAATCCCACATATCACCGACGAGATAAAAAACTGTGTATTGCATATCGCTAATAAAGAAGAATTTGATTTTTTAATAGTAGAAATAGGCGGTACTGTGGGAGATATTGAATCGCTACCATACATAGAAGCTATCCGCCAACTGAAATGGGACATAGGAGCTACGAACTGCCTTATTGTACACCTTACCTACATACCTTACCTAGCAGCAGCTGGCGAGCTTAAAACCAAGCCTACACAGCACTCCGTACAGCAATTGCAGGAATATGGGCTACAAGCCGACGTACTCGTATGCCGTACAGAACATAAGCTAGACAAAGAACTAAAACATAAAATAGCCCAATTCTGTAACGTGACCGATAGGGCAGTGATAGAAGCCATAGACGCACCTACTATCTACGAAGTGCCGCTACTGATGCTACAAGAAGAACTAGACGTAATAGTACTAGACAAGCTACAAATGAATAAGCTAAACCGCCCCGATATGGAGGATTGGAAAGCATTCGTAGATAAAGTAAAAAATCCTACCGAAAAAATAAGAATCGCCATAGTAGGCAAATACGTAGAGCTACAAGATGCGTATAAATCTATCGCAGAAGCCTTCATACACGCAGGTACAGTATATACTACGAAAGTAAAAATAGACTGGATACACTCCGAAGATATTACCCCACAGCACTTGGACGACCTATTGCACAATATAAAAGGACTAGTAGTAGCACCAGGCTTTGGAGAAAGAGGCATAGAAGGCAAAATATTAGCTATCCAATACGCTAGAGAACACAAAATACCGTTTTTAGGAATATGCCTAGGCATGCAGTGTGCCGTAGTAGAATTTGCCCGCAATGTACTCGGCTACCAAGATGCCCACTCCACGGAGATGAATAAAACTACTTCTGCACCAGTGATTCATCTACAAGAAAAACAAAAAAAAGTAACCCACAAAGGCGGTACAATGCGACTAGGAGCATACAGCTGTACCCTGAAAATACCTTCGTTGGCGTATAAAGTATATGGGCAAGAAATAATCAATGAACGCCACCGCCACCGCTACGAATTTAATAACGAATACCGAGAAACGTACGAAAAAAATGGCATGCTTTTTACGGGTATTAACGTCGAGAATAATCTGGTAGAAATGATAGAATTACAAAACCATCCGTTTTTTATAGGCGTACAGTTTCACCCTGAATATAAAAGTAGAGTAAGCGACCCTCATCCTCTTTTTGTAAGCTTTGTAGGAGCAGCATTAAAATATAAAAAAGAACGAAAAGCGTTAAAAAAACAATTAAAAAATATGCACAGTCCTATTCCAGAAATCCCTAAAAGCAAGGAACTGAATAACGTGGAGTAAAGTATTTTTTATATAAAACATACAATTCATTGCATACAAGCCATTTGCTATAATCCTACTTTTTATTCCCTTATTTATTTCCTTATATTAGCCCCATGCGCAACTCTACTTTACTAGCAGCAGCCTGTTTTAGTATATTCATAGCCTGTAAAAACCCTAGTACAGTAGCTACTACCGACCCTGCTAATCCCATCGCAGTAGATACTACTAGGCAAGGCACTACTACCGATGTAGCTACTACGACCCCTGCTACACCAGCTTTGCAGCAAGCTTCTGTGAATAATAGCCTAGATAATGCAGTAGATTACATCGCCTGTATGTCGCAGCCAGCAGATGGAGCGTACAAAGCACTAGAAGCAGATTCTATGTGGACAGCCCAAAAAAGAAATTTTGATAAGACGTGGGCTACTGCTACAGGAAAGCGTTTTGCAGCCATGAATAAATGGCAAAAAGAAGAGTTTACGCCTAAAATACAGCCAGCTCAAACCTTGTTTTATCCTTTTTCGGGACCCGATTATCTGCACGCCTATCACTTATACCCACAAGCTACCCGCATAGTGATGCTAGGGCTAGAACCAGTAGGTAAGTTGCCGAACCTGAATGAGTATAAAAAAGACGGCAAATTGAATAGCTACATGAATTATTTGAACAACTCCCTTTCCGATATATTTAACCATAGTTTTTTTCACACAAACCACATGCGAGAACAACTAAAAGACGAATATGCAAAAGGAATCACGCCATTATTGTTGTTTTTTATGAAAAGAACAGGGCATAAAATCGCTACTATTGAGCATTTTATATTGAATGCGAATGGGAGAGTAGTCAATGATGGTAATTATATCGTAGATAAGCCACAAGGAAATGAAGTTTTTGGTGTAGATATTACTTTTTTAGATAAAAATAATGTAACCAAGAAATTGACCTATTACAGTGCCAATGTACACGATAAAGATATGCCTGATTTTTTCTTAAAAGAATTACAAAAACTAAAAAATACCAATACTTTTCTAAAATCTGCTTCTTACTTGATGCACAAGCCTTATTTTTCTAAAATGAGAAATCTAATACTAGAAAATAGCCAAAGTATATTCCAAGACGATACAGGTATTTCGTTTAATTATTATGAAAAAAATAAATGGAAATTCCAATTATATGGTCAGTATACTACTCCAATCGCCTTATTTGCAAATCTATACCAACCAGATTTGGATACCTATTGGAAGCAAGATAGCAGCAAAAAACAATTGCCTTTTAACCTCGGATACCATTTAAGCGGGCCTCAAAATTATATGCTTTCCATCAAAAAATAAATATATGTCCTGTATCTCTGTTTCTATTCCTTGTATTAATGCGTCTTACTCCATTCATTGGCTGGATACGATTCATGACATACTGGACGATTTGCTACTCCACTACCCTACTGCTAGGATATTTATAATCACAGATGAAAATGTATGGCAATTGTACGAATCTACTATTTTATCCCACTCTGTAGCAGGTAGATTAACGGATACTATCGTACTCGAAGCTGGCGAAAGTACTAAAACGTTGGATACAGTAGCGTCTATCTATTCCGTTTTGAATGAACATTTTGTTACTTCATCAGATATTTTAGTAGCAATAGGGGGCGGAGTAGTGAGCGATATAGTGGGTTTCGTAGCAGGTACGTACAAAAGGGGGATTCCGTATGTGACTATTCCTACTACATTGCTAGCACAAGTGGACGCTAGTATAGGCGGAAAAACAGGTGTGAATTTTGAAGATTATAAAAACAACATAGGCCTATACAATCCTCCTAGTGCTATCTACGCCACAGAAGAATGGCTGGAAACGTTGCCACCCAGAGAAATAAAAAGTGGGTTTGCAGAAATGTTAAAACACGCTCTTATTGCGGATATACATTACTGGGATACCCTACTAGACTGGCAAAATCTGAACTGGAAAGAGATTATACTACATTCTATACAGATAAAAAAAAGTATAGTAGAACAAGATATGTATGAGAAAAATAAACGCAAACTACTGAATTTTGGGCATACTATCGGGCATGCGTTAGAAATACAACCTTCTTTTCAAGCCCAGAATAGAAGCCATGGCGAGTGTGTAGCCATCGGTATGCTAGCAGAAATATATATTTCTTACATGAAAAAATACTTATCCGAAGAAGTTTTTACTAGCCTCACCCAGCAATTACAAAAACTATACCCTATACCCTTACCAGTGATAGATAAGGAGTTATTCATCAAAGCTATTCAGCAGGATAAAAAAAATAAAATAGATACCATTTCTTGTGTATTTTTAGAAAGTATAGGAAAAGCATCTATCCATACTATCACACACGAAGATATACTAGGTGTATACGATTATTTAACAATAAATACTGTAATAGACTAATAGACTTTTTAAATAAAAAAAGCTGCTTTGTTGTACAAGGCAGCTTTTTTGGGTAAAGTTTATTCTTATTATTGATTGATGAGTTCGGCTATTTTAGTTTCTAGTTCTGCACCTCGCAGTTTGGTAGCTACTATATTTCCTTTTCTGTCTATGAGTACGGTGTAGGGTATGGAGTTAAATTTGTAGAGGCTAGTAGCGATGGTTTGCCATTGTTTTAAATCGGAAATGTGGTTCCAGTTTAGGCCATCTTTTGCGATAGCTGCTACCCAAGCATCTTTGCTTTTATCCAACGAAACGCCTAGTATTTCTAATCCTTTTTCGTGGTATTTTTCGTATACTTTCTTTACATTAGGATTTTCGGCACGGCATGGGCCACACCAAGAAGCCCAAAAATCTAATAACAGTACTTTTCCTTTAAAATCTTTGGTAGAAATAATTTTTCCATCAGGGCTAGGCAGTGCTATTTCGGGAGCTTCCTCGCCAATGGCTACGGGTATTTGTACTTTATTGCTACGCACTACATTTTGGGCTACGGTGGAGTAGGGATAAGCAGCTAGTACGGTATTTATTTTTTTTAGGTAAGGAATGTCTTGGTCTGGCTGGGTCATCGCAGGTCCGTTCTGGGTAGTCACTAGTACTAGGTTAGAAGCGAATACATTAGCTAGTAAAGTAGGGTTAGCATCAATGTCTTTTTTTACTTCTTTTATTTGTTTTACTAGATAATCGAAATAAAACTGATCTATTTGCTTTGCTTCTTCTTGGTCTTTTGTTTTCAGTTTTGTGAGAGAATCCAATGTGTTATTACGCTGCACGAACTGGGTTACATACTTGCGTAGTAAGGTATTTTCTTCTTTACTTGGGCTTATTTTGTATTCTTGTATAGGATTCGCAGTTTTGGCAGTGATTTGTAGTTTATCATTTTTCTCTACTATTACTCGCAATGGCTCTATTGCTTTGCCATTCGGTGCAGTATTGGTAGTTTTTATACGTAGGTAGTACAAATCTTTTTTATCGGCTGTATATTGAAATTTGAAGCCTCCTTTGCTATCCGTTATCGTGGAATCCAAATTAATAAAACTCCCTTCTTTCAATTGTTGTAGGTAGATAGTATTACTGGGGTAGGCAGCTAGTGAGCCTGTTATATTCTGGGCGTTTATAGCAATAGAAGAAGTAGCAATTATACCTACTAATAAGTTTTTTTTGAGCATAAGATAAGGGTAATTTTTATTTAAAATAAAAGTGAGTTTCAGGCTTTGTAACAAATATTATTCCAAATAAAAATTAAATATGTAATGCTCTATTATCGGTTGCAGCGAGGCATGCTTCTTTGAAAGATTCTGTAAAAGTAGGGTGTGCGTGGCATATACGTGCGATGTCTTCGGCAGATGCTCGGTACTCCATTGCTACTACTGCTTCGGCTATCATATCGGCTACTCGTGGTCCTATCATGTGTACGCCTAGTATTTCGTCGGTATTTTTATCGGCTATTACTTTTATCAGCCCGTCGGTATCCATTGAAGCTCTAGCTCTGCCCGATGCTTTGAATGGGAATATTCCTGTTTTATAGGCTATTGCTTTGGTTTTTACTTCTTCTTCGGTATAGCCTACGCTTGCTACTTCTGGCCATGTGTATACTACATTCGGGATAAGGTGGTAATTGAGGTGTGGTTTTTGTCCTGCTATTTTTTCTGCTACGTATACGCCTTCTTCTTCTGCTTTGTGGGCTAGCATTGTACCACGCACTACATCGCCGATAGCGTATATAGAAGGGATAGCAGTTTCTAGACCTTCGTTTACGGGTATTCTTCCTTTTTCATCTAGTTGTATGCCTATGTTTTCTAACCCAAGACCTGTAGTATAGGCTTTTCTACCAATACTTACTAGGCAGTAGTCGCCTTCGAGTACTAGGGTAGTATTATTTTTCAGATTAGTAGCTTCTATGGTTACGGTATCGCCTTTGTTTTCTGCTTTTTGTACTTGGTGAGATAGGTAGAATTCTATGCCTATTTTTTTTAATGATTTTTGTAATTCTTTGTACATATCTACGTCAAACATTCCTATTATTTTATCTGCATACTCTACTACGCTTACTTTGCAGCCTAACCTAGCGAATACCGAACTCATTTCTAGCCCTATCACACCGCCGCCTATTACTATCAAGTGTTTTGGCAGTTCTGTTAGGTTCAGGGCTTCGGTAGAGGTGATTATTCTTTTTTTATCGATAGGAATAGTAGGGATAGAAGTAGGTTTTGACCCAGTAGCGATAATGGTATTTTTGGTAGTTATTTCTTTGGTAGCGTCTGCTTGTTGGATAAGAATAGTATTTTTATCTTTGAAACTAGCTGTGCCTTGTAGTACTTCTATTTTATTTTTTTTCATTAAAAAAGCTACCCCTTCACACGTTTGTTTTACTACTTGGTTTTTGCGGGATAGCATTTGTGTCCAGTTTACGGATAGATTTTGTAGGTCTATGCCGTGCTCTGTAAAAGTATGTTTTGCGTTATAAAAATGCTCGGAAGAGTCCAAAAGTGCTTTTGATGGGATACAGCCTACATTCAAGCAAGTACCACCTAGGGTAGCATATTTTTCAATAATAGCTGTTTTTAAGCCCAATTGAGCGGCACGTATAGCTGCTACATACCCACCTGGCCCTGATCCTATGACTACTAAATCGTACATATCGTTTTTAAAGTTATAAAAATAAAAGAAATAAATGGCTGCAAAGATATACTTTTTAGTCTGTAAATAGAAAGTAGGTGCTATATTTCAGTTACCAATTATAATGTATGGATAGGTACATATTCCTTCCCATTGCGTTTATACCAGAAGCAAAAGTCCGATAGTTTTTATTAAAGATATTTTCTATGCCTGCATACAAGCGAAAATTACCAAGCTGTTGGGAAGCCCTAATGTTCCAAGTGTGCCAAGCTGGGATTCCATTTTTGGGCGCATATTGCTCATTGTCTTCCCCATTTAAGTAATAGTTGGCAATAGGTTTTGCGGCGTTCCAATTAGTCGATACTTCTATTTTTCGTGTTATCCATGTATAGGCTACGCTAATTTTTCCGTACATAGGCGGTATATGATCCAAGGAAGTAGGCGTAGTATCGGTTTTTATTTTGCCGATGGTATAGTGTAATCCTGCATTTATTTCCCA
>JAYUJA010000063.1:0-7540 GCA_043765495.1 Bacteroidia bacterium
TGCAGAATTAGATAAGTGGATACAAAAATTTGAAACAATCATGGAAATTAAAACAATTGATTATAAACATAGTACAAAAATCATCGGGTAGAGTAAAAATAAATACTATTCTATCCAAGTAGTATACTCCCTTGAAAAACTTTTTTTACTTCTCCTTGTAAATAAACATTTTTATACACACCATTTTCTAATTGGAAATGAACCGTAAGTTCTCCGCCTTGTGTATGGATAGTTATCTCGTTTGTAGTGACTATTTGGGTGTAATGTGCTGCTATGGCTACTGCTACTGCTCCTGTACCACATGACTCTGTTTCGGCTTCTACGCCTCGCTCATAAGTACGCATTTGCAATGTATTATCAGAAATCAAAGCAGCAAAATTTACATTAATCCCGTCTTTTTTATACACTTCATTATACCGAATAGCCTTACCAGCGCTATCTACGTCTATGTTTTGTAATTCCGTCTTACTAGCTACCAATTGTATAAGATGCGGTGAGCCAGTATTTAGAGTAAAATAAGAATCATTCGTAATAGATGCAACTTCTACGTCCTTCATTTGTAAGGATACTATATCTTTATCTTTTTCGTCAGTAACAATGATGTCCGCCACATGCTCCCCATCTACAGCGAGGAATGTAAAACGCTTCTTATAAGGATTTCTAAATGCAGCAAAAGCAACCAAACAACGACCACCATTACCACACATAGAGCCTTCTTGCCCGTCTGCATTGTAGTATACCATTTTGAAATCATAGTCCTCTACATTTTCATAAAGCATCAAACCATCTGCACCAATACCATACTTCCGATTACACAAAAATGCTATTTCTTGGCTAGAAAACACAAATTTTGTAAACCTATTATCTATTACAATAAAATCATTGCCTGTACCTTGGTACTTATAAAAAACGAGTGTCTTCATATAAAAAGTATAAATTTTTTACAAAAATAACAAAAAACTCATTCATTTAACGTATCTTTGTAGTACACCCAAAAACTTAAAATAGTGTTATCCCATGAAAAAATACATTTTATTCGGCTTACTTACAGCTATACTACACACCTCGTGTAATAAAACCCCTAACTACCCCATAGAGCCTACTATCCAATACACAAATTTCAAAAAAATACCACAAGGTATAAAAGATAACAAAGGCGTGCTTACTATTTCTTTTCAAGATGGTGATGGAGATATGGGATTACGACAGCAGGATACAGTAGCTCCTTACAACATAGTAGGAGACTATTATTATAATTTTTTTGTAAAATATTTTGAAAAACAAAACGGACAATACGTCGCTGTGCCACTACCTATCACTAATAATGGAAGGATACCTTACATACAACGAAACGGACAGCGTAGAGTAGCAGAAGGCGATATAGACATGGAATTATTTATCAATAACCCATTTTCTACGTACGATACTATTCGTTATGAAGTATATATAGTAGATAGATCCTTGCATGCAAGTAATACCATTACCACGCCAGATATTATTATAAAAAAATAAAAGCAAGAAATATGAACCGTATCACAGAAAGTGAATCTTTGTATAACTCTCTAGAAAAAATGTCTTCTTTAGAATTATTAACCAATATAAACCAAGAAGATAGTAAAGTAGCTACTGCAATACAGCAAGCTATACCCGCTATCCATGCATTAGTAGAAAATATAGTACCTAAAATGCAGCAGGGTGGACGTTTGTTTTATATCGGGGCTGGTACTAGTGGCAGGTTAGGTATTGTAGATGCTTCGGAATGTCCTCCTACTTTTGGGGTAGATTTTAATACCGTCATTGGTATCATTGCAGGCGGTGATAATGCTATCCGTAAAGCAGTAGAATTCGCCGAAGATAGTACCACCCAAGGTTGGGAAGATTTACAAAGCCATGGTATTACTACTATGGATACGGTGATAGGCATTGCGGCTTCTGGCACTACTCCGTATGTGATAGCGGCATTACGATCTTGCCAAAAAAATACTATTACTACTGGTTGTATTACCTGTAATCCTGATGCGCCTATTAATGAAGTGAGTGACTATCCGATAAGTGTGGTAGTAGGGCCAGAATTCATTACAGGAAGTACACGCATGAAAGCTGGTACTGCCCAAAAACTAGTACTCAATATGATTTCTAGTGCTGTAATGATAAAATTAGGCAAGGTAAAAGGCAATAGAATGGTAGATATGGTACCAAGTAATGCAAAATTAGTACAACGAGGAAACGATATGATAGCACAAGCCTTATACATACCATTAGAAGAAGCAAACGAGCTACTAAAAATACATGGAAGCGTACGGGCTGCTATTGAAAACTATGGTACTAAATAAGGTTATGTTTTTTGTAATTGACCCATCAATAATAAGATAGATACTACGCCTAGTGTTGCTATTTCTAGTATTGGGAGTTGTGCTTGCTGGCTATAATCGTACCCAATACGCACGGCAGCGGCTGCAATATATATCCAAGCCCCGAATTTATTCTTTTTGAATGCTAGTAGTATACCTACTCCTGCTATAAAATAAGGCAGTAATGTAAGTAAATTTAAAAAACTGCTAATCCTTCCTATCAGTAGCCATACTCCTTTTTCGGTGATGATAGCAGGGAATAAATAAGCTACTATCATGTACCAAAAGCCAGTAAGCTCTAACAGTCCTATTATAGCACCTATACTAGTCCATGGAGAAGCATTATTATTCGTAATTGTTTCAGGAGCGTCGATTGGTAGATGTTTCATGTGGAAGGGATTTATTTTTGAAATACTAGACAAGCCCACTCCCCTCTTTCATACGAATTAAGCAATTGTAACCCATTATTCTCATACGTAGTAGTGATGATAGCTACATCGTGCAACATGATTCCTGATAGTATTACTACCCCTTTATCCACTACTTGTGTAGCTATGTTTTCTACGTATTGAAGCAATATATGGGTATTAATGTTTGCAATAATAATATCGTATGCCTGTACTGGAATATCTGTAATAGTAGCTTGTAGAACTTCTATTTCTGCTGCTGACTGGTTTAATGCTACGTTTTCTACGCCGTTGTGGTAGCACCATTCGTCATTGTCGATAGCGAGGATAGGTTTCGCTCCCAATAATTTAGCTAAAATAGCCAATATAGCAGTACCACTACCAAAATCCAATACTTTTTTATTCTTAAAATCAATACTTTCCATCGCCTTCATCACCATATACGTAGTAGCATGGTGCCCTGTACCAAACGACATTTTAGGATCTATCACTATTTCATATTTTGTACTTGGGATAGGCGCATGAAAAGTAGCTCGCACCGAACAGAAATCATCTACTATCACGGGTTCAAAGTGGCTTTCCCAAAGGGTATTCCAGTTCTCATCGGGTAGGTGTTCTATGGTATAAGAAAAATCATATTCTTGGGTCAGATTATTTATTTCAAGCTCCACATCTTGTTCAAAATGGATAGTTGGCATATAAGCGTCCAGGCTGTCTTCTTTCTCTTCAAATACATCAAATGGTAAATCCCCTAGTATAGCGATTAATAGTTCTTGCTTTTGTGGATCAGCTGGGATACTAATTTTTGTATATAACATATAATGGTATTTATTTTAGAATTTTAAGATTTTTTCCTAGTGGTGCAACATTGGTTTTTAGATTATTCACTCTTTTTATTTCTTCTACCGTAGTACCATGTTTTTGAGCTATGCTACCTAATGTTTCTCCTTTTTCTACTTTGTGAGAAATAGATTTTTTCTTGGCATCTTTTTTCTTTTGTTCTTCTTTCTTTTTGTCTTCTATTTTTTTCTTTGCAGCTTCTTCTTTCTTTTTTAGCTCGTCTGCTTTTTTCTTTAATTCTGCTTCTTTTTTAAGCTTTTCTTTTAGTTCGTCTGCTTTTTTCTTTGCTAGTTCTTCTTTTACCCTTTTTTGTTCGTCTAACTTTCTTTTTAAGTCCTCTGCTTTTTTTATTTTTTCTGCTTCGGATAATACTGGCTTCACTGGTACGATTACTGGTGGAGTGGGAGGCGTTTTTATTACGGGGGTTGCCACTGGTTTAGGAGTAGTTTTTACGGGTCTATCTATTTTTATGGAGTTACTTTTACGGGCAGTACTTGGGTGTATACTTATTACTTCGCCTATATTTAGCCAAAAACCTCGCATAGCATTCCAGCTTTGTATTTGTTCTACTTCTACGTTATATTTTACGGCTATTTTATATATATTTTCGCCATATTTCACCATGTGATAGCCATTGCCATTAGGGAGTGTAGTAGTACTAGCAGCAGCTACTGGTTGAGTAGTAGTGTTGGAAGGGGTGGTGTCTTGTGTTGCATTAGAATCTACTACAGCTGGCTGGAGCTGGGGTTTTGGTCTTGGAGGTTCTATGTAATACATTTTTTCTTGATTATTCAGAAATTTAGTAGCATCAGAGCGGGTGAGGGTAAGGATAGAAGGCTCATCATCGGGTGCGGGTATGGTATTCATCACATATTGCGGATTGAGGAATTGTATTTCTTCTATGGAAATATCCAGTACACTACTAATTTTCTTAAACGTCAATTTCTTTTGTACATGAATGGTATCTAGTTCATAAAAAGCTCTTTCTGGTTTGATGGGTGCTATATTATGTTCTTTATAAAATTTCATGGCGTAGGCTGCAGCGATGAAAGCTGGCACATAGCCTGCTGTTTCTGATGGTAAAAAAGGGCGTATTTCCCAAAAATTCTTTCCGCCTGCTCTTCGCATAGCACGGATTACATTACCAGGCCCTGAATTATAGGCTGCTAGTGCTAATTGCCAATCTCCGAAAGTGTTGTACAATTCTTTTAAGTACCTACATGCAGCATCGGTGGATTTTACGGGGTCACTCCGTTCGTCTACATAGCTATTTACTTTGAGTCCCATGCCACGCCCAGTAGCGTACATGAACTGCCACAGCCCTGTAGCTCCTACTCTAGATTTTGCACGTGGGTTCAATGCAGATTCTACTACGGCCAAGTATTTCAACTCTTGTGGCATATTGTTTTTAGCTAATTTCTCTTCGAATAATGGAAAATATAGCTCCGACAAACCTAGTACTTTTGCCATTGTGCCTCTTCTTTTTTCTACGTTACTTTCCAGATATTTTTTAGTAATATCGTTGTATGTAAATTCAAAAGGAGAAAGCCTATCTAATTCCGCCAAACGCTTTTTATAAGTAGCTTCGTCCGTATAGGGGTTCACACCACCAGTAGATTTGTACTGCTCACCAAAAAGGCTTTTGTTGAATCTTGCATTTGCTAAACTATCAAAAGCAGCTAGGATAGGATCATCTGATTTTAGTTGAGAAAAACCCAAACAAGGGATTAATAGCGTAAATAATGCTGTAACTATTTTTGGATATGCCATATATAAAAATTATTGGTATTATTAAATTATTATTATCAAGTGATTGTTTAAATTTAGAAACAGTACTACTAAATATTTTCAATCGAATTAACCATTTTACGGCATATATAATTTAACAGGCTCGTATTGGTAACTTTTCTTGGACTGCAAATCTAAATAATAATAGCCTTCACTATAATTTTCTTTTAGGTAAATATTTATTTCTGGTGCATATTGCCCACTTTCTACTTTTTTACCATTTATATCGTAGATAGTATACTCGCCCTCATCTTGTACAGGAATAGACAAAGCAAAGGTAGCATTAGTGACAGGATTAGGGTATACAAGTGCTTTATAGATTAGCTTAACTTCTTGAATAGGCAGTGTACTACCCATCAATTCTGTAATGTAGGCATTGTAATCATTAATTTGTCCCCATCTATTGGTATCCAGCCCAAAAGCATAACTACCTACTGCCCAAACAGTAGCGGTAGCAGCAGTAACAGCATTATACTTCCGTTGTGCACAGCTATAATCCCCACAACGCTCAAAAGAATTAACCCCATCACTAGAAGGATCAAAATCCACTATACCAACCCCAGCCTTTAAGATTGTTGGTAAAATTATAGTTGTACTATCTACAGCAGCGAATTGCATAGATACATATCGACCAGAACCACCACCAACAGACAAGAAAACGATAATTGTTTTGATATCCTTTTCATTTGCACTATAGCTAGCAATAGACGGATACGCATAATTATGTTTTGGAACAGATGATGGGATAATAGTATTATGTTTAGAATTATCTCGTGTATTCAATACTACGTATATTATTTCCGCATCTCCTGCACCATTCCTCTTAGTGTATACAAAATGTAACTTCCTATCTTGTATAAAACCAGACGATACCCCACAATCTACGAGTTTTATTCTATCTGCTGCGTCACCACCAGGTTGTGACAAATAACCAACTTTGTTATAATTAAAACCTGCTGCTACTTGGTATGCTTTTATAGAATCTCTTGCCATATCCAAAGAGCTATTTAGCTGAAACCAATAATATTTATAGCCAGCTGTAAATTTATTAGCAACAAAATACATGGTATCTTGGTAGGAACTACTTTGAAATGCATGCCCTAGTGGGGTCAGTTGATAGGCAAGCTCGTTATCTGTATCTTTTATGTCTTTGTATACTCGTTTCGTGAGCGGAACACCATTGTACCCATCTTGTTTTTTATTTGTAGTAGCCCATTTTTTTTCCCACCAGCAGAAGTCGAAGAAAATGCCTGAAAAGACAGAAACAATTCGTTTTTATTGATTGCAATACTTGGATAATCTATCCATAAAGTATCTACCCCGTATATATCCCTAGCTTTTATTTGGTAGTGATACCAAGTACTATCAGGGCGATTCGTAGTAGAAAAGCTTATCAATAGACTACTATTATGGTTAGCTGTATCTTTTACAAGTGCAACTAGTACAAATCTATCGTTGTATGAATCGTACAAGCATTTTGGATCAAAAGTAGAGTAAACAGAAGTGTCTAAAACAATGGAAGGAGTTCCTTTGTTCTTATAAAAAGAATAATATTTTATAGTTGCAATCATTGTCCCTGCACTGGTATACGTTTCATAACGGGTATTATCGACAGATAAAATAACCCCAGCGTTGGATATAGCCATGTTATTATCCATAGGAGCCCCTTCAGACATGTTATTTGCAATAAAACCAGTCCCTACTGTTATTTGAGCAACAATAGAGGAGGATACAAGTAAAAGGACACCTAAAACATAGTTTTTATAGCTCATAAGATTATTTTTTATTATTATTTTGAAGTTTATTTTGATCAATTCTGGTAAAAGTCTTTCGAAAATATCTAAAATCAGATCTAACCAAACTCTCCGCTACGGAATCTGTTCTCCCGTAAGAGATAAGTCGAGCTTTCATATAGTTATAATATTCTATACTATCTTGTTGGTATTTATCCGTTTGCCAATAAGAGATAGCAGAATTTTTTTCTCTATCCGAAACTGGACGACGGGATGGTAGTCCTTTAGATGGGTTTTTTAAGATTTTTGGGGGTATTACTACTTGTTGTTTAATCTTATTTTGGGGGTTGTGTATATCTACTCTAATGTATTTCTTTCGGAAATATTTAAACTCTGATTGAAGCAGTTTTTGAGCTTGTGC
>JAYUJA010000064.1:0-7483 GCA_043765495.1 Bacteroidia bacterium
CTAGGAAAAGATTTGGTTATTTAACACCTAATGAAGTATATTTACAAAAATTACAACAATAACAAAAAGTTGCATTTATTACTTGAATCCACCATTTAATAAAACTGCAATTGAAAAAAATAAAAAATATTTCAACAAACATTTTTATACTTTTTTAATATCTCAATGATGCAAAATCAACCACTAAACACTATTATACAAGGTAATACCCTAGATGTGTTAAAAACATTTGAATCCGGTTATATAGACTTAACTATCACTTCCCCACCATATAATAAACAAGAAAAAAACAAGGGGTGGTTGGTTAAAAATGTAAAATATGCAGCATCAGAAGATAAAGGACAAGAATCAAGTTACCAAGAAGAACAAATTGGTATATTAAACGAAATATACCGAATTACTAAAGAAGGAGGTTCTTTTTTTTATAATCATAAAACAAGGTGGGAACGTGGACAAATGATACACCCGATGGAGTGGTTATTAAAATCGAAATGGTGTATTAAACAAGAAATAATTTGGGATAGAATGATTGCTGCTAACATTAGAGGCTGGAGATTTTGGCAAGTAGATGAAAGAATTTATTGGCTCTACAAACCCATTAAAGGAAATAAAATAGGCATAGAACTTCAATCCAAACACGCCTTATTAACTTCTATATGGCGGTTTCCACCCGAACGTACTAGCCCTCACCCTGCACCATTCCCAATTACATTACCTGTACGAATAATCCATTCTATTCTAAACGATAACAAAGGGATTGTTTTAGATCCTTATAGTGGAAGTGGTACTACTGCTGTTGCAGCAAAATTATTAGGCAAAGATTATATTGGAATAGATATTTCCAATGAATACATAGAATACTCTCATAAACGACTAGAAAATTCTTATGCCGAAATAAAAACTATGGAAGAAGAATTGGCAAAGCATTATGTACAAAAAACCTTCAAACAACGAAAAATAGATGGAAACAATACAGGTAAACATAAAACCAGTAATCATGAAGAAGATCAAAATATAAATATAGAATATACATTATTTTAGAAAAAAATAAAACGTGAAAAAAATAATTTTAGTTGCAGGAGCAACTGGCAATCTAGGTAATAAAATAATACATGAATTACTACTAGATGCCGATGTAAGAGCAATAGTAAGACCACAAACAGACGAAACCAAAATACAATACCTAGCTTCCAAAGGTGTAAAAATATGTAGCGTAAAAGAATTTAGCATCGAAGAAGTAGCCATCGCTTGCCAAGGTGTACACTGTGTAGTATCAGCAGTAGCGGGCTTGGAAGATACTATTATTCATACCCAAAAAATACTCCTGCAAGGTGCTATAAAAGCCAATGTACCAAGATTCATACCTAGTGATTTTTGTACCGATTTTACGAATTTAGTAGAAGGTAAAAATAGAAACCTAGATACTCGTAGAAAATTCCATACCTACCTCAATCAGCATCCTATACAGGCTACAAGCATATTCAATGGTGCATTCATGGAACTTACTACGGGCGATATGCCGCTCATACTATTCGATAAAAATAAAATACTAGCATGGGGAAATAGTAGCATAAAGATGGATTTTACTACCACATACAATGTAGCTGCCTACACCGCTTTTGCTGCACTAGATAGCACTGCACCACGCTACCTAAAAATAGCTGGCGATAGCCTTTCCTGCGACGATGTAGTACGTACCATGACAGAGCTTACTGCTACACCTTATAAAATATTCCGACCA
This sequence comes from Bacteroidia bacterium, assembly GCA_043765495.1. Lineage (GTDB taxonomy): Bacteria > Bacteroidota > Bacteroidia > JAYUJA01 > JAYUJA01 > JAYUJA01. The sequence goes on from JAYUJA010000064.1 coordinate 1,742, forward strand.
GGTGGTATATCCTTATTGAGTAGCATCATCGCTATTGCTAGGTTTTTTGATTTTGGTAAAAAAGAACTGTACCCTGCATGGCAAGGTATGCAGTACATGCGCGATATGATGGAAGGCAAAGCAGTAATACACCTACACGACAACGATAGATACCCCATCACTTGGACAAAACTAAAAACCTATATACAAGCCGAAAAATATACTACCTAATGGAAAATAAAACCGAAATTCAGTTCATAGAAACCTATTCCGATAAAGTTTATAGAATCACAAAACTAAAAATAACAGACTAAAAACATTATTTAAACACTTGTTTAATAGTTTGCTTTGTTACCTTTTTTGGCTTTAAAATAAAAAGTTTGGCATACTAGAAAAGCAATAATTGTGTTTATATCGCTACTAATACGCCAAACTCGTGTTTTTGTTTTTTAGTTTTTAGAAAATTATTGCGTTACTAGCGATCCTACCATATCGGCTGGGCGTACCCAATCCGTAAATTCTTGATCCGTAAGAAAACCTAATGCTATGGCAGCCTCTCGTAAAGTCAAATTTTCTTTATGAGCTTTTTTAGCGATTTTAGCAGAATTTTCGTAGCCTATTTTTGTATTCAATGCCGTGACTAGCATCAGCGAGCCTTCCAGATTTTTGTTTATAGCTATCAGATTTGGTTCTATGCCTACTGCACACTGTTCATTAAAATTCGCACACGCGTCGCCTATCAACTTTGCAGACATTAGTATATTATAAATAATCACTGGTTTGAAAACATTCAATTGAAAATGCCCGTTCATGCCTCCTACTGTCACTGCGGCATCGTTGCCTATTATTTGGGCTGCTACCATGGTCATCGCTTCGCACTGTGTAGGGTTTACTTTGCCTGGCATGATGGAAGATCCTGGTTCGTTTTCGGGGATTAGTATTTCGCCTATTCCGCATCTAGGCCCCGAAGCTAGTAAGCGTATATCGTTGGCTATTTTCATCAATGCACAAGCCGTCATTTTGAAAGCACCAGAAAGCTCTACCATAGCGTCGTGGGTAGCAAGGGCTTCGTACTTATTAGGAGCGGTAATAAAAGACAAACTCGTCAATTCACTTATTTTTTTTGCTACTAATTCCGAGTAGCCTACTGGCGTGTTTATACCTGTACCTACGGCTGTACCACCTAGTGCTAGTTCGGATACGTGTGCTAGTGTATTTTCTATGGCTTTTATACAATAATTTAATTGTGCTACAAACCCCGAAAACTCTTGCCCTAGTGTGATAGGTGTAGCGTCCATCAAGTGGGTGCGTCCTATTTTTACGATAGCCATGAAAGTAGCCGACTTACTTGCCAGTGTATCACGCAGTATTTTCATACCTGGGATAGTGTGCTGTACTACGGCTGCATACGCTGCTATGTGCATAGCCGTAGGGAAAGTATCGTTCGAAGATTGTGATTTATTTACATCATCGTTGGGGTGGATAAATTTTTTGTCAGTATCCAAACTTCCGCCCATCAGTACTTCCGCTCTATTGGATATTACTTCGTTTACATTCATATTGGACTGTGTGCCAGAGCCCGTTTGCCATACTACTAGCGGAAATTCCGCATCTAGCTTACCGTCTATTATTTCTTCACACACTTGCCCTATAAGCTGGCTTTTTTCGGTGGATAGTACGCCAAGTTCGCAATTCGTCATTGCTGCTGCTTTTTTTAGGTAGGCAAATGCTTTTATTACTTCGGTGGGCATTAGTTGTCCGCCTATTTTGAAATTATCTTTGGAACGTTGGGTTTGCGCACCCCAATATTTATCCGCAGGCACTTGTACCGCTCCCATTGTGTCGTGCTCTATTCTATAGCTCATAGGTGATTTTTATTTTAGTATAAATAAAAGATTTAACACGCAAAATTACTATTTTTATTCAGATGCCATACTACAAGTAAAGTTATTTTTACCTTTGTATAAAATTATTTTAAACACAAATCAAAAAAATGAATACTAGCACCACACACCGAAAAATCACGCACTATGCACTATTATTTTTGTTAGTAATAAATTATACATGCTACTCTCAAAACATACTCATCAGCAGCCAGAATACCCCCGAAGAGCCTTCTATTAAGATAGATCCCAAACACCCTAATATAGTAATAGCCGCTTCGAATATAGATAATTATTATTTGAGTACCGATACTGGTAGGACGTGGAGTATACACCGTTTGAGTTCGGAATATGGCGTATGGGGCGACCCTTGCATAGAAGTAGATACGAATAGTAATTTTTATTTTTTCCATCTTTCTAATCCGCTTGCTGGTGGTAATTGGATAGATAGAATAGTATGCCAAAAAACAAGCAATAATGGGGCTACGTGGAATAATGGCACGTATACAGGCTGGAATGGCACGAAAGCACAGGATAAGCAATGGTGTGCAGTGGATAGAAAACAAAATATACTATACCTTACCTGGACACAGTTCGACGCCTACGGTAGCGCCAACCCGACGGATAGTAGTACGGTATTGTTTTCTAAATCCGTAGATGAAGGAACTACGTGGACTACTCCCAAACGTATCAATACCGTAGCTGGCGACTGCATAGACGGGGATAATACCGTAGAAGGGGCAGTGCCTACCGTGGGGCTGAATGGGGAAGTATACGTAAGTTGGGCTGGACCTTCGGGGTTAGTATTCAACAAGTCACTCGATGGCGGTACTACTTGGCTGGCTCACGAAACCCCTATCGACCCTATGCCTACTGGCTGGGAGTACAGTATAGAAGGCATTAATAGATGCAATGGACTGCCTATTACCGTGTGTGATGTGAGCAATAGCCCTTACCGAGGTACTATTTATGTAAACTGGTCGGATCAACGCAATGGTGCTACGAATACCGATATATTGCTAGCAAAGTCTACGGACGCTGGAAACACATGGAGCGCCCCCATCAAAGTAAATAATGACAATACGAACACGCAACAATTTTTGAGCTGGCTCACCGTAGACCCTGTCACAGGCTATTTGTATTGTGTGTTTTATGATAGAAGAAACTATACGGATACCAAAACAGACGTGTACGTAGCTATTTCTACTGATGGTGGGAATAGTTTTATTAATAAAAAAATAAGTGATAGCCCGTTTATCCCACAAGACGATATATTTTTTGGAGATTATACGAATATTACTGCTTACAACGGCATCATACGCCCTATCTGGACACGGTTACATAACCAACAATTGAGCGTATGGACGGCATTACTAGATTTTAACACCCTTACTAGCTCCATAGACGAAAAAACAGAGGAAAAAGACTACATTACTATGGAAACTTATCCTAACCCTGCTACCGAAGAAGTATTTGTATGCTATAAACTGCCTAAAAAATCCAAAATAGACATAGTATTGTACGATGCATCAGGCAAAGTTATACAAACCATATTACAAGGCGAAATACAAGAAATAGGCAAGCATTTGCAAAAAATAAACTTAAAACCCTTCGATTTATCTGCTGGAAGTTATTACCTAGAATTAAAAATCAATGATAAGATAAAAAAATCAAGGGTAATAGTGATAAAATAGAATGTTATAAAAACCCCTAACTCTTACTGCTTTGGTGCGTCGTTGTATTTGGAAGGGCATTTCATGAGTATATCCGAAGCAATAAAATCCTGCCCCTGTATCTTGCCTATGAGTACTACTTTTTCTGCACGTTCAAAATCCTGTGGTCGGCTTTTTTGTAACATCACTTTTTTCTCTATGCCTTCTGCATCTTTCATATAAAAAGAAAACAGATTAGGGTCTTTTACAGGGTTATATTCCGATGGTTTCTGTGGGTTAAAAGTACCGACTACATGAAATTCTTTGTCTGTTTCCTGCATCGCTTCCTTAAAATTCGCGTATTTGCTAGAATCTTGTAATAAATAATACATAGAAGCTCCTACTATACCAATTAAGCCGATAATAGCTATTTCTGTACTTTTCATATTGTATGTAATTTATATCTAAAAATAAAGTACAAAGGTAGTATTTTTCTATATTTGCGGTTTCATTTCTATTAAAATAAATTATTCCTTCGTATGTCTTTTACTTCATTACCTTTAACCACCACCGATATAAAAAAACTACAAGATACCGCCTTTCAAGTGCGTAGAGATATAGTACGTATGGTGCATGGCTGCCAGTCGGGGCACCCTGGTGGGTCGTTGGGCTGTGCCGATTTGTTAGTAGTACTATATGGCGCTGTCATGCGGCACAAGGCTGCTAGTTTTGACATGAATGGGCAAGAAGAAGATTTATTTTTCTTATCCAATGGGCATGTATCTGCTGTATGGTACAGTGTACTGGCTCGCAATGGCTACTTTCCAGTGCCAGAGTTAGCTACATTCCGTAAGATAGGAGCTCGCCTACAAGGACACCCCGCTACCAAAGAACACCTAGAAGGCATACGCATAGCTTCGGGTTCACTAGGGCAAGGCTTATCCGTAGCAATAGGAGCTGCACTAGCAAAAAAACTCAACAACGATGCACAATGGGTATACTGCTTAATGGGAGATGGAGAGCTACAAGAAGGGCAAGTATGGGAAGCAACCATGTTTGCAGGAGGTAAAAACGTGCATAAGCTAATAGCCTTCGTAGATGCGAATGGGCAGCAGATAGACGGCAGTACTAACGATGTACTACCACTAGGCGATATCGCTAGTAAATGGGCTGCTTTCGGCTGGAATACCCTAGCAGTAAACGGACACGACATAAACGAAATATACACCACCATACTACATGCCCAAGACTTGGCTACTACTACCAACAAGCCTGTGATTATAATCATGAAAACTGAAATGGGAAAAGGCGTAGATTTCATGATGGGAAGCCACCACTGGCACGGCGTAGCTCCTAACGATAGTCAGCTTGCGGCAGCTTTGGCACAATTGCCCGAAACATTGGGAGACTATTAACATTCTAGTCACACTTTTTATATTTTATTTATGAAATTTTTGCAAGCAGATATTTTGTTTCCTATCTCACAATCTCCTATTAATAATGGTATTGTAGCAGTAGAAGACGATGGTACTATCGTAGAGATACTAACGAACCTGGATTATGAATTACCGAATATAGAAGTATACAAAGGCTACATTTGTCCTGGATTCGTGAATACGCACTGCCATTTAGAATTATCGTACTTGAAAGGGCAAATACCTGCAAATACTGGTGGACTGCTGGAATTTATTCGTTGCATAGAAGCCATTCGTAACGATTTTACCAAAGAACAAATAATAGCCGCTGCCCTACAAGCAGATAAAGATATGTACACCAATGGTATAGTAGCTGTAGGCGATATTGCAAACGATGATTATACCTATTCCATCAAGCAGCAAAGCCCTATCCACTACCACACCTTTATAGAAACGTATTCTTTCGATCCTGCTGGTTCGGTAGCTGCATTTGATAAGGCAAAAAAACTACAAAATAGTTGTAAAAACAATAATCTAAAAGCTAGTATAGTACCGCATGCGCCCTATTCAGTAGCGGATTCGCTATGGCAAGCAATTTTAGAAAACACACAGGCAAGCGATATTTTATCTATCCATAACCAAGAAACGATGCACGAAACTAGGTTTTTTGAGCAAGGAGATGGCGCGTTTTTATCGTTGTTTAAAAATTGGGGCGTATCGAAGTTTCCACATCACCTTTCATGCTAATTTTTTTGTTTTTGATATTCCATTCGGCTCGGTCAATGTTGGTTTTGTAGGCAGTGTAAGGAAATT
>JAYUJA010000065.1:0-7438 GCA_043765495.1 Bacteroidia bacterium
AAAAGCAAAAATATCAGCACAAAAAGTTCATGCAGCTGATGTTTTCGATAATCTAAACGCACTTGAAAAGCAATTAGAAAATGAAAAAGGAAGTGCAGATGGAAAACTGAAAATCCTTGATGGTTTGCGAAAAGAATTATTAAAATTGGATAGTGCTGAAAAAACTGCTGAATGGTCAAAAGTTCAGCAAGAATTAAGAAATGTATTTTTTGAATTAGACAAGAATAAATTGAATCAAGTGCAAATAAATGAGTTCCGTAATATTATTGAGATTATTTTTGAAGACAAAAATATAAAACAAGCTAAAAGCTTGTTAGAGGAATTACTACAAAATACAGAAATTGATTTTAATTATATTGATAGATTACAAGGAGATTTAGTTTTATTTTATTCTGATAATCCAGCAATGGGTAAAGAAAGATTTAGATTTTTATTAAAAGAATTAATTAGAATTGAAAAAGAGGGAGTTTCAAAAGATGATAAAATTAAAGTTGTTAATTTAGTAAAAAAAGAAATTATAAAATGGAAGTAAATTATCAAGGCATATTACCAAAGAACTTTTCAGTAAATGAAAAGTATTCAGTTATGCTATTTATTAAGCAAGGTAGCAATGCTGAAACTTACAGAGTTAAAGGTGAAGATGGAAAATTGTATTTTTTAAAATTGTTCAGTTATGCAAAATTGCATCGTTCTGCATTTGATAGAGAACAAAATTTATTAGAAATTGAATTTTTAAAATCAATTAACCACCCAAATATTGTAAGCTACAAAGACAGTGGCGAATTGATTTTTGAAGGTAAAAAATTTGGTTTTCTAATTTTACATTTTATTGCAGGAGAAACATTGGCTGAACAAATTTCAAGAGAACCAATTTCATCATTATACGATTTAAAACAAATTATTTCTGGTATTTTAAATGGTTTAAGATATTTGCATAGTTTGCCCGACCCAATAATTCACAATGAAATTACGCCTCAAAATGTAATGTTGGATTTAGCAAGTGATATTCCAAAGCCTTGTATTATTGATTTTGGTTTTGCAAGGTCTTTTCATCAATCTTCAAAATCATTTTCAAAAGATGGCTTGAACTTAAATTATGTAGCTTCGGAGTGTTTTAATAATTTTTATTCCCCACATTCTGATTTATTTTCAGTGGGTGCATTGATGTACCATTTACTTTTTGGCACAGCACCTTGGTTTAAAGATATTTCAAAATTTAAAGCAGACAGAACAAAAGCCGAAGATATAATTTTAGAAGAACGCAAAAAGAAACTTCCATTTCCAAAAATCTCAAATGATATTGTTGATTTTGATGAATCTATTTTGAAAATCATAAAAAAAGCATTGCAAAACGACCCAGAAAATCGTTTCCAATCTGCTAATGAATTTCTACAAGCAATAAATGGAGAAATAGAAGTTGAAGATGTGAACACAGTTCAGAAAGTAAAATCAGAAGACAAGCCATTGAAGAAAATTCTAACTCAAAAAGCAAAAGGGAAAGGATTTGAAGCAATAGCAGGAATGACTGAACTAAAAGCACAATTGAAATTAGATGTAATTGATGCTTTGCACAATCCCGAAGAATATGCCAAATATGGCGTAACTATTCCAAACGGAATGCTTTTGTATGGTCCACCAGGTTGTGGGAAAACATTTTTTGCCAAACATTTTGCCGAAGAAGTAGGATTTAATTTTATGTTGGCAACACCTTCGACTTTAAAAAGCAGGTTCGTAAATGCAACACAAGAAAACATTGCTAAAATGTTTGAAGAAGCTGAAAAAAATGCACCAACAATTATTTTCATAGACGAAATAAATGAACTTTTGCCAACCCGTGATAGTGATGCTCACGAAATGTCGAAGAGTGCAGTAAATGAAATGTTGGCACAAATGGATAGAACAGGCGAAAAAGGAATATTTATAATTGGTGCAACCAATTATCCAGATATGATAGACCCTGCAATGTTGAGAGCTGGGCGTTTGGATAAGAAATTTTATTTGCCACCACCCGACTTTGAAGCAAGAAAAGGAATGTTTGAAATGTATTTAAAAAACAGGCCTTTGGACTTTGGTATCGACTATGACAGTCTTGCAACTTTGACAAATAACTATGTTTCAGCCGATATTGAATTTCTTGTAAATGAAGCTTCTCGTTTTGCTTTAAAAGAAAAAACAAGAATTGGAATGACAATTTTAGAAGAAATAATTAAAACTACAAAGCCATCAGTTCCAATAAAGGAATTGCAAAAATATGAAGCAGTTAGAGTAAAAATGAACTCTGAAAAAACTCAAAAAGAAGAAAGACCAAGAATTGGTTTTAATACTTAAAAGTACAATAGGCGAAATTCATTTCTGAATTTCGCCTATTGTACTTTTTATAAATGTCCGTCTACTAGTAATTTTGGAGAGGGGATTCTTTGTAGGTTTTTTGCATATACATTTTGGGATATTACGGAGTTTCGTTCTATCTTTCTAGGGCCTTCTACTGTCCAGTTTGCAGTATCTTTTTTATCGAATCTACATTCATTACAGATAAAATCTTCTACTTCGCCGTATTTGTCTTTACGCCCTGTTACACGCATTACTTCTTTTCCTGATGTCCATAATACTACTTTACCACAGCATTTTTTACAATCTCGGTGTGCGTCCATCGGTTTTACGAACCATACTCTGCTTTTGAATCGGAAGGTTTTGTCTGTGAGTGCGCCTACTGGACATACGTCTATCATATTGCCCGAAAATTCACTGTCTACACTGTTTTGTATGTACGTGGATATTTCGGCTGCGTCGCCTCTATTCAGTATCCCATGGCAGCGAGATGGGGTAAGCTGGTCGGCTAGCATCACACATCTGTAGCATAGTATACAACGGGTCATGTGTAGTTGTATTTTCTCCCCGATGTCTATTTTTTCGAAAGTTCTACGTTCAAATTCATACCTAGAAGTATCTTTTCCGTGTTCGTACGAAAGGTCTTGTAGGTGGCATTCTCCAGCTTGGTCGCAGATAGGGCAGTCCAGTGGGTGATTTGCTAATAGGAATTCTACTACGCCGCTTCTTGCTTCTGTGACTCTGGGCGAGGAAGCACTTTTTACTTCCATGCCGTCCATTACTGGCGTTTGGCACGAAGCTACTAATTTCGGCATAGGGCGAGGGTCTTTTTCAGAACCCTTACTTACTTCTACTAAACAAGTTCTGCACTTACCACCACTTCCTTTTAGCTTGGAATAATAACACATGGCTGGCGGCACTAGGCTACCACCTATTTGGCGGGCAGCACTTAATACAGTAGTGCCTACAGGTACTTCGGCGCTCACGCCATCTATAGTTATTTTAAGTAATGACATTTCTATTGATTTTTATTTTTTAGTAGCTATTTTTAATCTTTCATTCTTGCTAATTTTCTACAAAAGTAGATTAAAATTCATATATCACAAAATTTTTATTGATAAGCCATGTATTAAAATTGTATATAATTACGAGGGTTGATAGGCAAGCCATTGTACCAAAGTTCAAAATGTAGGTGAGGGCCAGTAGTATTTTCACCACTATTGCCACTGATTGCTATTACATCTCCTGCTTTTACTATTTGTCCTGTACGTTTCAGTAACGAGGAATTATGCTTATAAATAGATACTAGATTATTGGTATGTTGTACTTGGATTACGTGTCCATCTTCGGCTGTCCAGGTAGCCAGTACTACTGTACCGTCCAAAGTGGATTTTATTGGTTGGCTTTTAGGCACGGCTATGTCTACTCCAAAGTGTCTTTTGCTTACATCAAATCCATCGTTTAGAGCGCCCTGTACTGGTGGGAAAAAATGCAACCCGAATATGGTATTCGAAGTAGTAGTGGAAGTATTGGTTTTATTTCCTTGAAAAATAGTATATTTCGATTCTTTCTCTACTTGGTCTCGCATGGCTAATTCTTCCTGGGCTGGTACTGGATTTATGTTATTGTATTTTTGAGTAGAATCTTTTACTAGCACACTTTTGTCGATACCATTTTTAGAAGTGCCTAATAGATGGCTTTGTAAGTCCAATACGAATTTATCTTTTACCAATATTTGATAGCTTAAAGAATCTACTTTGGAGCTTAAATCTACTACTTTTTGCTGTAACTTATTATCTGCTGCATAGCCTGGTATATAGTATTTTAGTGGTGTGAAGGAAATAATATAAATAAGAAACATCAATAGTACAATAATAGCCACTCCTAGCCATACTATTAAGGATTTCCAAGAGAAAGATAAAGCGATTTTTTGTTCGAAAGAAGATTGTTTTAATACTACTAATTTGAATTCTTCTTGTAGTCTTTCGTACCATTTGGTAGAAGATACTACCGTATTTTTTTTTCCAATTTCCATATATATAAAATCAAAAAGCGGTGTAGAGGGTTGAATAAGCACAAAATTAGCATTAATTTTTATACTAGGGTATATTATTTAGAAAAAGAGATTTCTTTGGTAGAAAATGTGTATTCTATCCGTTGATTATTTTGTATGTCGTATATTTCCGTTTTTATAGTAGGATATTTTTTAGTACAATCGATGGTCAGTAATCCGAAATGATTTTCCATCACTGGGCCTTCTATTCTATTGCTGTTAGGAGTGGCAAAAAGCCAAGTAGAAGACAATCCGCTAGAAGTAATATCGTAGATAGGATACATATTCGGTACTTGGTATTTGGATATTTCTGCATAATGTACATCGCCAGACAAAAAGAAAACGCCATTTGTTTTGTTTTTCTGAATCATAGCCACTAGTTTTTTCTGCTCTTCTGGGTAGTTTGCCCAAGCTTCATAGCCATTGTACTCTATCCCGAACTGTGAGCCAGACCCTATTATTCGTACATCTGCTTTTTGTTGTAATTGTTTTTCTAACCAAGCCCATTGTTCTTTTCCTAATAAAGTAGAATCTGCATTGGTGTAAGGCAAATAATCTCGGGTATAAAAATACCTTTTATCCGTTATTATGCCTTCTTGGTAGGGTTTTGCATTGTCTTTGAAGGTTCTTACATCTAGCAGTATTATTTGTATTTTTTTGCCATTTATTTCTTTTAGGTAAGAAGCATAGATGCCTTCATGCTTCCATCTTTCAGAAGTAGTAGGTTCTTTCCAAAAACGCATAAAAATATCTTTGGACTTTTCTTTGAATGGGTAATGCCTGCCTACATCATCTTTACCAAAATCATGGTCGTCCCAAGTAGCGATTATCGGTGTTTTTTGTACCAAACGTTGGAAAGTTGGTTTCGCACCCAGACGGTCGTATTTTGCTTGTAAGGTATCCATATTATCCGTATCTCCATAAATATTATCGCCTAGGAAAATAAATAAATCAGGCGAATGCTGTAGTGCTACATCTAGTATTAGCAGCGGGTTTGGTTGTCTAGCACAAGCTCCAAAAGCAATTTTATAGGTATTTTTTTGAGCAATCAGGTTCGTTGTTAAAACAATGATACAGCAAAATAAAACCAAACTACGAATCATAATTCTAAAATATATAAAAATAAGTAGCAAATGTACTGTTTTTATGCAAGATAGTAAAAAAAAGCTGTTTTTTGTGTAAAAATATTTATCTTTGCCGTCCGAAAATAATTTTAATACCCCAACCTACTACTTATGTTCCCTACATCTAAATACCTAGTAAGCGGAATCGCTTTGGTAGCTATTGTTCTTACTGCTTGCATCAAAGAAGAAGACTTTTCTTTCTCCCAAGTAAAATTACAAAACTATGATGGACAGTATGCCGCTCCTATCGTGAACTCTACCCTTTCTATCAAAGATATACTAAAAGAAGCTGACAAAAATGGCAATATACAAGAAGATGCTTCTGGATTTTTGACACTAGCCTACGACTCTGTAAGCTACTCCATCAAGGCAGAAGATGCACTAATATTACCAAATGGAATTACTAACAATAGTGTAAATGCTGATGCAGTGACTATGGCTTCTTTTGCAACTGGGGCTATTGGTACTACTGTTATTGTAGAAAACTCTAGAACTACTTCCGAGGCTCTTAATTTTTCTTCTGGTTTAGAAATAGATGCTATTACTTTCAAAGGGGGAAATTTAGTAGTAGAATTTCCAACCGTTCAAAATCAAACATTGAATGTAGAAATAACTATTCCTAATTTGAAATTAAATAATGTCGCTTTTACCAAAGTAATTACTATCCCAGCTGGTGCTACAGCTCCGTATCGTGCTGTATTCCCTGTAAATGGGGACAATTGGGATTTGACAAATGGTAATGCCAATAGTTTTAACTCTTTTACGCTGATTCGTACGGTAGCAGTCACTAAAAATTCAGCAGATCCTTTGCCACCTAGTTATCCTTATACTATTAAACTAGAGAGTCCAAAATATACTAACATGGTAGGTTATTTCGGACAGTTAAGTTTACCTAGTATATCTGGTAATGTAGCTATTAAAGCTTTTAATAATGATTTTGGAGGAACGATAAGTTTTGATAATCCATTACTAAAAATAAGAGTAGAAAACCAAATGGGCTTACCAATATCGTTGAATAGCCTGTCCCCATTCTATGCTACTAGTGCTAATGGTACGAATACTCCTATCACAGGATTCCCAGCTAATTATATGATACAAGCAGCTTCTTCTTCTACCAATAGTTGGACGGACTTGATTACTTTGGATAAAAATAATAGTAACATACAAACCGTAGCAAATACGAAGTCTAACAATATGTATTTCTCGGCACAATGTGGAATAAACCCAGCAGGCATGCCAGCTACTCGTAATTTTGTATCCGATACCAGTAAAATCAAATTTACTTCTTACATAGAATTACCATTACAAGGCACGGCTTCCGATTTCGCATTCGTGGATACGGTTGCATTCAATATGCGAGAACTAACAGATTCCAACGATATTATAAAAAGTGTATTGTTACGTATCAATGTAGATAACGGCTTCCCAATGGATAACAAGCTACAAATATATTTCTTACACCCAGTGACGAATGTACCAGTTTCGGTATTATTCCCAGATCCAGCCCAACAACCAATATTTGCTTCGGCGGCTATCGATGCCAATGGAATAGTGACGAATCCTACGAATAAAATAACCGATGTAGTAGTGACAGGAGCAGCTTGGAGAGCATTAGCAAATCTAGGAGTAAAGAGAGTAATACTAAAAGCACAAGCTAGTTCTACTAATAATGGTAACAATGTAGTAAAAATATATAGCCAATACCAGTTCAAACTGCGCATGGGCTTGAAAGTTAGCCTAACAGGCAATTTCCCTCAATAATTATTCACCCATTAATATCTTTTTATCCCTACATACTATTTTATAATGAAAAATAAATCTTTTTTAAGTAGTTGCTTGTTAGGCTGTATGTTAGTCACTTCTAATTTATTTGCCCAGCATGATATTACTACTTATAATCTTAATTTTGCAGGTCAAACGAACCTCACTAATC
>JAYUJA010000066.1:0-2569 GCA_043765495.1 Bacteroidia bacterium
CTGCAAGCCTATACATAGACATGACGAAAACGTTTTTCTTCAATGCTAGTGAGATAATCAGTAAAGCAGGTAAAGAAGCGCTATACAGCTTCGCTGATGGAGACGAACAAAGAGTAATGCTAATGGGATTAAAACGTTTTACAAAAACAGAACCAATTAATACCAAAGAAACCCGTCGTAGAGTAGCAGAAGAAATCATCAGCAAAAATCAATATCCTTTTTAATTACGTATAAAAATACACTAAAAAGCTACCTCCGAAAGAAGGTAGCTTTTTTTAGTTTTGGAATTATTTTAGTAGGTTATTAATAATATTTTCAATGTCACAAAATAAAATTCATATATACCAAGAAATTTTTTATTATTTTTACATGTATAACCGCTACTAAATTTCCTACTTTTTACTATTCAAAATGATTATTCGTAAAGCCTATTATTGCTTTTATTGTGATGCTCACCTACCCGTATATACTATCAGATGTGACAGTTGTGGGGTATCTACCGCTAATAAAAAACTCAAAATAACGGAAATAGATGAAACTTCTGTAGCAGTAGTAGAAGGTAGGAAAATAGCCATCGTACTCGCCGAAGATACCCTAGAAGTAGAACATTATAACATAGCAAACATTACTTTTTATATCCATAATATTGGTAGTGAGGTAGTGACGGTTTCTAAAATTAATTTCCCATATTGGGAAACTTTGAATAGAGACGATATATCCAAAAAAGCGTTCACCATAGAACCCCAGTCTAGTAAGGCTATTACATTAGAATACGATACCAAAAATACAAGCAAACTAGGGCGTAATTCCATTAATCTAGGCATAGAATCCAACGCTGTACCGAGTGCAGACATTGATTTTAAATGCAAATTATACATCACACCATTCAGCAAAACAAATCCGATAGCCTTGCCTGGGTCTACCAAAATAATAACACAACACAGCACTAGCGGCGATGGCGATTTTTTTTTAATAAAATCCAAGGGTAGCTTAAAAGTTGGGGGTGGCGGTTGTTTGTATTACATAGAAAGTGGCGGACACCTGATAGATACAGGAGGTGGAAGTATTTTATTTGTTCAAAATGGTGCTATTATAGATAAAAATGTAGGCGTAAGTGTGGTATACTATGAAAACGAAGCCGATATAGAGCACCTAGACGGTTATAAACCCAGTAATCCCAATTTTGTAAAAATACCAAAGCTAACCTTTGAGATAAGTAATAAAAATACCCTATTACTGCCCAGTGTAATGAATAAACGGCTGTATAAACAGATTGGTATGATAGCTTTAATTATATTCTACGCGTGTTTTGTGCATCGGTGGATAATAGAAAGGCTTATCGATTTCCTATCCAATAATTAAGCTTGATTTTTTGTGTTATTTTAGATGTATCTATTTCAAAATGAAGAGTAGTTATTATTTACCAAAAATGCCAATTTTGTGCATTTAGCTGTGGTTTTTTGTCACTGTGCCATTGGAAGTCTGGTAGTCGGCTTTCTTCTGGGGTCACGTCTTTGAGTGGGTACATCACGCCGATAGGGCTTTTTATGAACGTGACTTTACGAACTTTGTTTACTTGGAAATACATATACATATTATCTGCTTCTGCTTTGTTCATTCCCATATAGCTATTATTCGTAGTAGTGCTACTATCCACAGTTTCTTTAGCATAGTAAATGGATTGTGCGTTGTGCATAATACTTACTTTACGCATAGTGTCTTGCTGTATATACGCATCTATGTTAGTACCTTTAAGCTGGTTATAAATACTTGGTTCTATTTCTTGTATTACAAAAGAGTTTTTTCGTAGCCATACAGTAGCGGGTTTATTGTGTATCGTATTTATCTGTATAAAATCAGCGGTGAGTTGTGTATTTTCTAGCCATAAAATGGGAGAATGGTATAATTGCAGGGTAGAATCTTTGTAGGAATAATGTAACGTATCGCACAGTCCTTTAATATCTTTGGTAGCAAATGCCACATTTTTTTTTGCTAGGAGATGCTTGTACGAAGTTAGGCTATCTATTTTCTCGGTATAGGTGTATAGCGTATCGGATTCTAGAAATAACGAATCTTCTGGCGAGTCTACTTTTATGAGCTGTACATGCTCGTATACAAGCGTTGTGCCTGCTTTGTTATTCAGATCTGCATGGTCTCCTTTTACAAATATATTTTGCTTTCTATCTTCTATGTATACCATTTTATCTACTACTATTCTACTTTCTTTGTTGTAAATTTCGGCGTACTGCCCTATGATTTTGGTACTATCTTTATAGGAGTTCATGACCACATTTCCGTTTAGAATAGCTTCGCCTTTATCGTTATTAAAATTAGCGGCATCAGATTCTATTTTTACATTATCGTTATGATTTACTACTACTACATTTCCCTTCATTTTAGCACTACCATTGTTATAAAACTCGCCATAATCGGTAGTGATGTCTACATTATCGCGTTTATTTTTTACTCTCACATTGCCTTTTAGTATTGCTTTGCCGTCTTTTTGGTAAAATTCTCCATATTGGCTATTGGTTTCTATGCCACGGGCATCGTCTAGCATCTGTACATT
>JAYUJA010000067.1:0-7360 GCA_043765495.1 Bacteroidia bacterium
GCTGGGACGGTAACTATAAAAAACAACCAGCTATATTGGATATTTATACCTATAAAATAGAAGCAACCGATATACTCGGCAAACCTATGTTTTTTGTTGGAAAAGTAGCTTTAATACAATAAAATTATACTATGTATCAAAATATAAAGGTATATTTGCAGTATCTATTACAAAACAAAAAATAAATATTCCATGAATCATTTTTTTAAAATTACTGCCTTATTAGTAAGTGCTTTTGCAGGCAATATACTACTAGCACAACATCCATGTGCCATTCAAAAACAAAATAGCTTTGCACTACACAACAAAGCAGGAGCGCTATCCTATGAACAAAGTTTGCTGTACCACTACGATACTAAATACCATAAAATAGACCTACAAGTAGAAGAAAATACTAGATATATCAAAGGTAGTGTGATTACAAAAGCACTATGGACAGATACAGCTAGCTATTTTACATTAGAACTAAACGATGCTTATACCATTGATTCTATCTATGTAAATGGTACAAAACAATCTTTTCAACGAATAATTGACGGAAATATTACCAAAGTAAACCTATCAACACCAGCCATTATAGGGCAGATGGTGACTGTACAAACTTACTACCAAGGAGATGCAAATAGTAACCAAGGAATATTTGGTGGTAATGGTGTGCTAGCTCTACAAGATAATTCGTGGAATAAAAACGTTACCTGTACGATGAGTTCGTTAGAAGGAGCAAGAAATTGGTATCCTTGTAAAACTTCTTTACGAGATAAAATAGATTCGGTAGATA
Organism: Bacteroidia bacterium; assembly: GCA_043765495.1. GTDB lineage: Bacteria > Bacteroidota > Bacteroidia > JAYUJA01 > JAYUJA01 > JAYUJA01. The sequence goes on from JAYUJA010000067.1 coordinate 779, forward strand.
CTTGGATTACCACTTCCCTCGCTAACCAAGCTGCCGCAAATGGTGTGTTACAGCAAGTAACTCCGATAGGTACAACCAAGCATCGCTACGAATGGAAAACACGTTATCCTATTGATTATTACTTAATAGGAATAGCAGTAGCAGACTATAATGTGTACGATTTGTATGTAAACCTGCTAGGAGTAGCGAATCCCCTTCGTATACAAAACTTCTTGTTAGACAGCCCTGGTGTACTTCCAGCTTTGCAAGACAAAATAAGTGTTCTAGCACAAGCTATCCCATTATATTCCGAAAAATTTGGTACTTACCCATTTCATGAGGAAAAATATGGACAATGCATGTGCCCTATTGGTGGTGGAATGGAACACCAAACGATGACTACTATCAACTTTTTTCAGGACGACTATACCGACTTTGTAATACAAGTACACGAACTTGGTCACCAATGGTTCGGCGATCATGTGACTTGCAAAAGCTGGGGCGACATATTCGTGAATGAAGGCATTACCAGTTATTTAGAATACATAGCTTTTGAGAATATCCGTAGCTATGCAGATGCACAACAGCACATGGCACAAGTACACCAAAACGTAAAATCAGAGTATGGTGGCAGTATGTTTATCAACCCATTGGACACCAATAACGAAACGCGAGTATTCAGTAGCAGACTTACCTACGACAAAGGAAGTGCTTTCATGCACATGATTCGCTACGAAATAGGAAATGATAGTACTTTCTTTCAATTCCTAAAAAATTACCAACAACAATACTCTTTTGGAAATGCTTCTGTACAAGATTTTAAACATACCCTAGAAACAAATACTGCCAGAGATTGGACACAGTTTTTTGACCAATGGTTTTATGGACAAGGATACCCGTTTTTTGAAGTAAGATGGGCAAAACAAGGCGATAATTTTACTATGATAAGCCAACAAAGTGCCTCCTCCTCTACCCCATTATTCATTACTCCCATAGAATATAGAGTACAAACAACGCTTGTAGACACTTTCATTACAGTAATGCACGATGTGAATACAAAAACCTACAACTGGAATATACCTGGCGATGTAATAGAAGTAAGGATAGATCCTAAAAATTGGATATTAAACGATAAAAATGTATACAACGATAACACACTACTACTAGCAATACCGAATATAGAAGCTCCCATAGTAGGCTTTTTCCCTAATCCAATAGAAACAGAATTACGCTTACAAATATACAACAACAGCCCCATAGACATACAAATATACGATGTAACTGGCAAACTAGTGTATACCAAAAACATACAAGATGTAGTACAAAATTATACCATAGATGCAAATGACTGGCAAACAGGAATGTACATAGCACACATAAAAAATAAAAACGGACAAGAGCAAATCAAAAAAATAATCAAAAATTAATATATGTATAAAATAGTATTGGTACTGCTATTGCTAAATACCTATCCAAGCATTGCACAAAATTTTTCAGGGAATTGGAAACAATTAGGGCCTTTTTATACTGCTACACAAAATGCTGGAATAATACCTACGGTAGTGCCTTATAAGCATAATACAGATATAATAATGGCAGGAAGTGGTACAGGTGGGCTATGGCTTACGAAAGATAGAGGCAAGCATTGGAATTGTATTAGCGATACCTATACAGAAACGGCTATTGGAGTCACAGATGGCGACATGCACCCAGATAATGCAGACGTAATGTACATAGCCACAGGAATGAGCCTAGGAGATAAAAGATTTGGTGCTGGAGTACTAAAAACAGACGATGGAGGAGCGAACTGGCAAAAAACAGAATTATACCTTCCTCCTTGTGAAAATAAAGGCGTACAAACCGTAAAAATAAACCCTAATCATAGCCGCTATATTTTTGCTACTGTGGATAACAAGGTGTATAGAACCATCAACGAAGGCAAAGACTGGGCAGTAGTGAATGAAGTAGACAAAGAACTATGCCCCTCTTTTTTTAGACTATCCTTCGATACCAAAAATAGTAAAGGCGTATTCGCCGCAGGAAAACAATTATGGTACTCTAAAAATCATGGAAAAGTTTGGAATAATCTAACGAATAACCTTCCCATAGAAGCCAACGACGACATAGAGCGTATAGAAATACAAACTACGTGTAAAGCTTGGTTTGCTTTTTATAGAATAAATAATGGTAGCAAATATAAATACTATATCTGTAAGTCTGAAAACAATGGAAAGACATGGGAAATACAAGGTAATCCTAGAAATCTGGACGCAGGAATGTGGTTCATGGAATACTTAGTAAATCCTAAAAACCCTACTATAATGTACTGTGGTGATGATTTGATGCGAAAATCAATAGACGCAGGCAAAACCTTCAAACCACTACACAGCTACGATATACGGGCTAAAAATATGCATGTAGATGTGAGAGAGTTAGTGCCAATAAGCTGGAGCGAAGACGGGAATAGTGATGTATTGCTAATAGGAAACGATGGCGGTGTGACCATTACCTACGATGGCGGCAAAACGTTTCAAAGCCTTAATAGCCCTGAATTTTGTATGACACAAGTATGGGGACTAGGATACATACCCGATGCTAATGGAGGCTCTATATTCGGCGGTACGCAAGACAATGGCATGTATACCTACAAAAACGCTACTTGGTACCACAATGTAATGGGCGATGCCTATGATGCATCTTATTTCCCAGATAAGCCCAATGAACTAGTAGCCTGCATCAATGGTGGTGTGCCTAGCTTAACCAAATCCATAGATACTGGTAGAACTTGGACAGCGTATGCCCCTTATTTACAAGCTCCTGCCCTTAATGATAGACCTATTTATAACAATAAAATAAGCAATAAAATATATACTGGCTACAACGATGTATATACATTAAAAGCAGGTGATAAGCAATGGAAAAATATATCTAATATAAGCGTTAGAGAAGCAATAAGCGCGTTAGCTATAGCACCGAATGATCCTAATTATGTTTATTTTTCGTACCTAAATCCTATTTGGACAGATGCCACTTCCAAAGAAAAATTTTATGCATGTGAAAACGCGGAAAGCGATAAGCCTGTTTGGGAGGATAGAACGCCTTCGTTAAAACTATCCGATGCGGATATTCCAAGATGGACATACATACGTGCGATGACGGTAGACCCCACGAATCCAAAACATATATGGATAGGACTAGCGTATGGCAATGTAGATAACTATAAGCTATACGAATCGTACGATGCAGGCAAATCATGGGCGAAATTTGCACAAGGATTGCCTTGCCAAGAAATTAATGAAATAACTTGCCATACAACTAATATAGGCTATACACTTTATTTAGCAAATGATATTGGTGTTTATTATCGTAGTAATACCATGACAGAATGGAAACCTTTTTCTACGAACTTGCCTTCCTGCATTGTTACGGATATAGAAATAGATAGCGCTAATAATAGGCTTATAATAAGTACGTATGGGCGTGGGTTTTGGGCTACTGACTTACAATAATACTACTGCATACGAAGTAGTAGATGCAATTGCAAAGAAGTATCCATTAACAGTATTTTAGCATTCGCGTTACCATCTATATATCCTATGGCTTCATTTAGTTTTGTATAAATCAAAGAAGCATTTTTAGTATTAAAAAAAGGAGAAAATTTGCTCGCAAATTCTTCTTGCTCTGGTGTAAAAGAAACAGCAATACCGTATTGTTTTCGCATCATTTTTTCTAAAAAATCCAATACATTTTGTAAAAACAGCTTTTGGTAATCTCTGGACTGTTTACTCATCTGTTCTGTCCACTCCACTAGGTTCATCACTTTGAGGGCATAGCACATGCGTAGCCAGTTCACTAATTCGGGAAAATACATAGAAATATTTTCATGTGCTGCTAGTTTTTTTGCTAGATACATATTTCCATTGCATTGGTGGGCAATACTTTCTGCTTCTATGTTTTCTATTTTTTTACTTAATTCTTTGCTTATTATTTCGGCAGGAATAGGCGGAAAATATACGCGTTGCACTCGGGATAGTATGGTAGGTAAAATAGTTTGTGTGCTGTCTGTTACCAATAAAAACAGGGTATTATCTGCAGGTTCTTCTAGCGATTTTAGTATTTTATTAGAAGATTGTATGTTCATTTTTTCAGGATGCCATACTATAAAACATTTGTAATTAGCTTCATAACTTTGCATTCTTAAATCTTTGAGCATAGTCTCTATTTCATTTACTTTAATAGAAACGCTTCCTTTGGAAAATTCGGCATATTCTATCCATTTTTCTAGTGGTGCTTCTATGTGTTCTAAAAGAAATTTTCGTACTAATGGTAGGAATTGAGTAGTACTACTACTGGCTGCAGTACCACTTTCAGATGTGGCAGCTACAGGAAAGCAAAAATGTATATCTGGGTGGATACATTTTTGTATTTTTAAGCAGCTATTGCATTCACCACAGGCATCAGGTTCGGCGGTTGGATTTTCACAATTCACTAATTGACAAATAGCCAAAGCAGCGGCTAAATTGCCGCTGCCTTCCTTTCCTTCTAATAATAAAGCATGCCCTAAACGATTTTTTGCAAAGGCTTGTTGTAAGTTTTGTTTAGCTATAGGATTAGCTATTGTAGTAGCAAATACCATGGGAATAATTTTATTTTGCGTAGCTGATAGCTCTTGTTTCTCGAATAACGGTTATTTTTATCTGACCTGGATACGTCATTTCATTTTGTATTTTTTGAGAAATATCGTACGATAATTCGCCCATTTGCTTATCGGATATTTTTTCACTTTCTACTACTACTCGTAGTTCTCTTCCTGCTTGTATGGCGTAGGTACTAGCTACTCCATCGTAGGATAGGGCTAGTGCTTCTAGGTCTTTTAATCGTTGTATGTAGGATTCGCTAATTTCTCTTCGTGCGCCTGGTCTTGCTCCTGACATTGCATCGCATACTTGTATGATTGGCGAAATCATGGAAGTCATTTCTACTTCATCGTGATGCGCTCCAATAGCATTGCATACTTCTGGTTTTTCTTTGTATTTTTCGGCTAATTTCATACCTAATATAGCATGTGGTAATTCAGGCTCATCGTCAGGCACTTTGCCTATATCGTGTAATAATCCCGCTCTTTTTGCCATTTTTACATTCAATCCTAACTCTGCTGCCATTATTGCACACAGGTTTGCTACTTCTCTGGAATGTTGTAATAAATTTTGCCCATAAGAAGAACGGTATTTCATTCTTCCTACCATTCTGATAAGTTCGGGGTGTAGGCCGTGTATTCCTAGTTCTAGTACGGTTCTTTTTCCTGTTTCTACTATTTCGTCTTCTATTTGTTTTTTGGTTTTGCTTACTACTTCTTCGATACGAGCTGGGTGTATACGTCCGTCTCCTACTAGTTGTTGTAGCGAAAGTCGTGCTATTTCTCTTCTTACTGGATCGAAGCACGATAGTACGATAGCTTCGGGGGTATCGTCTACGATGATGTCTACGCCTGTTGCGGCTTCTATTGCTCGGATATTTCGTCCTTCTCTACCAATAATTCGTCCTTTTATATCATCATTTTCAATATTAAATACTGAAATAGTATTCTCCATTGCTGTTTCGGTAGCTACTCGTTGTATGGTTTGTACTACGATACGTTTTGCTTCCTTGTTAGCCGTAAGTTTTGCATCATCTATTACTTCATTGATGTAGGACATAGCAGCAGATTTTGCTTCTGCTCGCATTTGTTCGGCTAGTTGTTCTTTGGCTTCTTCTGCCCTTAATCCCGCTATTTTTTCTAATTTCTCTATTTGTTGCTTGCGTAGATTTTCGGTTTCAGTTTTTACTTTTTCTACTTCGGTTTGTAGTTTGGTAGTTGCTTCTTCTTTTTGTTGTATGCTTTGTATTTGGGCTTGTAATTGCTTGTTATTTACGGTATGTTCTTCGTATTTCTTTTTTAGATCGTCTACTTTTTGTTGGAAAGTAGTTTCTTTTTGTTTTAATTTATTTTCTCCATCTATCAATAGTTGATTTCTTTCGCTGGCTTTCTTTTCGTGGTCTGTTTTTAGTTGTAAAAAATGTTCTTTTGCTTGTAGCATTTTATCTTTTTTTACCATTTCTCCTTCTGTTTCAGCGTCTTTCAATACGTTTGCTTTCTTTTTTTCTAAACTTTGCTGATCTTGTTCTAGTTCTTTACTTTTCAGTTCATTCATTTTTATCAATTCCGTTGCTTCTCTTTCTAGCTGATTTACTTTTTCGAAGTCGGTCTTATTGCCGACTAGACGACTGTAGCCGTATGCACCTATCCCTCCTACTAGTAAGCCGATGCCTGTGTATAATATTTCTGTATTCATAATACGTGTGATTGAATATATAATTTAAAAATGCGAAGGTTGCAAATGTAAATAAATAATTGAGATAATATGCCTTTATACTAAAATTCGTGACTAGATTACGTTTTCTTTTTGTCTAACTTATTTATAATATTATTATTACCATAAATAAATAAAAAAACCTCCAATAAATAACGTAAGTTCAAGTAATAAATGCAACTTTGGGAGCAATTTTGAAAGACTTTAGTTCTGTAAAAGAGAAAATAAATTCTCATTTTCTTTTTTACCAGTT
>JAYUJA010000068.1:0-2552 GCA_043765495.1 Bacteroidia bacterium
GAACACTATTACAGAAGCAATACCTACGGCACTTTTACTTTTTTTCGCACCACTGATGATGAATAAGCCAGTAAATATAAATACATGGATAAGCGTAGGCAAAAATACAGCAAAGAAATAGAAGAAAAAAGCATGCCTTCCTGTTCGTTCTTCTTCTGGTAGTATGTCCCAAGGCTGGAATAGAAAAAACCCTAATGTGATAATCATAAATGCGATGACCCTGTTATACGTACCTTTTATGAATGCAAAAGCAAGGGAGCTAGCCAATGCCAAGTACACAAAATGGGTAGAATATACGTCCAGAAAATTCCTATCTATTTCTAGTCCTTCTTGTACATCGCCATTGTATGCTTTTGCAAAATATGCTCCTGCTGTGATTCCTATCCCCATTAATAATAAGAATAAATAATCATTTTTTTGTTTTGTAAAATAATTACGCTGGTGTAGCCAATTAATTTCTGTGAGGTAATGCAAAGGGCCAAGTATGGCATATACGAATAAGAATGTCTCAAAAGGAAGAACAAAAGCTACGATACATGATAGCAACATCAAACCAATGTTTAGGGAGTCAATCCAAGAATTTTTGTTAATAGCTACAGTATTCATACTATTTTTTAAATAAAGATAAAAATAATAAAAGTTATAATGCGCAAAGTTAAACAAAATAGCCTATTTTTGAAAGCTTATACTTCAATATCTTAATTATTTTTGTTTATTTGCATCTTCATAAAACCAATCTACTTTACATTATGGATACTACAGCCATCAAGGATTTAATTGCATATTTGGAAACCGTTAATCTAGCAGAAGTTACTATAAAAGTAGCCGATATAGAAATCAGTGTCAAAAAATACGCCTCGCCTGTGATTTCTACTCCGCTACCTGCTGCCATCAATCCTATACGAATAGATACTACTACCAATATTGCTGCTCCCGCTATTGCTCCCGTTGTGGCTAGTAAACCAGAAATAGACAGCACGAAAACCGTTATTATCAAATCGCCAATGATAGGCACTTTCTACCGTCGCCCATCGCCTGATAAGCCCCTATTTGTACAAGTAGGCGACAAAATACAAAAAGGACAAGTGGTATGTATGGTAGAAGCAATGAAACTATTCAACGAAATACAAGCAGAAATATCGGGTACTATCGTGAAAGTACTCATAGAAGATAATGCTGCAGTACAGTACGAGCAAGAATTATTTGTAATAGCGTTAGACTAAAATAGTAATCCTTTTCCTAAATACTTATTTCTACTATGCCTTTCTACCAAAAACTAGGTCACATACCACCCAAAAGACATACCCAGCATTTCAAACCCAATGCTACGAATATCTATTACGAGCAGCTATTCGGTACAGTAGGTTTTGATGGCATGTCGTCGTTGCTATACCACGTCCACCGTCCCACACAAGTAAAAGACATACTACCAACCCTAGATGTGACCCCACAGATAGCCATAGAGTATAACATGAAATGCTTGCGACTATTAGGCTTCGATGTAGCACCTACCAGCGATTTTTTAGAAAGTAGAAAAACGTTATTAGTAAACAATACAATACAAATAGGAGTGGCTGCACCAATGCAGTCTATGGATACCTATTTTTATAAAAATGCCGATGCCGATGAGCTGCTTTTTATACACAAAGGTACAGGCATACTAAAAACGTTGTTAGGGAATATTCCTTTTAAGTATGGCGATTATTTGATTATTCCCAGAGGTATGATATATCAAATACACTTCGATACTACGGATAATAGAATACTATTTTTAGAGTCAAAAACTCCAATCTATACGCCAAAACGCTACCGCAACCATTTTGGACAGTTGCTAGAACATTCGCCTTATTGTGAAAGAGATATCGTAGTGCCTACTAATCTGCAAACCTTTGACGAAAAAGGAGATTTCTTAATTAAAATAAAAAAAGAAAATCAGTTGTATCATTACGTGTATGCTACTCACCCATTCGATGTAATAGGCTGGGACGGGTATAATTTCCCCTATGCTTTTTCTATTCACAATTTTGAACCTATCACTGGGCGTATCCATCAGCCACCGCCAGTACATCAAACTTTTGAAACTTCTTCTTTTGTAGTATGTTCTTTCTGTCCAAGGTTATATGATTATCACCCGTTATCCATTCCAGCCCCTTACAACCATAGTAACATAGATTCCGAAGAGCTTATTTATTACGTAGATGGAGATTTTATGAGTAGAAACGACATAGCACCAGGGCAAATGACCTTGCACACTGGCGGTATCCCCCATGGGCCACACCCAGGAGCATACGAACGTAGTATAGGCAAAAAAGATACCCACGAACTAGCAGTCATGATAGATACTTTTGCACCGTTGAAGGTAACCCAAGAAGCCATGAAAATAGACGATGGCAAATATTGGAAATCTTGGATAGAGCATTGATAGAAGGGGGAGGAAAGTATTATAAATATATAAATTTACTGAATTATGAAGCCTACCAAGAATAGAGTGTTTTGTAGAGACTGTGAAAGAACAAAAATGCTTTTTGAAACAGAGAAAAAGGCAGAAAATT
>JAYUJA010000069.1:0-7288 GCA_043765495.1 Bacteroidia bacterium
ACTACTTTATCGGTTAGTATATCAGGGAATTTGCCATATAATTCCCAACTAGCAAAAAACGGACTCCAATCGATGTAAGGTGCAATAGTTTCCAAAGAATAGTCATCAAAAACCTTATTCCCTGTAAATACTGGCGTGGGAGGCGTATAATCGTCCCATTCTATTACTATAGGGTTATTCAACGCTTCTGGGTAGGTGAGCAAAGATTTTGTAAGGTTTTTTCCTTCTCGTATTTTTCGTACTTGTTCGTATTCTTCTTTGATAGCTTTTTCGTAAGCCATATTTCTATCTACATCTTTGGTAAGCAAGCTACTGGCTACGGCTACTCCTTTCGAAGCGTCTAGCACATGCACGGTTGCTCCCGAGTAGTTAGGTTCTATTTTTACGGCAGTATGTACTTTGGAAGTAGTAGCGCCACCTATTAGTAGTGGTATTTTCATTCCTTCTCTTTCCATTTCTTTGGCTATGTACACCATTTCATCTAGCGATGGAGTTATCAGTCCACTCAATCCGATGATGTCTACATTTTTTTCTTTGGCCTGTTCTATTATTTTGGCACACGACACCATTACTCCTAGATCGATTATTTCGTAGCCATTACAAGCAAGTACTACACCTACAATATTTTTACCTATATCGTGTACGTCTCCTTTTACTGTGGCTAATAATATTTTGCCTGCGGTTTGTCCTTTTTGTTGTTGTGCTTCTAGGTAAGGAGTGAGGTGGGCTACGGCTTTTTTCATTACTCTTGCACTTTTTACTACTTGGGGTAAAAACATTTTTCCAGCTCCAAATAGCTCTCCTACTACATTCATACCGTCCATTAGCGGGCCTTCTATTACTGCCAAGCCTGTTTTTAGTTCTTGGTATACTTCTTCCGTATCTGCATCGATAAATTCTACTATACCATTCACTAATGCGTATTTTAATCTTTCTTTTACATCTTTATTCCGCCATTCGAGTATTTGTTCCTGTGTTTTTTTCTTTCCTTTTACATTATCTGCGTAGGCTAGTAATTTTTCTGTAGCGTCTTCTCTTTTATTTAATACTACATCTTCTACTAGTTCTCGCAAAGCTGGTTCTATTTCGTCGTATACTTGTACCATACCAGCATTTACGATGCCCATATCCATACCAGCTTGTATAGCATGGAATAAAAACACGCTATGAATGGCTTCTCGCACCGTATCATTGCCTCTAAAAGAAAAAGAAACATTACTTACTCCACCACTAATTTTTGTAGCTGGGAATTTTTGTTTGATGATGCGGGTTGCTTCAATGAAATCTACTGCGTAATTGTTATGTTCTTCAATACCAGTAGCTATAGCGAATATATTAGGGTCAAAAATAATGTTATAAGGGTCAAAATCTAGTTTTTCGATCAATAGGTTGTAAGCACGTGAGCATATATCTACTTTCCGTTGCATGGTGTCGGCTTGCCCTACTTCGTCGAATGCCATTATCACTACTGCTGCACCGTATCTTTTTACTTTCATGGCTTGTTCTAGAAATAGTTCTTCACCTTCTTTTAGAGAAATAGAATTTACGATACATTTTCCTTGCAAGCATTTTAATCCTGCTTCTATGATGCTCCATTTAGAAGAATCTATCATCACTGGCACTTTGCATATAGCTGGTTCAGAAGCGATAAGGTGTAAGAAATGTACCATTGCTTTTTCGGCATCTAGCATTCCTTCGTCCATATTTATATCTATTATCTGGGCTCCAGCGTCTACTTGCTGTTGGGCTACGGATAGTGCATCTTCGTATTTACCGTCTAGTATTAGTTTAGCAAATTTCCTAGACCCTGTCACGTTGGTTCTTTCCCCTATGTTTAAGAAATTCAGTTCTTTACGGGCTACTAATGCTTCCAAACCACTATAACAAGCTACTGCACGTTTTTCGGGTATTATCCTTGGTGATACTTTTTGTACTACTTTTGCCATTGCGGCGATGAATTCTGGGGTTGTACCACAGCAGCCACCTACAATGTTTACAAAACTATTGTCTGCATAATCTTTTATAAAATGTGCCATTTCTTCTGGCGACTCATCGTATCCACCCATTTCGTTCGGTAGTCCAGCATTCGGATAGGCGCATATATTCGTATGTGCGATGGTAGCAAGCTCGCCTACGTACTGTTTCATTTCTTTGGCTCCTAATGCACAGTTCAGCCCGATACTGAATAATGGAAGGTGGGCTAGGGAAGTCCAAAAAGCTTCTACCGTTTGCCCTGAAAGGGTTCTACCACTTGCATCTGTGATAGTACCAGATATCATGATAGGTATATCTTTTTTCTCTTTTTCTAATAATAAAGAAACAGCATATAAAGCAGCTTTGGCATTCAGTGTATCAAAAACAGTTTCTATTAATAAAATATCTACTCCACCGTCTACTAGTCCTTTGGCTTGGTCGTAGTAGGCTGTTACTAGTTCATCAAAGCTGATAGCTCTAAATCCTGGATTATTTACATCAGGGGAAATAGAAGCAGTACGGTTGGTAGGCCCTATGGCTCCTGCTACGAATCTAGGTTTATCAGGCGTCAAGGCAGTATATTCTTGTGCGGCTTCTTTGGCTATTTTAGCAGACCAGTAGTTTAGTTCATACACCAAGGGTTCTAGATCATAATCTGCTTGTGCGATAGTAGTGGAGCTAAATGTGTTGGTTTCAATGATATCCGAACCAGCAGCTAGGTATAGTTTATGTATTTCTTTTATGATGTCTGGACGTACGATGGATAGTAAATCATTGTTACCTTTCAAGTCTTTGGTATGATTCTTGAACCGTTCGCCTCTAAAATCTTCTTCGGTAAGGATATGACGTTGAATCATCGTTCCCATTGCTCCATCTAATAAAAGTATTCTTTCTTTGGCTATTTGATATAATGGGTGCATGGTGTATATTGTCTTTTTTTTATAAAGATAAAATAATGAAAACAGTAAAACTTTATACGAATGGATACCATTAAAAAGAAAAATGCGGGAGCTACGAAACATATATTTGGCTGAGCTTTGCCCACATCATTTTACCACCGTTGTTTTTCGAATACTCGGTTGGTAACCCTTCAAAAATTAGGTTTCCAGATGTTATAAGTGTGTTTATTTAAAACGCTGCAAAGTTAATCAAAAAAACAATAGTTTTATAAAAAATAATGTAGATAATTACAGCGAATTTAGTAGCAATTATTTAGGATTATTTTTAGTATATAAAAAAGATAAATACGCGTATCCTAGCATACTTGCTAGCAATGAAGCCAGCATAATACTTAATTTAGCCCCGTTCAGAATAGGTATTTGTATATAGGATAAACTAGCTACGAAAATAGATACCGTAAATCCAATACCAGCCGTAAGCCCTAACCCAACAATGTCGTGCATATTGACAGTAGAAGGAAGAGTAGCTATTTTGGTGATTTTTGCACACCAAGCCGCTAGTATAATGCCTACTGGCTTACCTATTACTAACCCAACAAATATACCTATGTTTGGCAAGGTGACAAAATCGAGCGATAAATCGAGCGACAAAGCAGTATTCGCAGCGATGAATAGAGGTAATATAAAATAAGGTACGGTGTAGTGTAGTGCGTCTCCTACTTTGTTGCCTTGGTTTATAGGTAATAAAAACCCTATCGCTACCCCAGCAATAGTAGGGTGGATACCTGCAGCATGTAGCGTATACCAAAGTAGTATTCCTAGTAATAAATACAAAGAAGTAAAACGGATTTTATAATACGATAAAACAATGCCTATAATCGTCCATAGTATGCTTATCAATAAATAATAAATAGACAACTGACTGGTGTAGAATAGTGCGATTACTACGATAGCTCCTAGATCGTCTATGACTGCTAGGGCTGTCAATAATATTTTGAGAGAATAGCTTACTTTATTTCCCAATAAACGGAATATAGTAAGCGCAAAAGCAATGTCTGTAGCCATTGGTACGCCCCAGCCATTAGCCGTAGGGGTGTGCAGGTTGAATAATGTATACAAGAGGGCTGGCATCACCATACCGCCTAACGCTAATAAGAATGGCAATACTGCGTTTTTCTTTTCTGCTAATTCGCCTTGTATGAATTCTTTTTTGAGTTCTATGCCTACTAATAAGAAAAACAAAGCCATCAAAGCGTCGTTAATCCAGCCCGTAAAACTAAACGATAAGTGAAGATCGGCAATAGAAATAGCAAGGTTATTTTCCCAAAAAGAAATATACGCATTTTGCCAACTACTATTTGCTAAAACAAGCGAAACAATGGTAGTGATTACTAATACTATTCCAGCAGACTGTTCGGATTGAATAAATTTTTGAAATGGAGTAGCTACTGTTTTTACTAATCGCCACGTTCCTTTCATATTATACTTCATACAAGGTGGTTATCTAATATCTTCTATTTCCCAATCCGATTTGTCATTCGATTGACGGAATTGCAATAGTATTTCGTGGCTTCCTTTACTAAATTTGCTTAATAGTGTAAAATCGTAATTCATAGCATATCCTATGGAAATATTATCATTTATTCGATAATTCAGTAAACCAATAAGTATTTTTTGGGTACGAAAAGAAGCACCAATTCCGAATTTTCGGTTAAACAAAAACTGTGCATTCAAGTCGGCTTGTATAGGAGCGCCGCCCACTGCTTTTACCAATATGGAGGGCGTGAATTTTATATTATCTGCCAGATCTAGCACAGTACCTGCATGTAGTACGTAATGAGAAGATCGGAAATTATACATAGTAGCAGATTTAAAAGAGCCTGTAGTCTGCTTTGCATAATTAGTAAATAAGTTAGGAATCGCAAATCCTACATAAAATTTTGGCGTATTGTAATAAACACCTGCACGGGCATTAGGCATTATCAAAGTAGGAGTATCCCAGCCAAACATAGGATCGTTAGGGTCGGAAGTTTCTATCAAAGAATACCTGTTTTTTTGTACTCCTATGGCTGCTCCTAGCCCAAAAGTAAGACTTGCATTATTCACTAATTGCATTCTGAAAGCATACGAAGCCGTTAGCACGTCACTTACATTCACCCCAATCCTATCGTCTACTATATTGATACCGATATACGATGTAGTACCATTATTGTTGTAATAGTTTTGTTTTGTCAAAGGCATTGTAAAATCTAGGTTTACAATTCGTGGCGCACCTTTCATGCCTGTCCATTGATTTTTGTACAATAAAGCACCTGTCATGAACTTATTTGCCCCCATAGCAGCAGGATTAATAATACTTTGCTGCATCATATATTGGGAATAATGCGGCAATTTCTGTGCAAAACTAGTAGTAGATAGTACGATACTGCTAACTAGAAGCAAAAGAGAAGTATAATTTATAGTCATATTAAAAAGTGTAATTATTTATTAAAATTCAAAAATACTAAAACAATCTACTTATTTTATTATAATAACACAAATGTAGTAAAAATTTTATACCAAATAACTCAAAATAGATTTATACATTAAAAATTTTATAATTTTACTAGGAATGCGTTGTAATAAATAGGTTTATTATGGAAATTATTTACATTTAATGTCACAAAGATAAAAATAAAAGAGTGTAATTTGCGACGATAGTAAAAGTATTTTTCAGGTTAAAATAATATTTAGCGGTAATTATTATTGGTAATTAATTGTTAATAAATGGGTTATTTTGTTGTAATTTGTTTGATTTTTATTTGTTAAAACATATTAATTTTTATAGTATCTTTGCACCACAAAAAAACGACCTTTTTACTTATTATTACTTTGTAGCATGGAAACCGTACAAAAAAACACTATTAAAGGAGGAGAATTCCTTATCAAAGACTCTGCTTGGCAGTCTGTATTCACACCAGAGGATTGGTCAGAAGAGCAATTAATGATAGCTCAAACGTGCAAAGACTTTTTAGAACAAGAAATAATGCCTAATGTAGAGAAGATAGATGAGATGGAAGCAGGTTTAGTGCCATCTTTATTAATCAAAGCAGGAGAGTTAGGATTGTTAGGCGTTTCTGTACCAACGGAATATGGTGGATTAGGATTGGATTTTAATACAGGAATGTTGGTATCAGAAGTTACAGGAGCAGGACATGCTTTTTCGGTAGCTTTGTCCGCACATACAGGGATAGGTACATTGCCTATTTTGTATTATGGAAACGAAGAACAAAAAGCAAAATACTTACCAAAACTAGCTACAGGAGAATGGAAAGCATCTTACTGCTTGACAGAGCCCAATGCTGGATCGGACGCTAATTCAGGAAAAACGAAAGCAGTATTGAATGCAGAAGGTACACATTATGTAATCAATGGACAAAAAATGTGGATTACGAATGCTGGATTTGCAGATATATTCATTGTTTTTGCAAAAATAGACGACGATAAAAACCACAGTGCATTTATCATAGAAAAAAACTACCCAGGAATCACTTTGAACGAAGAAGAGAAAAAAATGGGTATCAAAGGTTCTTCTACTCGTCAGGTATTTTTTAACGATTGTCTAGTTCCAAAAGAAAACTTACTATCTGAAAGAGAAAATGGGTTTAAAATAGCAGTGAATATATTGAATATTGGTCGTATAAAATTAGCTGCTGCCGTTACTGGTGCTTCTAAATCTACTATCACCTACGCTGCGAAATACTCTAACGAAAGAGAACAATTTGGTCGTTCGATTTCTAAATATGGTGCTATCCGTCATAAGCTAGCAGAAATGGCTATCCGTACTTTCGCTACTGAAACTGCTAGCTACCGTGCAGGTCAGAATATCGACGATGCGTACGAAGCATTAGTAGCAGGAGGAATGGAAAGTACAAAAGCGAAACTAAAAAGTGTAGAACAGTTTGCAGTAGAATGTGCTATCATGAAAGTATTTGCTTCCGAATCATTGGATTTTGTAGTAGATGAAGGCGTACAAATATATGGTGGAATGGGATACTCCGCAGAAGCACCAATGGATAGAGCATACCGTGATTCTCGTATCAACCGTATTTTTGAAGGTACGAATGAAATAAATCGTATGCTTACAGTAGATATGTTACTAAAACGTGCATTAAAAGGCGAATTAGATTTGATGCGTCCCGCTCAAGCAGTAGCGAGTGAATTACTATCTATTCCAGATTTTGGTGGTGATGAAGATACAAGCGTTTTGGCAAATGAAAAAAGATACCTAAAAAATTACAAAAAAGCAGCTTTAATGATTGCTGGTGCAGCAGTACAAAAGCTAATGATGACTTTGTCGAAAGAACAAGAAATATTGATGAACATAGCCGATATGCTTATACAAATATACGTAGCAGAATCTATTTTATTACGTA
>JAYUJA010000070.1:0-7278 GCA_043765495.1 Bacteroidia bacterium
GCAAAAGAAATAGATACCGTACTTCTATAAGCTTTCATGAAAGAATTATTTTCGTTTTAATAGAAATGGTTATATTTGTCGCTTGTATTTATTATTTCACATACCATTACCCAATATACAACTATGGATTCTAATTTATATTATATCATAATGGCAGGCGGGGTAGGTAGTCGTTTTTGGCCTGCTAGCCGTACAGTACGCCCTAAACAGTTCCTAGATATCCTTGGCATAGGCGAAACCTTGATTCAACAAACTTACAACCGTTTTATAAAATATACTACTCCCGAAAATATTTATATTGTAACACACGAAAGCTACCAACAACATATTCATGACCAGCTTCCTGCCGTAAAAGATAGCCAGCTTATTTATGAACCATCTCGCCGAAATACAGCTCCGTGTATCGCTTACGCAGTAGAAAAAATAAAAGCCCTAAATCCTAATGCTATACTCGTAATAGCCCCTTCCGATCATCTGATATTAAAAGAAGATGTATTCATACAAACCGTTCATACAGCCGCAGAATTTGCTGCCCAAAACGATGGTATAATTACGCTAGGTATCACACCTACTTTTCCAAGTACTGGATACGGCTATATACAATACCTAGAAACAGATGCCGTAGTAAAAAAAGTAAAAATGTTTACTGAAAAACCGCCCCAAGATGTCGCACAAACTTTTCTGGAAAGTGGTGATTTTGTATGGAATGCAGGTCTTTTTATTGGTTCTGTAAACAGCTTATCCGACGCTATACGTGAGCACTGTTCTTATATCTACGATGCTTTTGAAGAAATAAAAATGTACCTCAATACTCCCGACGAATACGAATATATACGTTCTATCTACACTTCTTTTCCCAAAGATATTTCTTTTGACGTAGGTATAATGGAAAAAGCTAATAATGTATACGTTATACCAGCTGCTTTTGGTTGGTCAGATTTAGGTACGTGGGGAGCAGTGTACGATACCATTACCAAAGATGCTAACTCTAATGTAGTAAATGCAGCAAATGCTGTATTACATGACACTAAAAACTCCATCATATTTGCCGAAAATCAAAAAGTAATATTCGTACAAGGATTAGATAATTTTATTGTAGTAGATAGCAAAGATGCACTATTAATTTGCCAAAAAGATAGAGAACAAGACATAAAAAAATACGTAAATGAAATAAAACTCACCAAAGGTCACAAGTATTTATAAAAATACCAACACGATGAAAATCATTATAATAGGAGCGGGTATTGGTGGCTTGTGTACCGCTATAGCCCTTCAAAGTATAGGTATAGAAGTAGAAATATACGAAAAAGCCCCACAATGGAAACACATAGGTGCAGGCATAGCACTTGCTCCTAATGCCTTGAAAGCCCTTAAATACATTGGCATTGATACCGATATTAAAGCCATCAGCAGAAGTATTGCAGAAGTACATATCTTATCCCAAAACGGAAACATACTCACAAAACAAGCTTATGACGCGCATGACGCAAATTCTTCCAAGCAATTATTAGCAGTACATAGGGCAGATTTGCATGAAGAGTTATTACGTATTTTTCCCGCCTCTTCTTTATTTTTAGATAAAAACCTGACCCATATAGAACAAGATATATCTTCTTGTGTTGTTTTTTTTGAAGATGGTAGCCAAGTAAAAGCAGATGCTATCATCGCTGCAGATGGGATTCATTCTATAGCCCGCCTATTATACCAAAAACATACCCTACCCAGATATGCAGGATACGTATGTTGGAGAGCAGTAATACCAACTCCTATATCGCTGCTAGATAATAATATACATACCGAAACTTGGGGCAAAGATGGACGATTCGGTATTACGCCTATCAGTAGTACACACACCTATTGGTATGCCGTACTCAATACTCCTGAAAAAGAAATAGCTAGTAAAAAACAGTATTCTGCTTTGGATTTATACCAACAGTTTCAACATTTTCATACGCCTGTACCCGAGGTACTGATGAATACCTACGACCACCAGCTACTATACAGCTCTATCATAGACATAGAACCGTTGGACAAAATAGCACTCGGAAGGGTAGTATTAATAGGAGACGCCGCCCACGCTACCACCCCAAATCTAGGACAAGGAGCATGCCAAGCAATAGAAGATGCAGCGTTTCTAAAAAAATGTTTGGTAGAGAATAAAGATGTTTTTCAAGCATTCCAACAATTTCAAACCATACGCTTACAAAGAGTAAAAAAAATCATAGAAGATTCCTGGACAATAGGAAAAATAGCACAATTAGAAAATGGATTGCTTACAGGTATACGCAACCAACTATTGCAGTGGCTGCCAGAGAGTGTAAATGCAAAACAAATGGATTTTTTGTACAATATTGATTTATAATACCTATACTTTATATTTTGCAAAAGGAGCTACATCTAATGTAGCAATATCCCCAGCTAGGTATTGGTAGTAGCCTGTAATAGCAATCATGGCAGCATTATCGGTACAGTACAGCAATGGTAATGAATAGAAAGTATAGGCATGTTTTTTGCTTAATAATGCCAGTTGTGTACGTAAGTAAGTATTTGCAGATACTCCGCCAGATATTGCCAAATGTCTTATATTGAATTCTTTCGCTTTTTTTATAAATATAGATAATAAATAATCTACGATGGCTTTTTGTATAGAAGCTGCTAGGTCTGCTTTGTTTTCGTGTATAAAATTAGGATTAGTAAGCGTTTCTTTTTGGATATGGTACAAAAAAGCAGTTTTTAATCCACTAAAACTATAATTACCTGTTTTGGTTCTAGGGCGTGGGTACACAAAAGCCGAAGCATTTCCGTGTTGAGCTAGTACGTCGATAATAGGGCCTGCGGGGTATTCCAGTCCCATATTTTTGCCTACTTTATCAAAACATTCGCCAGCTGCGTCGTCTTGGGTAGTTATTACCACTTCCATGTCTGTATGGCTGTGTACTACTACTATCTGCGTATGCCCCCCAGATACCGTTAAGCATAAAAAAGGAAATGGCGGCGGATTGGTAGTAAGAAAATGGGCAATAATGTGGGCTTTCAAATGATTAACGGCCACAATAGGTTTATTTAGGCTCATTGCTAGCCCTTTTACAAACATGTTTCCCACCCACAAAGCCCCTACTAGTCCAGGGCCATTCGTGAATGCGATAGCATCAAGTGCTGTTAAAGAAATGTTTGCTTTTTGGATTGCTTTTTCTACTACATACGATATTTGTTGCTCGTGTAGTCTGCTTGCCATTTCGGGTACTACGCCGCCGTATTGCTTGTGTATTTCTTGTGAGTAGATGATAGAGGATAATTCTAAATTGTCTTTTATTACAGCTGCTGCTGTTTCATCACAAGAAGATTCTATGCCTAATATATATGCCATTATTATTTACGATTTTTTCGGTTTTTTCGTCCTCCTGCGGCTTTACTTCTTTCGTCACTATCGTCGTCACCTACTAGCCAATCAGCGTAGTTAAAAGAAGCTTCTATCTTATTCTCCACATTATCAGGCAAGGTAGAAAAAAAATCTATACCTGTCTTTTGTTCTAGTTCATCGATACTTATAGCGAAAGTTTCGGTAGCCGCTTCTGATCCCTTATTTTCCATGACGAATCCAATAGCTTTTATATCAGGCTCTGTATAGTCTAGTATAGCTTTATAGTATAGGTTTGGCACTACTACTTTTGTAGTTTTACCTATTTTTTTAGAGAATGTTTGGTTGTATAATATGGGTCCTGTCACTACATATATTTCTTTGCTCCATCTCGCAAAATCCCTTACTCTATCTTCTAGGTTATTCCAGCAGCCTGTGTTCATGGCATGCTCCTGTGGACTCATATTGCTCATAAAAAAAGTTTCTGACATCGCATTTTCATTTGTCTTCATATCTGCAGCTGGGCATAAGTGTCCTCTATCGTACCCCGAACCTCTATAATCGTTCGGATTAGCACTTTGATCGGTTACAGCTGGGTCTTCTCTGAAATTATCTAATCTTTGCGCATTTTTGCTATTTACCATTGTTTTGGTAAGCTTGTATGCTACCCAATCTGCTTGTTCATTCGCATTATTATAAAATAAGGTATAATACGTATGCTTTACTTGCTGACCAATAGGTTGATATGCCTTAAAAATAGGTATTTCTATGTCTGCACTAGCCGTTGTAGTGGTAGTATTGGGGGTTACAGTGGTGGTAGTGGTGGTAGATGTTTTGCTTTGACAGCCACCGATACTTCCTAATGATAGGATAGTAAAACACCCAATGATGGTATAATAATGCATAATATAAGGATAATATAATCAGAAAAAAGTAGGTAATGTAGTCGCAATAATTAAAAATAATGTCTATTTCAATAATTCTATTTTTTTCTTACAACGTTCTATATTAGCTTGGTAGGTTTCGATAGTTTTATCGTCTACGGAGTTTATTATTGCTTTTTTATAAGAACTGATAGCCGATTCCATGTCACATTCTACTTCGTACATTAGTCCAAATTCGTTGTGGATAGTAGATTTAGAAACGCCTTGTATGCTTAAGCATTTGTTAAGATGATTTTCTAATTCGGTAAATTTTCCAATCGTGGACAGTAGGTAAGCATAATTAATGTATGCAGCTGGATATTCGGGGCTAAATACCATAGCCGATCTATAATGTTCTTCTGCTTTTGCATATTCTTTTAATTTTGTTTCGAATATCCAGCCTAGGTGGTTATGCGCTCTGCCGTAGTCTGGCTGTTCTTCGATGATATCTTCTAACACTGTTTTAGCTTCTGCTATTTTACCATCTTTGATAAGCTCGTCTGCTTCAAAAAATTTGTGATCGTAATTGCCCATAAATAAAAATTTTGATTTTATAAAAAAGAAAGCTACAAAAATAGTAGCTTTCTTAAAATAACTAGGTTTTCTTAAAAAAATTAATTCGGAGTATTTTCGTTGTCTGTGTTTGCTTCTGCTGCAGGTGTAGCATCTATTATTGCTTGTTCTGCTTCTTTTATTTTTTGTTTCTCTGCTATTTCTCCTGCTTTGATAGATTCTTTCAATGCCGTAAGTTCTTCTTTTACTTTTTGGATTTGAGATTCTATAGCTTGTTTGAATGGGTTCTCACTTTTGGAGTTAGCAAAAAACGTAGCATTGTTTTCTAATTTTAATAATTCTTGTTCTAGTTTCTTTAGCTTGTCTTGGGTACTATTTTTACTACTAGAATTTGTACTATTATTATTAAAAGATCTACTATTATTATCCGAAGAGCGGTAGTTACTGGTGCTAGTTTCAGAACGTCTGAATTTCACTGCCATATCTCCTTTATCTTTTTTCAATTTAGCGAATAATGGGTCTATTGCTGCTGCAAAAGCTTCTATTATTCTTTCTTTTTCTTTGAATGGTACGAATCCTATTGCAAACCAGTCTGCTTGTATTTCTTTTAGTCTATCAAAGTCTGCGATTGGATCTTCGGTTAATTCGAAAATTTTTGCTCTTTCTATGATAGCTTCTTTTTTGGTTAGATTTTCTGCTTCTTCTTGGTTTTGGCTAGCATAAAACTCTGTTTTTCTACTAAAAAAAGTATCACAAGCAGATTTGAATCTTTCCCATACTTGTTCCGAATTTTTTGGTGCTACTGGCCCGCTTTGTTTCCATTCTTCTTGTAATTTAGCGAATTGTCCTGCTGTAGATCTCCAATCTGGACTATCTTTTAACGATTCTGCTCGTACACACAAGTCTATTTTGGTTTGTAAGTTAGCATCTAGTTTTTCACGACGTTCGGTATAGAAATTTTCCTTATTAGTAAAGAAACTATCTCTTGATTTTTTGAAACGTTCCCACATTGCTTCGTTATCTTCTCTACGACATGGACCACTTTTTTTCCAACCTTCGAATAGTTGTAGTACTCTTTCAGAAGCTTCTTGCCATTCTTTGTGACTAGTATAAGGCTTTTCAGCTATATCTTCTGTTTCTGCTACGATAGCTTTTTTTAGTTCTAAATTTCCTTGGAATGATTTTTCTGATTCTATGATAGAGGCTCTACGTAGGTCAAATACTTTATCCGAGGCATTTTTAAAACGTTGCCATACTTCTTCCGAATATTCGGTAGGTACTTGTCCTATTTCTTTCCATTGGTCGTGGAAAGTTTTTAGTTTTTGTACTGCACTTCGCAAGGATTCTTCATGGACTAGGCTTTCTGTTTTTATACAGATATCTAATTTCAGATCCAAGTTTTTACGAGAATCCATATCTCGTAGTTCTTTGTTTATTTTAATAAATTCATAAAATTGACTTACTAAAAAGTTGTAGTTTTCCCAAAGCATTTTTACATTGGAAGGAGGTACTGTTCCTACACTTCTCCATTCGGATTGTAATTCATGCAAGCGAGTAAACGCAGAAGAAATATCGGTACTATTTTGCAATAAATCTTTAATATCGTTGATGATTCTTTCTTTCGTGTGTAGATTTGTTTGCAAAGTAACTTCTTTCTGTTCTTTTTGCTGCGTCATTTTCTCTCTTATTTGAGAGGTAATGGCTTCATAGCGAAGGTCCCATTCATCTTTGGTACGTACAAATTCTTCTTTTGCACCTCCATTTTCAATAAAAGCAGCGGTAGAATGTTCTATTTCACTTTCTAGAATAGTTTTACAAGCGTCTTTTACTTTGTTGATGTAGAGCTTAAAGCCTTCTAATTCCGATTCCGCAAAGATTTTTTCTAGTTTCTTTACTAATTCTTCTTTAGAAAGTCCTGAAAAATCATCTGCTGCTTCCATTGCTTGCATCTGTTCTTCTGTAAAATTAGCTTTACTAGCATTTAAGAAAGCTTCTTCTTGTGCTACTACTGGGGCTTCAGGCGATTTTTCTACCTCATTTACGATACTTTCATTTGTTACAGGCTCGCTAGCTGCTGAAACTTCATTTGCTACAGGGGCTGCAGTTTCATTGGTTACAGGTTCAGTACTTGCTGTAATTTCATTGTTAGTAGTTACTTCTGTGTTAGCAGAAGTTACTGGAGTGTTCTCACTTGGAACGTTCTCTACGTTGGTTACTTGGTTGTTTTCCATAATGGCAATACAAACGGATTTAACAAAATATAGTGTAAGTAATTATATGCCTGCAAAGATACTTTTTTTTATAAAGTATGCAAACTATATTTTTTGCTTTTTTAAGGACGTTAATTAAAATATTAGTACTTTTGTGTTTTAATAAAGTAAATTAAAAACGTAAGTTCAAGTAATAAATGCAACTTTGGGAGCAATTTTGAAAGACTTTAGTTCTGTAAAAGAGAAAATAAATTCTCATTTTCTTTTTTACCAG
>JAYUJA010000071.1:0-30880 GCA_043765495.1 Bacteroidia bacterium
GTAAGTTGGTGGTTCGTAAAAGCATCATTAGTAATAAACTATCTAGGACAAGGCGCATGGGCGTTACGAAATATAGGAAAAGTAACAGGAGAAGATAGCATATTTTTCGCATTAGTGCCAGAATGGTTTTATATGCCTGCTATATTCATCGCTACGTTGGCTACCATCATAGCATCACAAGCCCTTATTAGTGGTTCTTTTACACTGATTGCCGAGGCTATCCGCTTGAATTTATGGCCAAAATTACAAATTAAACATCCTTCTTCTTCGCGCGGACAATTGTATATACCAGCACTGAACTGGATGCTCATGTTCGGCTGTATAGGAGTAGTATTGTTCTTTAAAAAATCAGAAGCCATGGAAGCAGCTTACGGAATGTCCGTGACGATAACGATGCTCATGACCACTATATTACTTACTTTCTACTTGTATACCAAGCGTGTAAATACGATACTATTGGTATTGATGGCAGGGATATTTTTGTCCATAGAACTTTCTTTCCTTACGGCGAATTTGACTAAATTTAGCCACGGTGGCTGGGTTACTTTCTTGATTGGTTTATCCCTTACGTGTATCATGCTAATTTGGTACAAAGCCAAAAAAATCAAAAATAGCCTTACTCGTTATGCCGAAATCAAAAATTACCTACCTATATTGAAAGAGTTGAGCAACGATACTACTGTGCCTAAATTCGCTACTAATCTTATTTATTTGAGTTCTTCTAATAGAAAAGACCATATCGAAGAAAAAATCATGTACTCCATACTACAACGCCAGCCCAAAAGAGCCGATGTATACTGGTTCGTACACATAGAAGTAGTGGACGACCCGTATAAAATGTCGTATAGAGTAGATGTCCTAGAAAAAGAAGAAGTGTACAGAATAACCTTTATACTCGGGTTTCGAGTACCTCCTCGTTTGAATTATTTGTTCCGAATAGTAGTAGAAGAATTAGTGAAAAATGGAGAAGTGAATATCAGTAGTCGCTACCATTCCCTGATGAAACAAAACATAGCTGGAGATTTTAAATTTGTGGTTTTTGATAGATTTTTATCCTATGACAATGAATTACCATTCTGGAACGGACTTATCATGCAAAGTTATTTTATACTAAAACACATGTCCACTACCGAAGAAAAAGTATATGGATTGGATTATAGTTCCGTATTAGTAGAAAAAGTACCTTTAATCGTAAGCCCACCAAAGAATATTCATCTCGTAAAAGAAACCTAGACCTATGAAGGTTACTTTCCTTGGTACTGGCACTTCGGGCGGAGTACCTATACTATGCTGCGATTGCGCTATTTGTAGTTCTACGAATCCGTTGGATAAAAGGCTGCGAACTTCTGTATTACTAGAAATAGAAAATACGAATATCATAATCGATACTTCCCCCGACTTCCGACAGCAATTATTACGACAAAATACCAAGAAAATAGATGCTATTATTTTTACCCACGAACATAAAGACCATGTTGGTGGCCTAGACGATATACGACCCTTCAATTTTTTTAATAATGTAACTATCCCTTTGTATGTATCCAGTAATGTAGATAAGGCTATTCGACAAGAGTTTCATTACGCATTCGGAGATACTACCTACCCAGGTGTGCCTAGGTTGAACTTAATACATATAGAGCCAAGTAAGCCTTTTTTTGTTGCCGATACTGCCATACAAGTACTGCCCATACACGTGATGCATGGCACATTACCGATATTAGCTTTTCGTATAAAAGATTTTACCTACATCACCGACGCTAAATACATCACCGCCGAAGACAAAGAAAAAATAAAAGGAACAAAAACGTTAGTAGTAAATGCTTTACGCAAAGAAGAACATTTTTCACACTTTAACCTAGAAGAAGCACTTGCTTTTATCCAAGAAATAAAGCCCGAAAAAGCCTACCTCACACACATAGGACACCAGCTAGGTAAGCACGACGAAATAAGCAATATTTTGCCGCCTAACGTATTTTTAGCTTATGATACCTTGCAAATAATAGCGTAAGTAGGATTTACAAGCCTTTTAGATATGCCATCGTATGGTTTCCTCTGCTACACAATAAATCTAAAATAGACACCTGCGATTGAAACCCTATTTTGTCCTGAAATACTTGGTAATAAGGAGCTATGGCAAAATTAGTAGCTATTTTTGGGTGGATTAGTGTAGGGCTGTTTTCATATTCTAGGGTAGAAATAATAGAAGTAGAAAACCGTATTTGCTTATTTATCCACTCTATCAGTGCCATATTATATTCCCACAAATACACGTATTCTTGCTGGTAAAAAACGCCTAATTCCTGCTCATAATACTCAAAAAAAGGGCTATTCTTATAACTCGTCTGTATGGCTTTCCAGTGTTGGTGTTGCCATTTTTGAGCGTAACTTATTTTAGTAGCTTGTATAGCTTTATTAGCAGTACTTTGAATAGGTATAACCAATGCTAGCACCCCATTCGGAGTAGTGATAGTAGTACGATTACGATAGCTTTGTTTCTCAAAATTCTCATACCCCTCTATTTTACTATTTTCTTTTGTTGCTAGATGGTAATACCATTCGATAGGCGGTAGGTAAGCCGTAGAAAGTACCATCTGTTTATAAACTTAAAATAGCTTGCTCGAATACCTGCATCGTAGCTACTAGTACTTCTACACTATCGATAGGCAAAGCGTTGTACATAGAAGCCCGATATCCTCCTACCGATCTATGCCCTTTAAGCCCGTATATATTCGCTGCTTGCCAGTAAGTATCGAAAATAGATTCTAATTCCTTATTTTTTAATACAAAATTCGCATTCATAGCCGATCGGTCTTCCACAGCCACAGTACCTTCAAAAAGGCTATTTCTATCTACTTCCGTATACAGTAAGTTTGCTTTTGCAGTATTGCGTTTTTCCATACTCTCTATCCCTCCATTATCGTCTATCCATCGCAAGGTAAGCATAGCCACATACAAGGCGTATACAGGCGGCGTATTATACATGGAATCATTTTTGGCATGGGTTCTATAATCCAACATGCTTGGGATAGTTTTTTTTATTTTAGATAAAAAAGTATTTTTTACAATCACCATCGTAACCCCAGCTGGTCCCATATTTTTTTGCGCACCTGCATAGATTAAATCGTACTGCGTAGCATCAAAACAACGGCTAAATATATCCGAAGACATATCCGCTACCAATGCTACAGGCGAGTCGATGTCCAGATTTTTTATCTGTGTGCCATAAATAGTATTATTACTAGTCACGTGAAAATAATCCGCATCACTAGGGATAGTATAATTCTTTGGTATATAATTAAAATTAGAACTTTGTGAAGAAGCTACTACTTCTACTTCACCGAATAGTTTTGCTTCTTCTATGGCTTTACTTGCCCAAGTACCAGTATTCATGTAAGCCGCCTTGGTGTTCAAAAAATTATAGGGCAGCATAGCGAATTGTAAACTAGCCCCTCCCTGCAAAAAAATAATTTTATAATCATCTCCTAGGTATAATAGCTTTTTAACCAATAATTCTGCCTCCTCTACCACCGCTTCGTATTCCTTGGTTCGATGCGATATTTCTAAAATAGATAAACCAACTTTTTGAAAACTATGTACTGCCGCTGCAGCTTTTTCTATCACCTCTGCTGGCAAAATACCAGGACCAGCACTAAAATTATGTACTTTCATAAAATTGTATAATAAATTAAAGCTACAAATGTAAAAAAATGTATCTTTGCCGCCGATATTATTTTTGTTTCACTTTATTTAAAAAAAACTCTCTATGGCAGAGCAAAAAATTGCGCTTGTAGGAAATCCTGATTTTGATTGGGATACATTATTAAACGATGGGTATACTACAGAGCAAAAAAAACAACTAACTGCGGAATACGATGCATCTTTACCAACTATCGAAAGAGGTAAAGTAATTACAGGCAAAGTAGTTGGCATTACCCCAAAAGATATTACCATCAATGTAGGATTCAAGTCAGAGGGTCTTATATCTAGTGCAGAATTTCGTTACAATCCAGATTTACAAATCGGGGAAAATGTAGAAGTTTTTGTAGAAAAAACAGAAAATAGAAGCGGACAATTAATCCTATCTCACAAACAAGCGCGTGCATTACATGCTTGGGATAGAGTAAATAGTGCGTTAGAAACCAATGAAATAGTAAAAGGATACGTAAAATGTCGTACCAAAGGTGGACTGATAGTAGATGTATTTGGTATAGAAGCTTTCTTACCAGGTTCTCAAATAGATGTGAAACCTATCCGTGATTACGATATTTATGTAGATAAAACCATGGATTTCAAAATTGTGAAAATTAACCACGATTTCAAAAACGTAGTAGTATCGCATAAAGCATTGATAGAAGCAGAAATAGAACAACAAAAAGGAGAAATAATCGCGAAATTAGAAAAAGGACAAGTACTAGAAGGAACAGTGAAAAACGTAACTTCTTACGGTGTATTTATCGATCTAGGAGGCGTAGATGGTCTTATCCATATCACAGATTTAAGTTGGGGACGTGTGAACCACCCAGAAGAAGTAGTGACATTAGACGAGAAATTAGAAGTAGTAATATTAGATTTTGATGAAAACAAAAAACGTATCGCTCTAGGATTGAAACAATTAACCCCACACCCATGGGAGAAATTAAATGCTGAATTAAAAGCAGGCGATCAAGTAAAAGGTAAAATAGTAGTAATGGCAGATTATGGCGCATTCCTAGAACTAGAACCAGGCGTAGAAGGACTTATCCACGTATCAGAAATGTCTTGGTCACAACACTTACGTACTGCGCACGATTTCCTAAAACTAGGACAAGAAGTAGAAGCTGTAATACTAGCTATCGATAGAGATGACCGTAAAATGTCGTTAGGAATCAAACAGTTAAGCGCTGATCCTTGGGTAGGTGTAATGGAAAAATTCCCAGTAGGATCGAAACACCAAGCACAAGTACGTAATTTCTCTAATTTTGGAGTATTCGTAGAACTAGCAGAAGGAATAGATGGATTAGTACATATTTCTGATCTTTCTTATACCAAAAAAATCAAACATCCATCAGAGTTTACCAAAGTAGGCGATACACTAGAAGTAGTAGTATTAGAAATAGATGGCGATAACAGACGTTTAAGCCTAGGACATAAGCAACTAGAAGAAAACCCTTGGGAAGTATTCGAAAGCGTATTTACAGTAGGTTCTACTCATGAAGGTACCGTAATCAATATCAACGAAAAAGGTGCTACTGTTTCTTTACAATACGGATTAGAAGGATTTGCATTCTTAAAACAATTGGTAAAAGAAGACGGTGCTAGCTTACAAATAGAAGAAAAAGCAGCTTTCAAAGTAATCGATTTCTCCAAAGATTCTAAACGTATCGAGCTATCTCATACTCGTTTACATGACGAAACAAAACAAGCAAGTAGAGACGAAGAAAGAAGAGCAGCAAACGAAGAAGATCAAGAACAGAAAAAAACAATCAAAAAACAAAAAGATGGTTTAGAAAAAACTACACTTGGTGATTTAGATGTTTTATCGCAACTAAAAGATAAATTAGAACAAAACGAAAAAAATAATTCTTAATTATTTATACGATACAAAAAAGCTACTTCCTTAACCCGAAGTAGCTTTTTTTGTTTTATACCATATAAAAAAGAACTGAAATTTATTATTATAAGAAACCAAATAGAACTTACTATTCTATGAAAAAACTAACCTTAACTACCTGTTTAATAACTACACTGTATGGATTGTTTATTGATAAATAATAGAATAACCCAAATTAATATTCTATGGATTATCAAAATTATAATTATAGTAGTGTTTTGTATAGTAGCAAGGAGTTATGGTATTTCTATCCTAGTCAAAATAGTATTGGTTCTGTGATTATTTACGAAGTTTCGAATTATAAACTAGATATCCCAAGCGATTAGTAACCTCACAATAACAAAAAGTTAAATCCCTCACCAATATTTCTGTTAATACTACCAACTTACTATTATTTAATTTCTTACCTTTGTACTCAATTTTTTAACTTATTTATGGTACAAGCAGAACATCTGAAAGCTATTAATGGAAGGATAAATCATCTATACGACTACCTAAACATAGAACGCAAACTAGCCGAAATACAACAAGAAGAATCTAAAACGAATGCCCCTAACTTTTGGGACGACGCACAAAAAGCAGAAGAAGTACTAAAAGGTATCCGAATGCGTAAAAGATGGACAGACAGCTACGAATCTGTAAGAAATCAGTACGACGATATGTTTATTTTATTAGATTTTTTTCAAGAAAACCAAGCCACCGAACAAGAACTAGATGACCACTATGCTACTCTTATACTAGAACTAGAAGAACTAGAATTTAAAAATATGCTCAGTGGCGAAGAAGACGTACTATCCGCAGTAATCACCATAAACTCTGGCGCAGGCGGCACAGAAAGCTGCGACTGGGCAAGCATGCTCATGCGTATGTACATCATGTGGGCACAAAAAAATAAATACAAAATAATAGAAACCGATTTTCAAGATGGAGACGTAGCAGGTATAAAATCCGTAACCTTACAAATAGAAGGTGAATACGCATTCGGCTACCTAAAAGGCGAAAGCGGCGTACACCGATTAGTACGTATATCTCCATTCGATTCCAACGCAAAACGACATACTTCCTTCGCTTCTGTATACGTATACCCCCTCATAGACGATACCATCGATATACTTGTAAACCCTGGTGATATAGAATGGGACACCTTTCGAGCAGGTGGAGCAGGTGGGCAAAATGTGAATAAAGTAGAAACCGCAGTCCGATTGCACCACAAACCCTCTGGTATTATTATCAAAAATCAAGAATCCCGCTCCCAATTGCAAAACAAAGAAAATGCCATAAAATTGCTTAAATCCCAATTGTACGAAATAGAATTACGCAAAAGAAGAGAAGCAATAGACGCTATCGAAGATTCTAAAAAGAAAATAGAATGGGGATCGCAAATACGAAATTACGTATTTCACCCCTACAAGCTCATCAAAGACGTAAGAACAGAAACAGAAACCTCTAACGTAGCAGAAGTCATGAACGGCGATTTGGATAGGTTTCTAAAAGCCTACCTAATGCAGTACGGTACTGCTACCAAAAATTAATCATACTATTTCTAAAATATACTAAAATGAACGCTTCTAATACCATCGTTTCAGGTATCCGATCCACAGGTAATTTACACATAGGCAACTATTTCGGTGTAGTGAAAAACTACGTCCAAATGCAACACGAATATAACTGCTTTTTTTTTATCGCAGACTACCATACCCTTACTACACACCCTAATCCCGAAGACCTACGACGAAACGTACGCACTGTATTAGCCGAATACATCGCCTGCGGACTAGATCCTGAAAAATGTACCATCTATGTACAAAGCGACGTGCCACAAGTAGCCGAATTGTATTTATTATTAAACATGAGCGCCTACGTAGGAGAACTAGAAAGATGTACCACATTCAAAGATAAAGTACGCCAAAACCCCGATAATGTAAACGCTGGACTACTCACCTACCCAGTACTCATGGCAGCTGATATACTACTACACAGAGCCACCAAAGTACCCATCGGAAAAGACCAAGAACAACACCTAGAAATGGCGCGTAACTTCGCAAATAGATTTAATCATTTGTATAAAACTGATTTCCTACCCGAACCACACGCCTTTAATTATGCAAAAGAATTAGTAAAAATACCAGGGTTAGATGGTAGCGGTAAAATGGGAAAATCCGAAGGAGAAGGAAATGCCATATTCCTAGCCGATACCGAAGACGTGATACGCAAAAAAGTAATGAGAGCAGTAAGCGATAGCGGCCCTACTATCCCAAACCAAGAAAAGCCAGATAGCATAAAGAACCTATTTACTATCATGGAACTCGTAAGCCCAACCGATACACTTACCCATTTCGAACACCAATACCAAAACTGTACTATCCGATACGGCGACCTTAAAAAACAACTCGCCCAAGATATGATTACATTCCTACAACCCATTCGGCAAAAAATACAGCAAATACAGCTGGACAATACGATGCTCGATAACTATATGAAAATAGGAAAAGAAAAAGCACAACAAAGCGCAAACGATACCATAAAAATAGCAAGACAACTAGTTGGTTTTAAATAAATTAATTATACTTTCGTAATGGGAATATTTCAGTTTTTATTCAATAAAGATGCTACGCCAGACCTATCTTTTATACAACAAGAAGATAACTACCTCTTTCCAGGACTCCACTTTCAAATTACCCTAAAAGATTGGCAAGCCCACTCTACTACACACATAATATCCGACATAGACATAGAAGAATTACCTAAAAATAAAATCGCTTGGTTCGCACCACCATCTACCATAAAATATATTACCGACGAACTTGGTATTTTTTTAAGCATAGAATACATAGACATTTGGGATGCTAAAACCATAGATTGGGAACTTTATTACCCAGGCTTTTCCCCTGTTTATGAAACCATTACCCCGCAAAACTTACACAAAACAATACTAACTTCTCCTTCCGAAGATAGCCTTTTTCTAGTATTTATATACCTTATACCAGCTACCAAACACGCCATATTCTTTACCTTCAACTCCCCGAAAAATACCTTCAATTGGTACAAACCTATTATGGAAGATACATTGATTTCTTTTAAAATTATTGCAAACTAATGCAAATATTTCATACATTTGCAAACATTTTTAATTTAAACATACTTTCTGTATGAAAAATACAATCTCCAAACTTACGTTAGTCGCAGGATTATTATTTTCTCAACTAGCTATTTCCCAAACCTACCATTCTAACCATGTATGTGGGCACGATATGGCAGTACAACAAATGGAAAACAACTACCCAGGCTACAAACAAGTAGTAAACACTACCTTCCAACAAGCAAAACTAACAGGCGAACAGGCTGGAATGGATAAAGCCACCCTCACCATACCAGTAGTAGTACACGTAGTGTGGAATACCAATGCACCTGCAAGTAATATATCCAACACCCAAGTAGAAGCTGTAATAGCATCATTAAGAGCAGACTACCAACGCCAAAATGCAGATGCTACCAATTTGAGAGCCATCTTCAACCCAATAGCCGGAAACCCCGAAATAAACTTCACCATAGCAGGAATAGAAAGAGTAGAAACAACCGCCTTTTTTTCCCTTTCCTTTTCAGGATTGCCAGATAATGTAAAAAAAACAGCACAAGGCGGCAACGATGCTTGGGATCCGCAACGATTTTTGAATATCTGGGTATGTAACATAGAAGAAGGTTTTTTAGGTAAATTATTAGGATATTCTTACCCACCAGCAGGATTAGCAAATTGGCCAGCAGGTACAGCAGCTCCTTCCGCAGACCTAGATGGTGTAGTTATCCATTACGAAGCATTCAACACCAATGGGACAGTAAATATGCCTGATGCTAATGGTGGAACCGTAGCCCTACCAATGAAAGGCAGAACCGTAAGCCACGAAGTAGGCCATTATTTAGGATTAAGACATATCTGGGGAGATAAAGCAGATATATTCGCAGCAGATGATTGTGCCACAGATGACGGTATCAGCGATACCCCACTGCAATTAGGACAGTCTATGTTCGATTGTAATGTTACGAATAATACATGCGATGAAGGTGCAAATGATAAGCCAGATTTAATAGAAAATTACATGGATTATTCCCGTGAAACCTGTATGAATACTTTCACACAAGGGCAAGTAAACCTTATGCGAGGCGTACTAGCAGACCAAAGAGCAGGATTAGTAACACCATTTACTAGTATCAATGAATATAGTAATAAAATAAATATCAGTGTAAGTCCTAATCCTACCAGCGATATAGTAAACATCAATTATGTAACAGAAAATATAGTACAATCTTATACACTAACCATAAAAGATATGCTAGGTAGAAACGTAAAAACAATACAAGGAACAGGAAATATATCTCAAACTCTAGACTTATCTTCTTATAATAGTGGTATATACACCGTAAATGTACAAATAAACGACAAAGTTGTTACCAAGAAAATAATACTAAATTAGTACTCTAAAAAACTCTATCTGTATTTGGTAGATAGAGTTTTTTAGTTTTTTATTTATTAAAATAATGGAATGATTTTTGTTACAACTACATAAAATTAAGTTTCTAATGAAAAAGTGTATTTTTTATCTTCTTTTAGTAGTCCTGCCAAGTCTTCTTTTTGCACAAAAAAAGAAACATACACCCGCACCTAAAAAAGTAATTACAAAATCTACAGAAACTACTACTACCCCAAAAAACAAACCAAACGAAAAACCAACCACCAAAGAAAAAAATAAGAAAGTAGTAGATAAAAATAAAAAAGAACCAACCACCAAAGAAAAAGACAAGAAAACAGTAGATAAAAATAAAAAAGAACTTACTACCAAAGAAAAAGATAAGAAAGTAATAGATAAAAATAAAAAGGATACTCCTACCAAAGAAAAAGAAACCACTACTACTAACAGTAAGAACAAAAACCCAATAAAACAAGACTCCAAAATTACGAAACCAATTGCTAAAAAAGAAATAGTCAAACCTGTCGTAATTCCACCCCCAGTGAAGCTTATCGTCAAAAAAGAAATAGTACCCCCAGTAGAAACCAATCTATCACAAGGTCTGACATTTGAAACTACCCAATACAGCTACGGAGAAATAGAATACAATGCAAATGGAACATGTACTATTTCATGTACTAACAATACACAAGAACCCTTGTTTATTAAAGATACAAAAACTACATGCGGCTGTACTACACCACTCGTATCAAAAAGAATAATAGCTCCAGGAGAAACAGAAAAAGTTAATATTAAATACGATACAGCCAAAGTAGGCACTTTCAATAAAGAAGTAACCTTAATCGTTCAGTCCACCATTTCTAAAAAGAAAATAAGCCAAACACTCTCTATAAATGGGCGTGTTAAGCCATTAGAAAGCCAAGAGTAAAATGCTGCAGTAGCGTATTATTTTTGTAATCAATTACTTATTATTATTATTATTATTGTTTGTTATATATTTATACATTTGTCGTCATTAATTTTTATTGTTATTTTATGAAAAAAAACTACTTTTTCAAAAGTATTTTAACAGTATTGGGATTGCTGTTTGCTACTAGCTCCCTAACTGCTCAAAATCGTTACCCTGTTAGTTTAACAGAAAATGGTAACATAAGTATTTGTACAACAGCATTTGCCATACCAGGTATTGTTCGATGCGATGGGTCTCCTACTTTGAATTCTGTAAGAAATGGTAATCTAGTTATCGTTACTTCTCCACAACCTTGCGCTACCTATACTCCACCAGCTAATATCGTTGGCTATGATAGCGTTTGTGTAAGAGTGTGTCCCTTTGGTCCTTGTATAGATATTACATTAGTAGCAACTATACGACCACAAACAAGCGTATTAGTCGTTAATACTACCGTAGGACAAGCACCTACATTGCTTACTTTCCCTGTTAGCAGTGGCTTTAACCCTAATATGTCGTCAGCATGTACTCCTACTAATAACCGTATCACTAATTTCGTAACTAGCAGTAATACTACCGCTACGTATACACCAGGAAATACACCAGGTTTAGATACTGCTTGTTTCGTTATGTACGATGCAACATTAAGAATGTACGATACTACTAAAATATATTTTAATGTACGCCCAATACCTGACCCACTTAATTCAAGAAGAACAGCTTCTGTACCTTTGACAGCAACTGTTACTAGTTGTATTATAAGAGGTAATGGTGCAGGAGTAGCTCATTCAGCATTATTTAGCAATGTAACATTTATTGCAGGTTCAGCGAATGGTACATTTACTTTAGCAAACGATACATGCATTAAATACACAGCAAATGGTACAGTAGGAAGAGATAGTGCTCTCATCTCAGTATGTAATCCAATACTAGGAAGATGTGATACATTAAAGTTAGTAGTTACAGTAACACCAGCTGCACCCATCAACCCACTAAATTTAAGACAAACAGTAACTATACCAGTAGGTGCAAGTACAATAAGTTGTATGCAACTACCAGCAACTATTAGTAGAACAGGTTTAATTAGTAATACCCGCTTTATCGCAGGTTCAGCGAATGGCATATTTACATTATTACCAAATGATACTTGTATTAGATATGTAGCAAATGGAATAGCAGGTATAGATAGCGCATGGTTATCTATATGTAGCCCAAATAGATGTGATACATTGAAGTTTGTAGTTACAGTAACACCAGCTGCACCCATCAACCCACCAAATTTAAGACAAACAACAACTATACCAGTAGGTGCAAGTACCCAAAGTTGTATGCGACTACCAGCAACTATTAGTAGAACAGGTTTAATTAG
Source organism: Bacteroidia bacterium (assembly GCA_043765495.1). Taxonomy (GTDB): domain Bacteria; phylum Bacteroidota; class Bacteroidia; order JAYUJA01; family JAYUJA01; genus JAYUJA01. Next base: position 12,372 of record JAYUJA010000071.1, read on the forward strand.
TAATGTACGTTTTATCGCAGGTTCAGCAAATGGAACATTTACATTATTACCAAATGATACGTGTATCAGATATGTAGCAAATGGAACAGCAGGTATAGATAGCGCATGGTTATCTATATGTAGCCCAAACAGATGTGATACTTTAAAGTTTGTAGTTACAGTAACACCAGTACCATTTATCAATCCAGCAAACTTAAGAGATACGATAACTGTACAACAAGGCTCTACCACAAAAGCGTGTACCATATTGCCACCAGCTATTAGTAGAACTGGATTAGCTAGCAATGTAACTTTTATCGCAGGTTCAGCGAATGGTACATTTACACTATTACCAAATGATACTTGTATTCAGTACGTAGCAAATGGAACAGTAGGAATAGATAGTGCTTGGATATCAGTATGTAGCCCAAATAGATGTGATACGTTGAAATTCGTAGTAAAAGTAATACCAGTACCATTTATCAATCCAGCAAACTTAAGAGATACGATAACTGTACAACAAGGCTCTACCACAAAAGCGTGTATCTTATTACCACCAACCATTAGTAGAATAGGATTAATGAGCAATGCAACCTTTATTGCAGGTTCAGCAAATGGAACATTTACACTATTACCAAATGATACTTGTATCCAGTATGTAGCAAATGGAACAATAGGAGTAGACAGTGCTTGGATATCAGTTTGTAGCCCAAATAGATGTGATACCTTGAAGTTTGTAGTAAAAGTAACCCCAGTACCATTTATCAATCCAGCAAATTTAAGAGATACCATAACTGTACTACAAGGATCAACAGCACAATCTTGCTTCATACTACTATCTAGTATTAGTAGAACAGGATTGACAAGCAATGTAACATTTATTGCTGGTTCTGCAAATGGAACATTTACACTGTTACCAAATGATACTTGTATCCAGTACGTAGCAAACGGAACAATAGGAGTAGACAGTGCTTGGATATCTGTTTGTAGCCCAAATAGATGTGATACCTTGAAGTTTGTAGTTACAGTAACGCCAGTTTTACCAACTAATACTACTACTATTATTAATGTAGTTCCGAATACAATTGATACAATTTGTTTCCCAATACAGTCTTATCATACTACTAGTAATGGAATCACTACAAGAGTTTTTTGTAATGGAAATACAAATATTACTACTAATTTAGTAACTATTAATTCAGTTATTAGTCAAGAAAATGTAATTTGTTACAGAGTTGCAGTTGCAGAGATGGTTGGTAGAGATACTACTTGTATCATTACTTGTACTAATGGTGTTTGTGATACCAATACCATTTATATAAATGTATTACCTCCTGTAAAAATTGTAAATGCAACTGTTACACAAGATTCTATCTGGACATATTGCCCTGATTTACCACTAGGTTTTTCTACTAGTGTTACTAATAGTGTTTGTAATTCTAGTTTAGGGGCGAATGTTACTTGGTCAGCTGGTGGCTTATGTGTTACTTATCAACCAAATAACACAGGAATAGATGCTGTATGTTATGTAAAATGTGATAATGTATCAGGTATTTGTGATACTACGAAAGTAATATTTACAGTATTAACTACTAACGCACCAGTAATTGGTCTAGCAAAAAGTGTATTAAACTTTACACAAAATGCAGATGCTAGTTTTGATGTAACGTACAGAATGATAGTAAAAAATCATGGAGGTCAAATATTAGAAAACATAGAATTAGTAGATAATTTAGGTAGTACTTTCCCTTCTCCAATTCAATACACAGTTATCGCAAGTAGTATTACTACTACTGGTACATTGGTAGTGAATAATGCTTATAATGGAAATACTAACCAACGACTATTAGAAAGCACAAATGGAAGTATTTTACCTATTGGTGGAATAGATACCATAGATTTTACAGTACATTTAGTAATGAATGGATTGAATGGAAGGTATGACAATACTGCTTTTGCTTCTGCTACTGGATTAAATTCTACCCGTATCACAAGGGATAATAGTAATAATGGAACTAATTCAGATCCAAATGGAAATAATAATCCAAATGAAGCAAATGAAGATGTACCTACACCAATTAATATACCAGTAATTTCTCCTATAATAGGTATTGCTAAACAAGTAATAGGTACTCCACAAGTAGTAAGTGATGATGAATATGTAGTAAATTATAGAATGATAGTTGGAAATTATGGCGTTGTTAATTTAGATAGTATTCAAGTATTTGATAACTTATTAGCTGCTTTCCCTACACCAGTGACTATCGTAGCAGTAAGTGCTACTACTACTGGAACATTGGTACTAAATCCTGCTTATAACGGAGTATCTGTGAGTGGTGTTTTATTACAAGGAAACTCTACATTAGCAGTGAATAGAAAAGACACTATAAACGTAAGTGTACGAGTGAGAATACCACTAGACACCGTTTGTAAACAATATAGTAATACAGCGTTTGCAGTAGCAACAGGACCTAATAATATAGGTTCTACAAGTGATAATAGTGATAATGGAAATAATCCTGATGCAAATGGAAATAATAATCCGAATGATGCGGACGAAAATGATCCTACGTTAATAATAATTTGTCCAAATAAACCAATTATTGGATTGTCTAAATCAGTGGAAGTTAGTCCTTTAATAGGAGGAGATGGAAGTCAGTATTCTGTTTCTTACACAATTATTGTTTCTAACCTTGGAAAAATAGACATAACAAATGCACAAGTAATAGATGAATTAGTGAATGTATTTCCAACACCTAGTGCGTTTACAGTGTCTAGTAGCTCCTTACAAGCTACTGGTGGATTAGTAGTTAATCCTAACTATACAGGTATAGGAATCAATACTAAATTATTAACAAGTAGTAACACATTAGTAGTGAATGCAGTAGATACTATTACATTCGTAGTAACATTGACTACAAATGATTTCTATGGTCCTTACAGTAATAGTGCTATCGCAATAGGAAATGGAACAAATGGTTTTGGACTTACAGTAGATACGAGTAATGCAGGTAATGTAGCAGATGTAAATGTAAATGGTAATCCAAATGAAAAAACAGAGAATAATCCTACTGTATTTACATTACAACCAAATAAACCAGTTTTCCCAGTATTCATTCCTGAAGGGTTCTCACCTGATGGCGATGGAATAAATGATAAATTCGTTATTGAAAACACAGGAAGCAAAAAAGTTTCTATCTGGATTTATAATCGTTGGGGTAATGTAGTACACGAAAGTGCAGATTACAAAAACGATTGGAATGGAGTAGCAACAAAAGGTATATTATTTGGAACGCAATTACCAGATGGTACTTATTATTATGTTGTAAGCTTGAATGATGGTAGCAAAGATTATGTACGTTATTTCACTATAAAAAGATAAATATCCCAACTGCTTCCTAATTTCAGGAAGCAGTTTTTTTATGCACACATTTTCATAAATAACAAAAAAATAGTACTTTTGTAGGGTTATTTTATTTTACATTTCTACCATGAAACCTTCTATACCAAAAGGAACAAGAGATTTTTCTCCCATAGAAACTAGACGCAGATATTACATATTTATCATTATACGAGAAGTGTTTGAGAAATATGGCTACCAGCCCATAGAAACCCCAGCATTAGAAAATTTAAGCACATTAGCGGGTAAATATGGAGAAGAAGGGGATAGGTTGATATTCAAAATCATTAATTCAGGAGATTATTTAAAAGAAGTAAGAGAAAAAAATATATCCCTAGAAAATCCAGTAGCAGTGACGCCTTATATATCCGAAAAAGCATTGCGATACGACCTTACTGTTCCATTTGCTAGATATGTAGTAATGCACAAAAATGAAATCCATTTTCCATTTAAGCGGTACCAAATACAACCAGTTTGGCGTGCGGATCGCCCTCAAAAATCAAGATACAGAGAGTTTTACCAATGCGATGCTGATGTAGTAGGAAGCCCATCTTTGCTGAATGAAGTAGAATTAATACAAATGTATGATGAGGTGTTTACTAAATTAAAATTAAAGAATATAGAAGTAAAATTAAACAACAGAAAAATACTAGCAGGATTAGCAGAAGTACTGAATATACCAGAAAAAATAGTTGATTTTACGATTGCTTTGGATAAATTAGACAAAATAGGAGTAGACAAAGTAATAGAAGAACTACAATCTAAAAATATACCACAAGACGCAATTGATCAAATAAAGCCATTTCTTTCTTACTCATTTGATAATAATACCGATACACTGAATTTCTTAAAAGAGCTATTACAAGATTCCGAAGTAGGAAAAAAAGGAGTAGAAGAGCTAGAAGAAATTATTGGTTATTTCACTAAAAAACAAGAAAAGCAATTGCCATTATTGCGACTAAAAACAGCTAAATTAAAAATAGACATAACCCTTGCACGCGGCTTAAACTACTATACAGGAGCTATAATGGAAGTAGTATGCAAAGATGTAGCCATAGGAAGCCTAGGCGGTGGAGGCAGATACGACGATTTGACGGGGATTTTTGGCATGCCCAACCTATCAGGAGTAGGAATATCCTTCGGCGCAGATAGGATATACGATGTACTATTAGATAGAAACCTATTTGACGAAAGTGAGCTTATTACTACCGAAGTATTGTTCACTAATCTAGGCGAAAAAGAACAAGTATACGCTTTATCCTTGGTGCAAGAATTAAGAGAATTAGGCATAAACGTAGAGCTGTACCCAGACTGTGGTGTAAAACTAAAAAAACAGTTGGATTATGCTAATAACAAGAAAATACCAAAAGTAATAATCATAGGAGAAGAAGAAATGAAAAACTATAAAATAGTACTTAAAAATATGATTACTGGCGAGCAAGAAAGTGTTTTGTTTTCAGATGTATTAGCAAATTATAAGATAGAAGCTTACTAATTAAATATTTAATGAAAGAAAAAACTATATTTATTGGTTCTGCAAAAGTTACCTTTCAAAAAAATGATATTGCTATTTTATCCGAGCAGTACGATGTAAAAGTTCTTTGGTTTGGTACACAAAACGGAATAAATATTTTATTAAATTGGCTAAAACAACTATTTTATTTATTGCTTTACTTGCGTACTTGTAAAGCGGTAGTAATATGGTTTGCGGATAGTCACTCCTTTTTTCCTTGTTTATTAGGTAGAGTATTTCGTAAAAAAACCTTACTTATCATTGGTGGGTACGACGCTGCAAAAGTACCCGAATACAATTATGGCGTACACTTATACCCATTCAGAAGCTGGCTAGCTAGGCAATCGTGCAAATGGGCTACGCATATACTGCCAGTATCCGAACATACTGCTAATCAATTAAAAGAGCATATTTCTACTACTGATTTCTCTAAAATAATAGTAATTCCTAACGGTGTTTCTGTTTCTTTTTTTGAAAATACATCTATCCCAAAACAAAATATTATTACTTGTATCGCAGCTGCAAGCGATGAGAGGCGAATGAAAATAAAAGGAGTAGATAGATTCGTAGAGCTAGCAAATCAATTTCCTGAATACGAATGTAGATGGATAGGCTGCGGTGATGAAAAGTTAGTACCAACTATCCCACCCAATCTAAAAATATACCCACTACTATCTGAACAAGAATGTGCGGCACATCTAGGCGTAAGTAAAATGGTGGCACAACTTTCACGCCAAGAAGCTTTTGGGTTATCTATCCTAGAAGGTATGGCAGCTGGGTGTATTCCTATTATTAGTACAGGCAATGGACTGGAAGAAGTAGTGCCTGAAAAATTAGCTATTTTACTAGATTATTCTGATTTACAAAAACCAGACCTAAAAACTTGGTTGGATAATTACGACAGTTGGATAAAAAACCCTATTGTGAAAAATAAAATAGATAGCCTGTCCTTATACCAACGAAAACTTAAATTTATTACTTGTATTGATTCTAATTAATTGTATATGAAAGATAAAGAGATAAAAATAATTATACAGAAATTGCAAAACTATTGTGCTTATCAAGAAAGATGCACCCAAGAAGTGATTAAAAAAACACATATTTTCACCGTAGACGCTGCTGAAATAGTTACTATAATCGCTGCTTTACAAGAAGACAAGTTCCTAGATGAAGAACGTTTTGCATGTGCTTTTGTAAGAGGAAAATACCAATATCAACAATGGGGAAGAAATAAAATTGTATACGAATTGAAGCAAAAAAGAGTAGCGAATAGTCTAATTCAATTAGCATTAAAAGAAATAAAAGAAGATACTTACGAAGCTATTATCGTTAAACTTACGGAGCTAAAATACCCAGATTTTCCTACTATTTCTTATGAAGATAAAAACAAACTTATTCGTTATTTATTACAAAAAGGTTACGAATTAGAATCCATACAACGAGCTTGGAAAAATTTATCTTCTACCTAATATTTCTTATTGTATGCTAATTGTTTTAAAAAGATGGGGTATAGGGTATTTTATCTTATTGGTAATGAGAGTATTGTTTTACAGTATCCATGTAGATAGTTTTGGTAATGAAAGTTGGACAAGTATTTTATCTTGCTTTTTATATGCCTTTTATTTTGATACCACCACACTTTGCTGTGCTTTCGCCTTGACTACTTTTCTATCTTTGCTCCCTACTAGATGGCAATTACAGACTTGGTATTCCTCGTTACTATTTTTCACTTATTTACTTCCCATCATCGGTATAATAATAGTAGAAATAATAGATATATTTTACTTTTCTTACACCAAACAAAGAAGTACAGTAGAATTGTTTACTACTATCACAGGCAACGATAGCTGGCAACTAGTACCTACTTTCTTAAAATATTATTGGTATTTATTCCTCGTATTCCCAGTAAGTATTTATTTTGTAATAAAATTTTATCCAAAAGATAAAGATAAGCAACTAGCATATTGGTTGATTGCTACTAAAATAAAATCTTGTTTTTTATTGCTTTTCACTGCTGGTATACTAGTGATAGGTATACGAGGCGGAGTACAATTACGCCCAAGTACTATGCTTACAGCCAATCAGTTAGTAGCTATGTCATTAGTGCCATTGGTAGTGAATACTCCTTTTTGTATGCTACGTTCCATTGGCAAAAAAGAAATGGAAAGATACCACTACACGAATACAATACCTTATGCTGCTTTCCAAAAAGTGGATACGCTAAAAAGTGCTGTACCTATTCCTAATAAAAAACAAAAAAATGTAGTCGTAATAATAGTAGAAAGCCTATCCAGAGAGCACATAGGCTGTGTAAATACGCATCTACCAGGATATGTTTCGTATATGCCTTTTTTAGATTCCTTAATAAAGAATAGTTATTTTTGGGATAATGGTATGGCAAATGGTACAAGATCGATAGAGGGTATTCCTGCTATACTTTCGTCTACTCCAAGTTTGAATAATACGGCTTATATCTCGTCTTTGTATAACATTAATAGTATCAATAGTATCGCTAGCCTACTAAATGAAGAAGGCTACCATAGTTCGTTTTACCATGCAGCCGAAAAAGGTACGATGGGATTCGATGGGTATACCAGTATAGCAGGATTTCAGGAATATGTAAGCAAGTCCGAATACCAAGGAAAAAAAGAAGACGACGACGAATCTTGGGGAATATATGACCATGCCTTTCTGCCTTGGTATGCAAAACAATTGACTACTACCAATAAATACCCATTTGTAAGTACTGTCTTTACATTATCTTCTCACCACCCTTATAAAATACCAGCTAATATACGCCCTATTCTGCCACCTACCGATAGTCCATTAAGAGCTGGTATGGCGTATGCGGATTATTCCTTGAAATGTTTTTTTGAAGAAGCTAGGAAGCAACCTTGGTTTGATAATACTGTTTTTATGATTACAGGCGATCACACTTCCTGTATTTGTTTAGTGGATTATATGTGCTTAAAAGGTGAATATAGAATTCCATTCCTACTATACGACCCAAGTAATGCCGCTCTAAAAGGACAAAATAGTATGATCATCCAGCAGATAGATGTACTACCAACCTTATTACACTATGTACAGTATAAAAAGCCTTTTTATAGCCTAGGTAGAAGCATGCTAGATACTACTGCATCGAATAAAAGATTTGCTATTGGCTATAAAAACGATCATTTTCATTTATTTATGGATAATCATATCCTATTTTTTAATGGAAAAGAAGCCCAAGGCATGTATAATACATTAGAAGACAGTGGTTTTAAGGACGATTTGTTACTAAAAGATAGTACAAGAACTAGGTATATGACCCATACTATAAAATCGTTTTTACAACGGTATTCTACTGATTTAATCGATAATAAAACTATCTATAAAAAGTAATAAAGCATTTACTAGTCAGAGCGCTATATCTCTAAATTTATGTATCTCTAAATTTATGTATTAAAAAATTATTTATGTAAAAAATGAAAATTGTTTATTCTATTTTATTTTTTAGTATCTTTGCCTTATTGTAATGCAAATAAGTACAAATTATGCGATTGCAATGTATTTTATCTAATTTATTTTTTTGTTAAAAACAATTCTAAAATGAAAAAAAAACTTACTAATGTAGTACTGTTAGCGATGAGCTTACTATCTGGTACTATGTATGCACAAGCTCCTGCGAATGACCTGTGCACTGGAGCTATCAATTTGCCACTAACGAATATGTGTGTAAATGGTAGTAACACCAACGCAACCAATGATGCTACAGCTACTACTGCAAGTTCACAGTATAAAAAAGGTGTTTGGTATACATTTGTTGCTACGGCTAATTCTACTATCATTACTTTGGTACCTAGTGATACACTAGATCCATTTATGGTAGTTACTGATGGCTGTAATTCTACTTCCCGTATAGCAAGAGATGTAGGTAATGCTGGCGATGATGAAATGGTAGCTATCACTACTACTCCTGGTCAGACTTATTATGTATGTGCTGGTGGATATGGATCTACAAGTAATGATGGTGCTTTTTGTATCAAAGCAACTTCTTTCGCTAGTCCTGCAAACGACGTTTGTGCTAATGCTATCAATGTACCTACTACTGCTACATGTGTGAATGGTACTACCGAAGGAAATAGTGTTGATTTTGTTGGAAGAAAAAGTATTAATGGTTTTACGAATGGTAGTTGGTATAAAATTACTGCTACAAGTACCTCTACTTCTATTATAGTAGATCCAGCGGATACTTTGAATGTAGTATTTACTGTACTTAATAACTGTGCAGATACTATCGGATTTTCTAATGCAAGTGCTGGTAGTACAGGTGCTAACGAAGCGCTTGTAGTAAACACAGTAGTAGGACAAGTATACTACGTATTAGTAGGCGCTGCTGGTTCAGATATTACTGGTAGTGGTGCTAGTAGTCCAAGTGGTGATGGTGCATTCTGTATCAAAGCAGAACCTTTCGTACCAGCAGTAAATGATGCATGTGCGAATGCCATTAACTTAACTATCAATGCAGCTTGTACAAATGGTACTACTGTAAACTCTACTCCAGACGCTAATAGCCCAGCTAGTTGTGGTGGTACTGGAAAATCAGCAGTATGGTATAAATTCACAGCTACAGGAGGTAGTACTACTGTAAGAGCTACTACTACAGATAGCTTATTTGATGGTGTTCTATCCATACATACTAGATGTGATACTGCTTCTATCCAATGTGGTGATGATGGGCTTGATGGCGACGAGGAATTCGTTACTTTTACAACTATTGCAGGCAAAGTATATTATGCTAAAATAGCAGATTATGCAGGAACAGGATCTTTCTGTATGGCAGTAACAAACTCTGTAGCAGGCTTAAACGATGCACTTCCTAACTTACTAATATACCCTAACCCAGCTACTACTAGCCTACAACTAGATGGTATAGCTGACGAAAAAGGAATGTACGTAATAAGTGATATCAGCGGTAAAATAGTTTTACAAGGAAACTTGGCTTCTAGTATAAACATAGAGCCAATAGCAAAAGGAATGTATGTATTGCAATTGCAAACAAATCAAGGTATTACTACAAAATCCTTTATTAAACAATAAGCTTACCGTATAAATATTTTCAAGCTGCTTAAGAAATTAAGCAGCTTTTTTATTTTAAATACAATATAATAGTTATATTTGCGTCATTAAACTTTTTATTAAATACTTACCATAACAATGCGTCTATTTTTTTTATTCCTTTCTGTCTATTTTTCTGTTGTCTTAACTTTTGGGCAGAATATTAAAAAATCAAACGATGCCCCTAAAAAACAAGATCCTATCACGAAATTGAAACAGGGAAGTAAGCCAGCAAAACAAACTATCACGAAGCTAAAAGAAACTACTACTAAACCTACTAAACAAACGATTACGAAGCTAAAAGAAGGAAGTAAGTCTACTAAACAAACCATCACAAAACTAAAAGAGAAAGATAAGCCAGCAAAACAAACTATCACGAAGCTAAAAGAAGGCAGTAAGCCCGCAAAATCTACTATTACAAAACTAAAAGAGAAAGATAAGCCCGCAAAATCAATGATTACGAAGTTAAAAGAAGGCAGTAAGCCAGCAAAACAAACCATTACGAAGTTAAAAGAGAAGAATAAACCTGTTAAGGAAACTAGTACGAAATTAAAAGAAAAAGATGCCCCGTCTTTGAATGTAAAAGACGAAACAGTGACCCCGCCAGTCATTACCAAAAATGTGACTATGTTTTATGATGAAATACAAGGCTATAGAGTACAAATATTTTATGATAATGGAAACGATGCAAAAGAAAAAGCAATGGACGCAAAAAGAAGTTTTTTAGAGAAAAACCCAAATACAAATGCCTATCTTTTGTACGATATGCCAGACTTTAAAGTACGTGTAGGAGATTTTCCTACCAAAGAAGCAGCTACAGAATTTCAAGACAAAATAAACAAAGATTATCCATCTTCTATGGTAGTGCCAGACATCGTTACCTACAGCATGGATAAAAAAGTAATAGTACCTCAAAATTAATATTTATTCATCTAAAATTATATTATCTTACTTAAAATATACGTTAATTAGGATACTTTATTTTTTATTAAAACCTATATGCGATTTTTCTTTATTATAAACTTATTGTTTGCAAGCTGTTATTCCTTATTTGCTCAATCTTCTTACACATTAGATCAGGTAATAGGAGTAGTAGGAAATAAGCCCATTTTACAATCCGAGATGGCATTCAAAAAAGAACAAGCAAAAGTACAAAGCATAGACATAAACAATAAAAACTGTGAACTAATACAAGAAATAGCACATGAAAAATTGCTATTATACTGGGCGATTCAAGATAGTTTGAATATATCCGAAGAGCAAATCACCCAAGAACTAGATAAAAAAATACGCTATTTTGCAGCACAATTAGGAAGTAAAGAAGCAGTAGAAGAACAGTTTGGAAAGCCTATCGAAGCTATTAAAGCAGAATTTCGCCCACGTATCCGAGAGCAATTATTAATACAACAAATGCAATCCAAAATCACAGAGAAAGCAAACGTAACCCCAGCAGAAGTAAAAACATTTTTTGCATCTTTGAAAGATAGTGTTCCGCTTATTCCTAGTGAAATAGAAATTTCTAAAATAATAAAAAAACCCGTAATCACGAAAGTAGAAAAAGAAATCATAAAAGATAAATTAGTAGCCATAAAAGAAAGAGTAAAAAATGGAGAAAGCTTTGGTACTTTGGCTTTTTTATATTCCGAAGATAAAGGTAGCGCAGAACGAAACGGAGAATTAGGTTTTTTGGATAGAGGAATGTTAGTTCCAGAATTTGAAGCAGCCGCTTTTGCCTTACCAGCCGCCGATGCATTATCCGATATTATAGAAACAGAATACGGTTTCCACTTAATACAATTAATAGAAAGAAGAGGAGAATCCATCAACGCAAGACACATACTACTAGCACCAAAACCTTCGCCAGAATCATTACAAAAAGCAAAAAATGAACTAGATAGTTTGTATTTATTATTACAAAGCGGAAAAGCACAATTCAAAGATTTGGCTGAAAACTGCTCCGACGATAAAGATACCAAACAAAACGGCGGTATAATGAGTAATCCACTATCTGGCTCTACCAAATTTGAAATGCAACAAATAGAAGATCCTATTATTGCAAGCAAAATCACGACCATGGAAGTAGGAGAAGTTTCTAAACCTTTCCCACAAAAAACAGGTGATGCTACTGTTGCGTATCAACTATTACTATTACGATCTCGTACCCAGCCGCACAAAGCTAACTTGAAAGAAGACTACTCCCGCATACAAATGGTAGCCGAGAATATGAAACGCCAAGAATTGTTACAAAAATGGATAATCAAATACACTAAAAAAACCTACATACGACTAAATGCTCCTTTCGAATCGTGTCTAAAATTTTGATTTTTATAGTCTAAAATTTTTTTTTACAGAAAATACACTAAAAAATCGCACCCATGCATTTTTTAGTATATTTGCATTTACGTATTTTATTTTATTCTCATTCTTTTTATTTAAAACTTATTCATACTATGGACAAAAAGAAACTCATTTTAGTTCCTATTGATTTTTCAGAAATTTGTTTAATCGCATTAGAACAAGCCTGTAATGTTGCAGAAGCTGTTACTGCGGATATCACCATTATGTCCGTAATAGAAGACAGCCATATCCCATCTGATTTACAAAAAAGAGAATATGCAAATGAAATACGTACCAAGTTAGAAGATCTAGCAGAAGGAATACGTACAGAGCGTAATTTAATAGTAAATATCTTAATAGAATCAGGCAAAGTATACCAACGAATCGTAGAAACTTCTGAAATATTAAACGCAGATTTAGTAGTAATGGGAACAAACGGCTCTACTACTCCTTGGCGTAAAAGATTATTTATAGGTTCTAACTCCTTGCGAGTGGTGCGAGAAGCTACTTGCCCAGTAATCACTATCCGTGGAAAACACCATAGAAACGGGTGCAGAAGAATCGTATTACCACTAGATTTATCCGAGCAAACGCGTGAAAAAGTAAACCCAACTATCGAATTAGCGCAGTATTTTGGTGCTACTATCCACCTTTGTACTATGCTGGATACGAAAGACGAATTTATTGTAAATAAGCTAACTGCTCAAATAAACCAAGTAGAAGGCTATATCAAAGATGCAGGCATAGACTGTACAGCAGAAATACTGACAGGCTACCACGTAGGCAAAACGTATGCAAGTACAATATTGAATTTTGCGGATAGAATAAAAGCAGATTTAATAGTAATCATGAGCCAAAAAGAAGTAGGATTTACTGGGTTTTTCCTAGGTTCTACGGCACAAGAATTAATTAATCTTTCTGAAATACCAGTATGTAGTATAGGACCAGCAGCCCACGACGATTTGTATTCGTTTACTCCTTATTGATTTTAAAATAATTATAAAAAATAATACCTTTATACCTAAACTTTCCTCAGATTTCTTTCTTTGGAAAGTTTTTTTATTTATTTACTAATTTCTTTAACTTTGTTGCTTTACGTATAAAGAAATTAATCTACTATTTTGCTACCTTTATTTTATGACTTATTCTACACCTAATCAATTAGCTTGGAAAAAATTCAAAACAAACTATCTTGCATTAGGAGGATTACTATACCTTGCTATCATGCTTCTACTAGCCATAATAGCCCCTTACATAGTGCCAGACCAATCGCCCCATGCGAATACTATTTGCTTGCCTATTGCTACCCAAAAACCGATTTTTACGGTACAATCCTTCGTATATACCAAAAATGAAGTAGACTATACTATTCCTATTTATAAATACCATACTACCAGCGATTCTATACACATAGAAGAATATACAGGTAATACGCCTAATGAAGGACTAATCAGAAAGATAGCATTTAACAGTATTCCGAATTTTAACCTAGAAAAAGCAATCCAATCCAAAAGTTTTTATTTTGGTACAGATAGGCTAGGGAGAGACTTATTTAGCAGAATGCTACTAGGTACACGTATATCGCTTACTATCGGCTTGATAGCTGTTTTTATCTCGTTACTAATCGGGGTGGTATTAGGAGGAATAGGTGGCTACTACGGCGGCTGGGTGGATACGTGCGTTACTTGGCTTATCAATGTAGTATGGTCTATTCCGACTTTGATATTGGTAATCGCCATTACATTCGTATTAGGAAAAGGATTTTGGCAAGTATTCGTAGGAGTAGGGCTTACAATGTGGGTAGAAATAGCCCGTATGACACGAGGGCAAATATTATCTTTACGAGAAAAAGAATACATAGAAGCCTGTAAAAGTATGGGATACAGTGACATTCGTATTTTATTACAACATTTATTACCAAATATTACAGGGCCATTAATCGTAATATCTGCTAGTAACTTTGCTTCTGCTATACTGATAGAAGCAGGATTAAGCTTCCTAGGGATAGGAGTACAGCCGCCTATTCCTACTTGGGGTAGTATGATAAAAGAACATTATAGCTATATCATGATGGACGCAGCATATTTGGCATTCATACCTGGCTTGGCTATTATGTTGTTAGTGATGGCGTTTATATTCGTGGGAGATGGGTTGCGAGATACATTTGACTACCGAAAAACAGATTAATTTTTTAAAATAACAGGCACATGAATTACATAGATTTAGCGGAGCATATTATTACAATAATGAAGCAGCCTCTGACAATAAATGAGATATGGGCAAAAGCAGTTGAATTAGGGTTAGATAAAAAAGTTGGCATGCAAGGGAAAACGCCCTGTGCATCATTAGGAGCAAGGCTATACGTTGATATTAAAGATAATATAAATACTAAATTCATAGCTGTGGGAAAAAGACCTATGAGGTTTGAACTTAAAATCATGCCTCCAAACAAAGCTATATCTACCATAATAGAAATCACTACTGAACCTAAAACTGAAAAATTTACAGAAAGAGATTTACACCCATTGCTTGTAAAATTTGCAGATAGTTACTACCATTTTAGAGGTGCAAAATTAAAGACTATATTTCATGAAAACTCAAATAAAGCAAAAAAGGGCTATAATAAATGGTTGCACCCTGACCTAGTAGGAGTATATTATTCTTTTAATGATCAAGTTAGAGAATATGAGAAAGTAATAATAGATTTTCAAAACGATTTTTCTATAGTTGCAACAAAGCTATTTTCATTTGAATTAAAAGTAAAAATTGATATTTCTAACTTAAGAGAATATTATTTTCAAGCAGTTTCTAATTCAAGTTGGGCAAATGAAGGGTATTTAGTCACATTAGAGCTAGAAAAAGGAATCATAGACGAAGTAAGAAGGCTTGCAAATTCTTTCGGAATTGGACTTATTAAACTAAATGCTCAAAACTTTGAAGATGGGCAAATCATTGTTCCAGCCACTAATAGGAAACAATTAGACATCGATGCAATGGATAGGCTTGCGAGTGAAAATAAAGATTTTTCTCTGTTTTTACAAAATATAATAGATGATAATAAAATCAAAAAAGTAAATAGTAAATACGATAAAATATTAGAGGATACAGAGTTTCAAAAATACCTAAAAGACAAAAAAATTCTTTAATAAAATTAATTATCTTACCTTAATTTTTATTAAACAAACAAGCCTTTCAACTACAATTGAAAGGCTTGTTTGTTTGTATTTTAGTGGGATAATACTTCTCCAAATTTTACAATTTTATCTACTATCATAAAGTCAATGCGTATGTGATCAATATTATCTGCTAGCCAACTATTTTTTTGTGCCCAGTCGCGGTATCTATCGTTGGTTACTATGAAGGCATTTTTTTGTTCGGCATATTTGATGATGTAACTATCTGCTACACTTTTAGAAGGCACACTTTTTATCAGTTTTTTCTTTTCTAATTGTTCTAATAAAGCCGTATCATTTACCTGATGTTGCAACGAAGCATCTACTAGGCATAAAATGTTTTTGTACCCTTTCTTTCGTAATGCGTCTATAACCAGTGCGATAGATGTGATAGACGGGCTTTCATTTTTTTCTTTTTGTTTGCCATACCAAGCTACATTACTACCATCTATGATAATCTGCTTATCGGTAAGGACACTAGGTACCGTTTTTTCAAACAAATCGCCGTCTGTATCGTGTGTTCCTATTTGTTTTCGTATTACTTTATTACTACTTAAAAAAGTGCGTAAGTCTTCTAGTTTCGTGAATTTGCAGCTATACCAATCAGGTAATTTATAAAAAGTATTATTTTTAGATTTCTGTTCGATGGTTATTTTTTCTTTTTCATTATCCATTAATTCCCATATTTTGCTCAATGCTATTTTTTTGCCGCATTCCAGTTGTTGTAACAGCCAATAAGTATGGGTTTCTTCCATCGTAGAAAAATCTAACTTTGTTTTTAGGGCTGTAAGTTGTTGGTACAATTGGTATTCTACATAAGTGTGTATATTATTTTGGCGAGCTATGCCGTATTCTTTGTACGTAGAAAATCCTTTTTTAGTAGCGTCGTTGTACGCTTTTACGTTGGTAAATCCTTTTTCGTTGGCAGTTTTATACAGTTCCATGGTATCAAACCCTACACAAACGGATTTCTTGAATTCTTCAAAGTTTTTAAAACCTCTTTGTATTGCTTCGTAATAAAAAACACCTATCGTATCTTTATAAAATAGCTCGAAAATACTATTTTCTATTACATTGTCTTTGTGCCATTTTTTCAACGAATCCAAAGCTTTTTCGAATCCATTTTTAACAGCATTATCCAAATCTATTTTAGTTTTGAATCCCAATCTTTTACAAATTTGGTAATCTTCTGCGGTAACGAATCCTTGTTCTTGGATAGTATAAAAATCGGCAGGAGTAGCGAATCCTTGTTGTTTGGATTGTGTTATATCTGCTATTGTTTTATAGCCACTCGTTGGTAGCAGCCAAGCCATATTACCTTCTTCTAGTAGTATCCAATAGGGCTGTGCAGGTACATTGTGCGGATAACTTGCGGTATAGGTATAGACTACGGTAGTATTTTGCTGTTGTATTTTAGCTTGGAAATCTTTTAGTTGCTGCAAAACGATAGTTCGGTAGCCATGGATATAATTAATGGCAATGTACTCTAAATCAGGCGGAGTAGTAGCATTTATTACGATAGTTTCTTCTATTTTCGTCTCTACAACAGTTTCTACAGGTGTTGGTATGATTTCCAAAGACGTTTGTAGTATTTCTGTTATTTCTTCTGTCTTTATAACAGGAGCTGCACGTTTTTTATACGTTTTAGGTTTAGGGGATGGTTTAGCGTTCGTCATGTAAAAAAAAGTAAATAAAATAAATTACGGTGTTAAAATAGGCGTTACCGTATAGCCTTTCATTTTTAGCAAATTAATGACTCCATTAACACCTCCTAAATGTCCTGCTCCTACAGCTATAAACGAAGGTATTGTGTGTATTTGTTTGCTAATAAGTGGTATCCATTTTGTATTTCTATCAGTGAGTATAGTAGTTTCTACATCGCCTGTCATTCCACCATCTGCTGTAGTGATGGCTTTTTGTAGGTTTTCGATGTCTTGTTTTTTATATAAATCTATCATTTTGTAAATACCATTTGCTACTGTATTTTTATTTGTTATAAAATCATATAGTTCTTTTGCTTGCTTTTTATAGGGTATTTTATCGAACAACTTGAATTGTTCTTCTATGGTTTCTAACCCTATTATTTCTTTGTTCTTATCTTTTGCAAGGTACAGAAATTCTGCTTCATACGATTTTATTTTACAATGCATCACACTTGGATATAAGGTACTCACTAGTAAGTAAGGTTGTAGGTGTTCCAAGGCGGTCATATTCATCTGCAAAGAATCCACTATATATTGTTGTATTTTTTTGTATTTCCGTTTTGGCAATAATTTTTTTAATGTGGTATTATTTTTCATCAGCATTGCCATTGCTATATTAGGGTCGGCAGGAGCATCTAGGTCTATTTCCATTATCATTTGGTGGGTGGAATCTATTGCTTTTTCAATGC
Source organism: Bacteroidia bacterium (assembly GCA_043765495.1). Taxonomy (GTDB): domain Bacteria; phylum Bacteroidota; class Bacteroidia; order JAYUJA01; family JAYUJA01; genus JAYUJA01. The sequence continues at coordinate 30,269 of JAYUJA010000071.1, forward strand.
TGGTAGATAGTACAAAATCTTGTTCGCATAGTAGGTGCATCGTACCGAATACGTAGGAAGGGGTGGTAAGTCCATTTCCGCTTATTTTCCATAATAATGATTGGCTTATAACACTTTGGTTATTAAGTAATAAAAGTAACACAATAACGAATTTCATAACTATTTATTATTTTGTTTTTAAGTGTATAGAAAACGTATGCCTAGGTGTACTAATCTGTTGTAAGGGATACGTATCCATTTTTTTAGGTATATACACCGCACACATTGTATTAGATACGTGGTACAGGTAGCCGTGTTTTTCTTTTGGGATACTGTCTAATATTGCTGCTAGTACTTCATAACGAATCATCTCGGGTGAAAAAGCATAATCGTGCCATACAATAATGCTATCGTCATGGATAATATTTTGTAGTATGTTGGTAGTATCTTTTTTTATAGAATCATAATGGTGATCCCCGTCGATGAATACCAAATCCATTTTTTTATTTATACTTGCATAATTATAGGTCAATGAATTGCCAGTCAGGTGTTTTACATTGGTGAGATGCTTGGAATGAAAGCCAATTTGCTGGTTATAGATATTTTTATCTGTTATAAAATTCAATTCTTTTG
>JAYUJA010000072.1:0-7184 GCA_043765495.1 Bacteroidia bacterium
AAATGGCTGCGAAGGAAAATCAATTACATTCAAAATAACTATAAAACCTACTCCTGTCGTTATCGCACAATCCGATATAGAAGTATGTGAGGGAGAACAAGTAAACATAGCTTCCTTTAATACAGTACCTACAGGTGCTACTATTGCATGGACAAATAATAACATAGCTATTGGAGTTGCAGCAAGTGGTAATGGAAATATTGCTGCTTATACTTCCCCAGATATTACTGCGGATCAATTAGGAGTTATTACCACCACACCAACCTTAAATAGTTGTGCTGGTAGTGCAGTATCCATGAATGTTAGAATAAGAGTAATACCAACTGTTGGTCAAAACTCAAATATTAGCGTATGTGCTGGTGCAGCTATTAGTATTGGAAACTTTACTGTAGCTCCTGCGATAGGAAGTGGTTCTACGGTAAGTTGGACAAATAATAATACTAATATAGGCTTGGCAGCAAGTGGTACAGATAATATAGCAAATTGGATAGCTCCTGTGAATAATACAGGCGCCGATATGATAGGAACTATTACAGTACAAGCAGTAAATACGAATAATCCTAACTGTAAAGCTTCGCCACCTATGGTATTTACTGTTACTATTAAGTCTACTCCAGTATTACTATCCCAACCTAATGTAGAAGTATGTGAAGGTGAATTAGTAAATATTACCCCTTTCAATACTATCCCTATCGGTGGTACTATCGCTTGGACGAATAATAATACCGCAATAGGTATAGCAGCAAGTGGTACAGGAAATATTGCTTCTTATACTTCTCCTAATGTAAGTGCCGATCAAGCTGGAACTATTACTGCTACACCAACTGTAAATGGTTGTGTAGGAAGTGCAGTAAGCTTTAATGTAGTAGTACGAGTAAATCCTACTATTACCCAAAAACCAAATATCAGTGTATGTGCCGAATCTGCTATTAGTGTAGGGGATTTTGTTACTATACCTAGTAGTGGAGTAGGTGTAAGCTGGACAAATAATAATACAGCTATTGGTCTGGCAGCAAGTGGAACAGGGAATATAGCGAATTGGACACCTCCTGTTAATAATACAGGGACTGATATTACAGGAACTATTACAGTAGTAGTGACGAATAACAATAATAGTAACTGTCAGTCTTCTATAATGACGTTTACAGTTACTATCAAGCCTACTCCTATTATCACAAGTACACATAATAATATTGCTGTATGTGGAGGACAGCCTGTAAACGTAAACCCATTCATAGCAGTGCCAGTAAGTACTGTATTTGCATGGACAAATAATAATACAGCCATAGGTTTAGCGGCAAATGGAACGGGTAGTATACCTTCTTTCAATGCTCCAAATGTAATCACTACACAAGTTGCAACTATTAGAGTTATACCAACTGCTAATTCATGTGTTGGTACTGCGACTGTATTTACTATTACGGTAAATCCAACACCAGTAGTGAATAATATTACAGATGTTAGTGTATGTGGGGGACAAAATATTAGTACGATATTTACAGGAACGCCAGCAGGCAATGTACATAATTGGATAAACACAAATGCAGGTGTTGGTATAGGTGTTTCAGGTACAGGCAATATAAATTATACTAGTCCAAGTGTTAGTAGTGTTCAAAATGCTACTATTACTGTAACTCCAGTAAATGGAACGTGTACAGGAATTTCTAAATCATTCAACATAACCGTAAAACCAGTTCCAGTTATCAATCCTACACCAAGTATAGAAGTATGTGCTGGACAGGTAGTAAGTATACTAGCTTTCACAAGTGTACCAGCAGGAGCTACTTATGGTTGGACGAATACCAATACTGCCGTAGGAATAGCAGCTACAGGTACAGGAAACATAAGTAATTATACAGCACCTGATGTATCTGTTAGCACTACATCTACTATCACCGTTACCCCTACATTAAATGGTTGTGAAGGAAGTCCTATAAGTTTTAATGTTACGATTAATCCTACCCCAACTGTTACTACTATCAGTAATATTACAGTTTGTGCTGGTGCGAATGTAACAGCTAATTTCACTGGAACACCAACTACAGGTAATGTATATAATTGGACAAATACGAATGCAGGAATTGGCATAGGAGTTTCTGGTACAGGAAACATAAACTATACATCTCCAAGTGTTAGTAGTGTTCAAAATGCTACTATTACCGTGACTCCAGTAAATGGAACGTGTACAGGCGTTTCTAAATCATTCAACATAACCGTAAAACCAGTTCCAGTTATTAATCCTACACCAAGTGTAGAAGTATGTGGTGGACAGGTAGTAAGTATACCAGCTTTCACAAGTGTACCAGCAGGAGCTATTTATGGTTGGACGAATACGAATACTGCCGTAGGAATAGCAGCTACAGGTACAGGAAATATTGCAGCATATACTGCTGCTGCTGTAACAGCAGATCAGATTGGTAGTATCAGTGTTATACCTGTATTAAATGCTTGTATAGGAGCTAGTTCTACTTTCGATGTAACCATCAGAGCAGTACCAAGAATTACACCTAAAACAAATATATCTGTTTGTGCTGGTTCTACTATCAGTGTAGGGAATTTTGTAGTAGCACCTTCAACCTCTATTATTACATGGACAAATGATAACATTAACATAGGTCTCACAGCTTCTGGTACAGGAAACATAGCCGATTGGACAGCTCCTACTAATACTACTGGAACTCCAATTGTTGCGAATATCGTAATAACAGCTAATAATGCGAATAGTAGCTCTTGTCAGTCTACTTCTACTTTTAGAATAACTATTAAACCAACACCAGAAGTAAACCCACAAGGGGATATAACTGTATGTGGTGGTCAGCTAGTAAATATACCACCATTTAGTAGTATTCCAGCAGGAGCTACTTATGCTTGGACGAACAGTAATACAGCCATAGGAATAGCAGCAGCTGGTACAAGTAAAATAAATCCATACATAGCTCCTAATGTTACTTCTAACCAATCAGGAGTCATTAGTGTCACACCTACTTTAAATGGTTGTGCAGGCTCTGCGATGGTATTTAATGTTAGTATAGAAGCAGTTCCAAAAATAACTCAAAAACCTAATATCATAGTATGTGCAGGTCAGAATATAGCTATTGGTAATTTTGTAACAGTACCTTCTGGTGCATTAATATCTTGGTTTAATGATAATACAGACATAGGACTAACAGATATGGGAACTGGAAATATCGCAAATTGGATAGCACCAGCTAATAATACAGGTGCTTCTATTGTAAGTACAATAAGTGTATATGCTTTTAATGGAAATTGTACTTCCCCTCAACCAATAGTATTCACAGTTACCATAAAACCTACGCCAGTAGTAATAGCTGTACAAGACATAGTAGCTTGTGGCGGTCAATTAGTAACCATTCCACCATTTACAAGCGTACCAACAGGAAGCTCGTTTACTTGGGTAAATACAAATACTTCTATTGGAATAGCAGCAGCAGGTACAGGTAGAATAAATTCTTATACCGCACCTACTGTAACGAGTGATCAAGTAGGTACAGTATCCGTAACTCCTACCCTAAATAGTTGTACAGGTACAGCAATGAATTTTAATATCACTATCAAAGCAAAACCTACTATCACACAAAAAAGTAATATAGTAGTGTGTGCAGGAGAGAATATTAGTGTAGGCAATTTTGTTGTAAATCCATTAACTTCTTCTATAAATTGGGTAAATACCAATCCTAGTATAGGTTTGGCAGCAAGTGGATCTGGAAATATTTCAGATTGGACAGCCCCTGTTAATACTACAGGAAGTGCAATAGTAGGCACTATTACTGTCACAGCTTTGAATGGCGATTGTGGTTCTAATGAAATGGTATTTACCATTACTATAAAACCTACACCAAGTGTGAACACTGTTAGTAATATAGTAGTATGTAGTGGTCAAACTGTAAATTCATCTCCATTCACAAGTATTCCGTCAGGAGCTACATTTGCTTGGATAAATGATAATATAGCAACAGGATTAGCAGCAGCAGGGACTGGTAATATTGCTTCATTCAATGCAGTAATAAATACTACTAATGCGAATATCGTAAGTACAGTCACAGTTACCCCAACTCTAAATAGTTGTATAGGTGCTAATCAAACATTTACAATAACCGTAAAACCAGCAGCTATACCACTTTCACAACAAGCAGATATAATCGTTTGTGCAGGAGAGGCGATTAATCCAGAAGATTTTCCTTTGCCAGTATCTAACTATGCTTGGACAAATAGTAATACAACTATCGGACTATCCGCTAATGGAGTAGGTAATATACCAACCTTCAACGGTGTAAATACGAGTTCAGTAGATGCAATAGCTACAATACGAGTAACGCCAATACCAGTAGCAGGTTGTACAGAATCTACAACTATGCTATTTAGAATAATAGTAAAACCAATACCTACACTAAAGCCTAGTAACGATATTATTGTATGTAGTACTGGTGCTATAAACGTTCCGTCATTCGCTACTACTAATAATATAGCAGGAACTATCTACAATTGGGTGAATGATAATGTCGCTATCGGATTAAGTGCTACTGGTGCAGGAAATATTAATTATGTAGCCCCTGTCAATACTACTAATGCAGATATAGTAGCTACTATTACAGTTACACCTGTATTTAATGGTTGTATTGGAGTAGCTGATGTATTCACTATCACCATCAGACCAGTAGTAAAAACAGACCCAATAGCAGATATAAGCATATGTTCTGGTGCAACTATTGGAGCGTATAACTTTACTAGTACACCAGCAGGAGCAACTTTCACTTGGACAAATAGTAATAGTACTATCGGATTAGCTGCAAGTGGATCAGGAAATATAGCTAGTTGGTCAGCTCCAGTAAATACTAGTGGCGTAGAACGTACAGGAATGATTATCGTAACACCAAAATCGAATGGTTGTACAGGAATATCGGATACATTCTATGTAACAGTAAAACCAACCCCAGTAATCACTAGTACACATAACAATATAGTAGTGTGTAATGGTCAGGCGATTATAAGTCCTAGTATTACTACACTACCAGTAAATGCATCTATTAGAGTATTTAGAGATAATGTACAAGTAGGAAGCGGCGTTAGTGGTTTAGCATTACCATTACCAAGTAATATGAATGCGACCACCCAACCGATAATATATTCGTACAAAATAGTAGCAGATGTAATAGGTTGTTTAAGCGATACAGTACGTTTTAGTATTACAGTTCAACCAGCAGTTACGTTATCCCCTACATCGGATATAGTAGTATGCCCAACAGAGAATATAGGCGTAATGTTTACTTCTAATGTAGGTATTGTAAATTGGACAAACAGTAATACTAGTATCGGATTAGCAGCAAGTGGATCAGGTAATATAGCAACTTATGCAGCACCTATTAATACCACAGGAATAGATATAGTAAGTACGTTAATCGCTACAGCTACTTCAAACAATTGTGTAAGTTCAAAAGATACCTTTGAGATACGCATAAAACCAACTCCTCGTATTACGAATGGTTATTCTAATATAGTAGTATGTAGTGGTACTAGTATCAGTCTACCTAATTGGGTAGTACAGCCTAGTACTACAAGTATATCTTGGACAAATAGTAATAGTAGTATCGGATTGGCGGCAAATGGTACAGGAAATATTGGTAGTTTTGTAGGAATAAATACAAGCACTTCACCAGTTACAGCTACCATTACAGCTACTCCAAGTTATGATAGTAATAATCCTGTATGTGTAGGTATTCCAGTAACGTTTACTATTACCATCAATCCAGTAGTTGCATTTACCAATCCTCCTATAGAAGACGTAAGCGTATGTTCTGGTGATTTATTAGGAAGCTTTAATTTTAGCAGTATTGCATCTAATACAATATATAGTTGGACAAATAGTAATAGTACTATCGGATTAGCTACAAGTGGATCAGGAAATATAGCTAGTTGGTCAGCTCCAGTAAATACTAGTGGCGTAGAGCGTACAGGAATGATTATCGTAACACCAAAATCAAACGGTTGTACAGGTATATCCGACACTTTCTATGTAACAGTAAAACCTACCCCAGTAATCACTAGTACACATAACAATATAGTAGTGTGTAATGCATCTCCAATACAAGTACCAAATTTTGTAACAACCCCAGCAACAGCAAATGTAAAATGGACTAATTCTAATCCATCTATCGGTCTTGCAGCTTCTGGTGAAGGAAATATAACTCCTTTTGTACACATTAATACTAATAATACGCCAGATACTGCAATTATAACAGTTATTCCAGATAGTTTGGGTTGTAAAGGAAAACCAGTGACATTCAAAATAATAGTAAAACCGTATGTATCTGTTGTCGCGAAATCAGATATAGTAGTTTGTAGTGAAGATAGTATACTAATTTCTTCTTTTATACATACTCCTTCTACTGTAACTATTAATTGGACGAATACAAACGATCAAATAGGTTTAGCATTTAATGGTATAGGAAATATAAACTCCTACAAAGCACCTAGTAATACTACTGGTGTGATACAATCAGGAATGATAATAGTATCTCCAATGGCAAATGGCTGTGAAGGTAAAAAAGATACATTCATGATTCGTGTATTACCACAGCCAGGAGTTGGACCTACTGCCTTTAATATAAAAGTGTGTTCTGGTGAAATAATTAATCCACAATCACAGTTCGCGTTACCAAGTGTTTCTTCTATCTACTGGACAAATACCAATAATCTAGGAAATGCCTTAACAGGAACAGGAAATATAACACCATATACCGCACTTCCTAATAATACAACAGGTAATGTAATAGATACCATTAAGTTATGGGCTGAAAATGCGACTTGTGTAAGTGATACAATAACCTACACAGTTACTATCAAACCAATACCTACTGTAAATACCCACCTTGATTATGTTGAGGATTGTATTACAGGAACTATTGCACCTATCACATTTGTAGGGAATAATACGACACAGTTTAATTGGGTTAATAATAATGTAAATGTTGGAATACCAGCTTTTGGTACAGGAGATATAGCGGGTTATGTTGCACCTCCAGTAACAGGTAATGCCATTGTTAGCACTATTATAGTTACTCCAAAAGCCGATGGTTGTACAGGAAAAGCCGATACTTTCACCGTAACTATTACCAACTGTCCACCAACTATATTGAATGACACTACTACAACCTATGAGAATAGTG
>JAYUJA010000073.1:0-7097 GCA_043765495.1 Bacteroidia bacterium
TCTCGTAATATGGCGTTACTAGGTACCGTACTTCTAGTATTCATCGTGATACACCTTTCCAATTTTTGGTATAAAATGAAATTCGGTTCTATGCCAGAAATAACGTATGCTGGCGATCCTATGTCTTACAAAGACTTGTATGTATCTGTTAGCCTTGCATTTAAGGAATTATGGATAGTAATACTGTATGTAGTAGCACAAATAGCATTAGGCTACCACTTGTTTCACGGCTTCCAAAGCTCTTTCCAGTCTTTGGGATTGAAAGTAAGTAAGTACGCTAGCATCATTGACGGGTTAGGCAAAGTTGTATTTGGTGTATTAATACCAGCAGGTTTTGCGTTATTACCTATCTATATTTATTTCAAATAATCCATTCTTTTCATTATTTTTATTATGAAATATTTTTTTGTAGCAAGTACCATATTACTATTATTCACTAGTTGTGATGAAAAAAAAGCAGTTAATTCTAATAATGCTGCTATCGTACAAAACAGTGCTACTGCAAACGGGAAACGAGATACTACCAACTTACCTAAACTAGTTTTTAGTGGCGAAACATTTGATTTTGGAACTATTACAGATGGGGATAGAGTGGTACACAACTTTACATTTACCAACACTGGCAAAACTGCTCTTTCTATATCTGGAGCTACTGGTAGCTGCGGGTGCACTGTACCCGACTGGCCTCGCAAGCCCATCAGCCCTAACGAATCCGCTTCCATTGATGTAGTATTCGATTCCAGTGGTAAAAAAGACAAGCAAGATAAAACAGTAACCGTATACAGCAACTGTGAACCATCACAAAATGTATTGCACTTGGTAGGCTTTGTAAATTCTATCGTAAAAGATACTACCAAACATTAATAAAAAACAACCACTTTTTATGCGTCCTATTAATACAGCATTCCTAAAAGAACTATGTAGTATCCATGCTCCATCTGGTCATGAAAGTCCTATTACCGATTTTTTGACTAGTTATATATTAAGTGAACAAAGAAACTGGAAAGTACAACCAAAAGTATTGTATGGCGGCGAATTTCAAGATGCCATCGTACTAGTATTTGGTGAGCCACGTACCGCCATATTCGCACACATAGATAGTATCGGATACTCGGTTCGGTACAACAATCAATTGGTAAGAATAGGAGGCCCAGAATGGGAAAACGGTACAATAGTAGTAGGCAAAGACGAATACGGAAACATAGAAGGAACACTAGAAGAAATAGACGAAAAATGGTACATAAAATACAACCGAGAGATAGAACGAGGTACTACCCTTACCTACAAACCTAATTTTAGAGAAGATGCCAATTTTGTACAATCCTGCTATTTGGATAATAGACTCGGAGTATACACTGCCCTAGAAGTAGCTAAAACGTTAGAAAACGGTATCATCGTACTCACTACCCATGAAGAGCATGGAGGAGGCTGTGCGGGAACTATGGGAAGATATATCTACGAGAATTACAACGTCCGTCAAGCACTTATATCCGACATCACATGGATAACAGAAGGCGTACAACACAACAAAGGGGTAGTAATTTCGTTGCGCGATTCGGGTATCCCCCGTAGGACGTATGTAGACAAAATAATCGCCATAGCTAAAAAACATGCTATACCCTACCAGCTAGAAGTAGAAGGATCGGGCGGTAGCGATGGCAATGATTTACAAAAAAGCCCCTACCCTTTTGATTGGTGTTTCATAGGAGCAGCCGAAGATTTTGTACACAGCCCTAACGAAAAAGTACATATCGAAGATATTCGTAGTATGATAGCCCTGTATGAAGTACTGATGCAAGATTTATAATTTACATTTCTGATTATTTTAGTATAATGAAAAACATATTGTTTCTGACCTATGTAGGCTTTTTAAGTACTACTATACTACACGCTCAACAACAAGAACAACCCAACCCCTCCTTTTATTCCCTCACTACATACGCTACTTCGCTACAACGAGGCATAGAACTGTATACCAAAGAAGTATATGGAAGTGCTTCTACTATTTTTAAAGATATACCAACTAGCGATTGCAACAAGCCTGTAGCAGATTTCTACCAAGCAGCATGCGCTACCAAACTAGGCTACCCAAGTGCAGAATATGAATTAGTTTCTTTTTTAGAAAAATACCCTGTAAGTGCTTACCAACAGCCTGCCCACCTACTATTGTCCAACTATTATTTCCAACAAGGACTGTACAAACAATCCAATAACGAACTCGCTACGATAGACGTAAATAAGCTATCCGACGAACAAAAAAGCGAATACTATTTCCAACAAGGATATGCACTACTAAAAGAAGAAGAACCAGAAAAAGCGTTACCCCTATTCGAAAAAGGAAGACTGATAAGAGGAAAATACCAAAGCGATGCTACTTACTTTTATGGTTCACTATTATTTAATAATAAAGAATACAAAGCAGCATTGAATGAATTGGAAAAAATACCTACCACTAGCGCCTACTATCCAGAAATACCACAATATACTATTCAATACCATCTATTCAACAAAGAATACGATACCGTACTCACCTACGGCAAACTACAACTAAAAGACGCACCAGCTAATACTGCTTTACTGCACAAATGCATGGGCGATGCCTACTACGAAAAAGGAAACTATACCGAAGCATTAAAATCGTACCAAGCTAGCAAAAATACTAGTAACCAGCTTAATGGCGAAGATGCTTACCGACTTGGGTATTGCTACATGAAAAACAAAAAATACGAAGATGCAATAACCTATTTACAAAAAGTAGCTTCCACCGAAACCCCTATCGGACAAAATGCTTACTACCAACTAGGCTACGCGTATGTACAAACAAAACAATCGCAATACGCTATAAACGCCTACCAAAAAGCAGCCCAAGTAAGCTACGATAAAGATATAAAAGAAGATGCATTATTTAACTATGCAAAATTAAGCTACGAACTATCCAACGACCCTTACAATAAATCTATTATAGAACTAGAAAATTATTTAGAAAACAATGCAAGCTCTGCAAAAGCTACCGAAGCACAACAGTTTTTGGTAAGCATCTACACTTCTACAAAAAATTACAAACAAATAATAAGTACTACCGAAAAATCTAAAACCCGTAGCGAAACCCTCAAAAAAGCATACCAAAGAGCCACCTATTTCAGAGGGCAAGAAGTATACAACGATGGAAAATATACCGATGCTATTGCTTTGTTTCAAAAATCGGTACAAAGCCCAATAGACAAAAGCCTAGAAGCACAAGCACATTATTTTTCGGGAGAAGGATATTATAAATTACAAAAATACGAAGATGCTATAAAACAATACGTGATAAGTAGCAAGATAGAAGGCGGAAATAACGCCCATACTAATTTGCTGAACTATAATATCGGATACAGCTATTTCAACCTAAAAGACTATGCTACTGCTGCAAAATACCTAGAAAAAGCCAAATCAGAAGTTCCTGCTAATTATAAAGAAGAAGCCGCTATGCGACTGGCAGACAGTTATTTCATGCAAAAAAACTATACCAAAGCTGCTACTTCTTACCAACAAGCCGCGGTAGTATCCAAAAAAGGAAGCGACTATGCTCTTTTTCAAGAAAGTATATGCCTAGGGCTAGCAAATCAGCCAGAAAATAAAATAGCTATTTTAGAAAAATTAATAAAAAATACCCCACAATCCGAATATGTGGACGATGCTTACCTAGAAATAGCTACTACGTATACCCTGATGGGAAAAGAAGAACTAGCACAACAGTGGTATACTAAAATCACGACTTTGCCCACCGATAGCCCTCTAAAATACGAAGCAATGAACCAGATGGCTCAAAATTATTACAACAAAGACGAAAACGATAAAGCACTCACTACGTACCAGCAAATACTAAAAGAAAGCCCAAATTCGTCGTATGCAAAAGATGCTATAGCAGGCGTTAAGCGAATATATTTAGAACAAGGAAAAGGAGCAGAATACGCTACTTACTTACAATCTATCGGTATAACTAACATATCTACCAGCGAACTGGACTCTATTGCATTCGAATCAGGCGAAAAACTGTACTTAAAAGGAGATTGTAAAGGGGCTATTACTGGTTTGAATAATTATATACAGAAATACCCAACAGGATTTTTTGTACTCGATGCTTATTATGAAAAAAGTATGTGCGAACGAAAAGAAAACCAGTTTGAAGCTGCCATTAGTTCTTTAACTTATTTTACCACAGTACCGACTAATAAATATACCGAACAAGCGCTGTATAACTTACTAGAAATAGACGCACTTTCGGCTACAGATAATAAAAGAATGATAAATGCAGCTACCCAATTGGAAAAAATAAGTACAAATGTGGATTATCTAGCTACTGCATACCAAACCTTGATGCAGGCATATTATATCCAAAAAGATTACGCAAAAGCTGTTATTTATGCCGAAAAATTAACCAATAATGAACGGATAAATGAAAATACACGCAATTACATACAATTAGTAAAAGGATTATACCTAGAAGAACAAAAGAAATACACCGAAGCTACTAGTATATTACAGCCCATCAGCAAGCAGAACTCCATACTCGGAGCAGAAGCGTACTACAATCTAGCTGCAATAGCGTATAAACAAGCTAACTACACTCTTTGCGAAAAAACGATATTTGAATTATCCGAGAAAATGTCTTCGTATGACTATTGGGTAGCAAAAGCTTTCATCTTATTAGGAGATAATTACATCAAACAAAACAATACTTTCCAAGCCAAAGAAACCTACAAAAGTGTAGCAGATAACTATGAAGGCCCTGAACTAAAAAAAATAGCACAAGATAAATACAACGCTTTGCTCTCTAAAAAGAAGGGAAAATAAACACAAAACAATATTTTTGGTATAAAAAAAAGGAGCTGACTTTTTTTGAGTCAGCTCCTTTGTCTAGAAAGATAGTCTATCCGTTTCTTTCACCATAATCAGATGAATAAGCATCTGTAGGAGGAGTTTTAGTTTTGTTAGTTTCTTTCGAGCAAGATACTAATACACTACTAAAAAGGAAAAGACAAGTAAGTAATAATTTGTTCACGATTTATAAATAAAAAATAAAAGTATACACAAAAATAGACATTAAAATAATCAAAAGCAAATTTATTTTCTATAAAACATTAAATGCTTGTTCTTTTATTTTTTCTACCTCTTCTTTCATAGCTACTACTAGGTGCTGTATGCCATAATCGTTTGCTTTGGAGCCGATGGTATTTACTTCTCTACCCATTTCCTGGCTTATGAAGCCTAATTTTTTGCCTATGGCTTTGCCTTCTTGTAATGTTTTTGTAAAAAAGCTAATGTGCTGTGTAAGTCGGTGTATTTCTTCTTGTATGTCCAATTTTTCTACATAAAATATCATTTCCTGTTCTAGTCTATTGTTATCGTGGTCTAGGGTAAGCTTTTGTAATGCTTGTTGTAGTTTTTCTTTTATCAGCACTAGGCGGTTTTTATCGGCTAGTTTTACGGTTTCTAGTAGGGTGCTTAATTGTGTATTACAGTTTAATAAATAGTTATACAAACTTTGTCCTTCTTGGTTACGGAATACTTGCACCTGCTCCACGGTATCTTGGAATGCTTGCCATACTATTTGCCATTCTTCGGGTTGTAGTTCTTCTTGTACATTGGTATCGGTAGGGAATGGCAGTTGTAGTACTGTTTTTAGTAGCTTGATATCCAGCTGATGGGTGTGTACTATTCGTTCTAGTTCTTTGTATTGTTGTACTAAATATTCTTCGGAAAGACTGGTATTATTTTTTTTCTTTTCGAGTAGTATCATTACTTCTACTTTTCCTCTTTCTAGCTTCGTTTGGCAATATTCTCGGATAGTCGCTTCTTGGTTTCGTAAGGAAGAAGGGAGTTTTATAACTAAATCCAACGATTTGCTATTCAGGGTTCTTATTTGTAAGGTATAATCAGTAGTGCCGATGGATACTTTCGTAGTGCCATAGCCAGTCATGGATAGTAACATAAGTTTTTTTACCAGTTAAGAATATGAGCAAAAATAAGTGGAGCTACTATCGTGGCATCGGATTCTACAATGAATTTTGGAGTATGGATATCTAGTTTCCCCCATGTGATTTTTTCGTTTGGTACTGCTCCTGAATACGAACCATAACTAGTAGTAGAATCCGAAATCTGACAAAAATAAGCCCAAAAAGGCACATCGTGTTGTTCCATATCTTGGTATAGCATAGGCACTACACAGATAGGAAAATCACCTGCTATCCCGCCACCTATTTGAAAAAACCCTATTCCTTTGCCACTTGCATTTTCGGTATACCAGCCTGCTAACCAAGTCATGTATTCTATGCCTGACTTCATGGTAGATGCTTTTATTTCATTTTTAATCACATAGCTAGCAAATATATTTCCCATCGTAGAATCCTCCCAACCTGGTACTACTATCGGAAGATTTTTTTCTGCTGCTGCTAGCATCCAAGAGTTTTTAGGATCTATTTCATAGTACTGTTCTAAAACACCTGATAGTAATATTTTATACATAAATTCGTGCGGAAAATATCTTTCTCCTTTGTCATCTGCGTCTTTCCATATTTGGTGGATATGTTTTTGCAAACGGCGGAATGCTTCTTCTTCTGGTATACAGGTATCGGTCACTCTATTGTAATGATTTTCTAACAAGTCCCATTCGTCCTGGGGGCTCAAATCTCTATAGTTTGGTACTCTTTTGTAATGGTTATGCGCTACTAGGTTCATTATATCTTCTTCGAGATTAGCCCCAGTACAGGATATGATGTGTACTTTATCTTGGCGTATCATCTCTGCTAATGATTTTCCTAGTTCTGCGGTACTCATAGCACCAGCTAGTGTAATCATCATTTTACCATTGTCTTGTAGGTGCGTGGTATATCCTTTTGCTGCATCTACTAATGCCGCAGCGTTAAAATGTAGGTAATGCTCTTCTATGAATTGACTAATAGGTCCTTTGGTTGCCATAAATTGTAGTAATAGTTATAAATTTAAAAAGAATAATACGGTGGATTCAAGTAATAAATGCAACTTTTTGTTATTGTTGTAATTTTTGTAAATATACTTCATTAGGTGTTAAATAACCAAATCTTTTTCTAGGTCTA
>JAYUJA010000074.1:0-2462 GCA_043765495.1 Bacteroidia bacterium
CCAAGGGCAAACATCTTGGCAAATATCACAGCCAAATATCCAATCCTGCCACGTATTTTGCATACTAGTCGGTATTTGTTCTTTTAGTTCTATGGTAAGGTAAGAAATACATTTAGTAGCATCTATTATTTTATCTCCTACGATTGCATCAGTAGGGCAAGCATCTATACACCGTGTACAGCTTCCACAATAATCTTTGATAGGAGAGTCGTAGCAAAGTTCCAAATCTGTGATAAGATCGGCTATAAAGAAAAAAGAGCCTGATTTTTTAGTAATCAAATTACTATTTTTGCCGATCCAACCCAAACCACTTTTTTTTGCCCAAGCCTTGTCCAGTACTGGTGCAGAATCCACAAAAGCCCTTATTTGTAAGTCATAGCTAACTTTTTCTTGTAGTAGGTGGATTAATGTTTTTAGCTTATCTTTTATTACAAAATGATAGTCTACACCCCAAGCATATTTTGCTATTTTGGGGATAGTAAGGTTGGTTTCAGGTATTTCAGAAGGATAATAATTTAATAAAAAAGAGATAACACTTTTCGCGCCAGGTACTAGTAAGCGAGGATCTAGGCGTTTATCAAAATAATTTTCCATGTAGGTCATACTTCCGTGCTTGCCTGCATGTAGCCACGCTTCTAGGTGAGGGGCATCGTCTTCCAAAAAAATAGCCTTGGAAATACCACAATATTCAAATCCTATATTTTTTGCTTCTCTTTTTATAAAATCGGTAAGGTACTGCTTATTCGAATCATTTAGTAATAGCATGAAGTATTTTTAATTAGAAAAAGTACCATTGTCAATACTATTTATGATACGCTCTATACTTTGGTCTTCTTCTATGGTGCTGGGGTCGTATTTACTATCTAGGTCATGGCCGAACAGCTGTGCCACCGATTGCCACGTAAAAGCTTGAAAAGTGCCACGCAAGTTTTTTACAAGGTCGTAGGACGAGGAGCCGGTTTGTCTATCTATTAGTCGGATTAGGATACGTCCTTGGTTGATGGTCAGTTTTTTTAGTCTAGGTTCAAATTCGGCTTTCAAATCCTGCTCTGCCTGTTTGAGTGTTTTTTTGCGATCTGCTTCGTCCATCGTGAGCATGGCATCGTTGTAGGCTTTTAGTCTATCGCCCGCCATTCTAGCGTAGGGATAGGCAATGGCTACGTCTCGTTTTAATCTACTCCAACGGCGTTCTTCTTTTTTGGATTTGAAGCTACGAGAATCTACAATAATCACATCTTTGTAATAATCCACTAATACGGTATCGCTATCTATTACTTCGTAAGTGTATAGATACTTGCCATTTGCGCCAATAGTAGCAGTACTTTGAGCCTGTAAGCTGAAAGAGAGTAATACAAATAAGATTTTTATATATTTAAAATAGAATACCATAGTGAATAAGCAATAGAGTGTAATTTTTTATACCTAAAATAAATAAGCAAGATACAAAAGTAAAAGCACAAATTTATTATTTTTTTGAATACGATTAATTTTTAGGCTATATTTTTGAATAATAGAAATGCCAAGACACTGCTTGGCATTTTAGTATTATTCTTCTTTATTGGTGTTAAT
Organism: Bacteroidia bacterium; assembly: GCA_043765495.1. GTDB lineage: Bacteria > Bacteroidota > Bacteroidia > JAYUJA01 > JAYUJA01 > JAYUJA01. The sequence continues at coordinate 1,570 of JAYUJA010000074.1, forward strand.
CAAATCATTGTCTCCAAATTTATTTTTCAGCATTACTTTTACAATCTTTTCTGCACCGTCTCTTTTTATACTTATTTCTATTGCTTTTCCTGGACGGTAGCGGGCTATTTGTTCGTTTACTTCGGCTGTACTATTTACTTTGGCGTTTCCTATTGCTAGTATTATGTCGCCTGCTTGCAAGTCGCTATCTTTTGCTGCTGCTTGTACGTATACGCCTTCTACATCGGTTATATTTAGTTTAGTGGCTACATCGTTGTCCAGATCTATTAGCGATACTCCTATAAAAGCTCTTTGTACTACGCCATATTCTAGCATATCGGCTACTATTTTTTTTACTATATTCACAGGTATAGCGAAAGAATAGCCCGAGTAAGAGCCAGTAGGGGATACTATGGCGGTATTGATGCCAATGAGTTCGCCTTTACTATTTACGAGTGCGCCACCACTGTTACCAGGGTTTACAGCTGCATCTGTCTGAATAAACGATTCTATTTTGAATTTTTCGTGGTTAAGATTTCTTCCTTTGGCACTGATTATGCCTGCTGTAACGGTATTGGTAAGGTTCAGTGGATTTCCTACTGCTAACGCCCATTCGCCTATTTTTACTTGATCCGAATTGCCGTATTGTATAGTAGGAAGGGGAGTAGGAGTCTCTATTTTTACTACTGCTAGGTCGGTGTTAGGGTCTCTTCCTATTAATTTGGCTTTGTAAGATTTTTTATTATCCAATACTATTTCTATATTATCCGCATCTTGTATCACATGGTTATTAGTGACGATAAATCCTTCTTTGCCAATGATTACTCCTGAACCAGAGCCTTCGGAGTGTTGTTGTCCGCCACCGCCGCCTCTACCGTATAGAAATTCTTCAGATCGGAGAGCGTCGTGTAGGG
>JAYUJA010000075.1:0-6913 GCA_043765495.1 Bacteroidia bacterium
TACATGACTTACCGCCAGCGATATACTTCTAATTATACGTATGTACAAAACGTACTAGGAGCAAGAGTTTTTGGTAATTTTATACTTGCCAAAGAAGAAGGCTCTTTTGCTCACAACCTATTTGCACACCTAGAATTTGAATACCTATCCATTCAAGTACCAAGTACTGTACAGCATACCGCTACTCCATTATACAATAAAAAAAGTGTAATTACTCCACTAGGTGGGCTAGGATATAGAAGTAGAATAGCGAATAATGCGTTTTTTACCGTGATGTTGCTCTACAATTTTGACTACGGTAATCCTAATAGCCCTTATAATAGTAATTCATTGCCTTTGCTATACAGAGGAGGAATCGTCATTGGATTATAATCAAAAAAATCATTACAAATAACTAAATGAATACTACGCAAAGTTTTTCTTCTATAAAATGGAAATTGGAAGGAGATGCTCCTCTATGGACTCTTTACTTTATCTTTACTATACTGATATGCCCATTGGTCATTTATTCTTCTACAAATATACTAGGTTATCGAAACAATAATTCTAATGAGTTATATTTAGCGAAACAGATAATGTTTTCCTTACTGGGTTTTGTTTTAGTGTACATAACGCATAAAATACCGTTGGAATGGTTGTATAAAAAAGCCAATTGGGTAGTTTTGTTAGCGATAATAGCACTTGTTTTTACGTTGTTTTTTGGGATAAAAATAAACGATGCAAGGCGGTGGATTAGTCTAGGATTCGTAACCGTACAAACATCTGATTTTGGAAAGATTGCCATGATAGTAGGTTTATCTGCCACATTAGCAAAGTTTAATAAGGAATTAGAAAATTATACCTACAAAGAAACTTTCTTAAAAGTATACACAATTGTGGGATTTATTGCTGGATTTACGTTTTTGGATAATCTTTCTACTACATTGATGATTTGTTTTAATGCTTTGTTGATAATGCTAGTGAGCAAAGTACCCAAGCGGCATTTACTCGTCACGGTACTAGGGGCTGGATTGTTGCTAGGAACATTACTATTATTCTCTGAAAAAATAACTTTCATAAAACGTCTGCAAACTTGGAAAAACAGAGTCGAGAATTTCAGTGCTGCTGACCCCGAAGAAAGCTTACAAGCCGAAAGAGCAAAAATAGCAATCGCAAATGGCAGTATATTCGGCAAAGGTCCTGGTAATAGTATTCAAAAAGATTTTTTACCACACCCTTATTCCGATTTTGTATTTGCTTTGATTATAGAAGAATACGGCATCATTGGTGCTGGGGCGTTGATGATTTTATACCTTATTTTATTTTTTAGAGTATTGTATATTATTCGGCAAACAAAAAACCTGTTTTCAGTATACCTAGGCTATGGCTTGGTGATTATGCTATTCTTGCAAGTAATCGTGAATATGGGCGTTTGTGTCGGTATTTTCCCAGTTACAGGGCAGCCGATGCCTTTGATTAGTCTAGGTGGTAGCAATTATGTGTTTATTAGTATCACCATAGGTTTGTTATTAAATATAAGTAAAAACAATGAAAAACAACACGGTAGTATCGTCTCCCTTGAAAATTATTGTTAGTGGAGGAGGCACAGGCGGGCATCTATTCCCAGCTATTGCTATTGCTAATGAATGTAAAAAACAATACCCTTCCGCCGAAATATTATTCGTAGGTGCAGAAGGGAAAATGGAAGCCGAAAAAGTGCCTTCTGCTGGCTATCCCATTGCTTTACTAGACATTGTGGGTATCCAACGAAAACTTACTTTAAAAAACATACAAGTACCTATAAAACTATGGAAAAGTTTTCGAAAAGCCATTAAAATAGTAGAAGATTTCCAGCCTAGTATAATCATTGGAGTAGGAGGCTATGCCAGCGCACCAGTATTATTCGCAGGGATATGGAAAAAAATCCCCACCCTTATCCAAGAACAAAATAGCTACGCAGGTATTACGAATAAATTATTAGGTAAAAAAGTAGATAAAATATGTGTAGCCTACCCTGGTATGGAAATTTTTTTCCCAGCTCAAAAAATAGTCTATACTGGTAACCCTGTAAGAGCAAACATACTACGCACTCCAAAAAAACTACAAGAAGCCTATACTTATTTTGGATTAGATGCTACCAAATTCACAATAGTAGTAATCGGCGGAAGCCTCGGAGCTTTGACTATCAATCAATCTATTACCAATATTCTACCTTGGGCAGTGGCAAATAATATACAGATTCTATGGCAAACAGGCAAACATTTCTATGCCCAAGCACAAGCCATACAACAGCAATATGCGCTCGGCTCTATAAAGGTATTTGATTTTATTGCACAAATGGATTATGCGTATAGTGTGGCAGATATGGTAGTTTCCAGAGCTGGAGCTATGTCTATTTCAGAACTATCTGCCTTGCACAAGCCCGCTGTATTTATCCCTTCTCCTAACGTATCCGAAGACCATCAAACTAAAAACGCCATGGCATTGGTGACGAAAGATGCAGCAGTTTATATATCGGATAGTATGGCAGTAGAACAATTAGGTAGCGTACTAAAAGATGTGTACGAACACCCTGATAAGTTGAAAAACTTGGAACAAAATATCCAGCAATTTGCTGTCACTGACGCTACACAACGCATCGTAGAAGTAATAAAAAGTATGTTGTAATAGAATATATTATTTATAAATATACATAAAACGGACTTTATCGTAGGTATCGTTTTTTAATATATATGGTAGATTATATATTTCTTGTACATTGGTAGCTAGTTCGTTAGCAGTTAAGGCATTTAATTCAAAATATAGGTCTTTTGCATTTTCGCTTTCGATGAATAATTCTATAATCCGTGTATAATAGCGTAATCCATCATCATTAGGCACAAACAAAGCTGTACTAGGTTCAAAGTCTAATACATGGGATAACATATCTTTCTTTTCACTTTCTAGTACATACGGCGGATTACTTACCCAAATACTATATTTTTCTATATAAAGCTTTACCATATCACTAAAAATATCGGTGGTATAAAAACTCATTGTAACGTTATGGAGGTTGCTATTTTGTATTGCAATATCGATGGCTTTTTGGCTGATGTCTATCGCGCATAAATACGGTATAGTAGTTTTGATGGCTAATAAAATAGGAATACAGCCCGAGCCAGTCCCAATATCTACCAAAGAAGCAATGCTATTAGGTTGGGTTTCTAGTATCCAATTTACTAATTCGGCTGTTTCGGGGCGGGGGATAAGGGTATCTGTTGTTACATTCAATACTATGTTTTCAAAATAAGCTTTGCCTATTACATATTGGATAGGCATACCTTGTCGTAAATTCTCGTTATCTTGTTGCCATGCTTGTTGTATAGTATCGCTTATTGCGTCCTGTTTTTGTAACAAAAAATGTAGTTTAGAAACGCCATAATGTTCTAGCCAAATAAAAAAAATACTTTCTACTTCGTAAGAGGAGTAGAAAGTAGGAAGATTATTCACAAATATGCTTTTAAATTCTTGGAAGTTGTGCATTATTCAGTCACTGCGTTTAGGTGGTATTGTGTTTTTATTTCCTCCCAAGTAGGAAGTATTTTAGAGTTTTCGGCTTCCCAGTTTTTATTTACTTTCCACGCTCTTTGCAGTTGTCCATTTTTTATCATCAGTATTCCTACATTAGATTTTTGGAGGGTAGCCATCGTTTGTGCATCAGAAAGGTAAAAATCTGTTTGTAGTGTATTATTCGCGTTTGCTTCGGCTAGGGGTCTGTTAGTAATTCCTACTACATACATATTTAGCTGGCTCAATCCTGCGATGATGGCGTTGCTATAAGCCGTAGACATACTATCCATATTAGCTACTTCATCTACTACAATAAAGAAACCGCTGGTATCGCTCATCATCTCCGCATTATAGCTTGTACCTTCGGCATCTACTACATCGAAAGCTCCAATAGTCTGGTTTTGAATGTATATATCTTTTGCTTTGGGTCTATCTTCTTGGCTTAATTTAGGTACATTATTATCCACCACCCAGTATACAGGTTCTTTGGGAGTTACGTCGTATTTCAAGCTAGCAAAGGTAGGAAAATCGTTCCAATGCCACATATCCACCGCAGTAGCATTTTTTATTAATACCAATCCTGGATTGCCTCGTACAATGGTTTTCAGAGCTTTTTCGTCCATACTATAGTATTCAAAAGTAGATTTATGCTTGGCTACAAACGCTGGTACTTGATTCGCAGATGCAGTAAGAGCAATAAAACGCGCTCCTTTGGCTTGTACTTGTTTTGCAAATTCGTTGATAGCAGGCTGTACAGCGGTATTTGCTTTGTCCAAATCGTACTCTACCAATAGGAAAGTGTAATTCGGATCTAACAGTACTTCCATACTTATTTCTTTATTCGTACCTACATGTGTCAAGTTAAAATTCACAATACTAGTAGGTTTTGCAGGTTTTAATATTTCATCTTTCGTACGCAGCCATTGCCACTTATCTTTTTCTCGCATGGTTACTTTATTCATGCTAGCAGTATCCGTTTGGGCAAAAGAAATACTATCTTTTGTAGCTTTGTTTTGGTATACAAAATAACTCATGGATTGAATGTCAATATCGTCATTTAATTTTTCTATCCAATTGTTTCCAATAGCGTAAGGTCTGAAATCTTTTACAGGTAGATGATTATGGGTATAGTAAGGGAAATAAATATTCGCAGCGATAGCTAGTAGTACTAATAAGAAGCCTATTATAGTAGGAAATAAAGGACGAATAGCTTTTTGACCCAGAAAAATAATACTTATCATGACAGTCAAATAAATATCTTTCATAAAAGACTGTTTGGGCGTTAGTTTTAGAGCATCACCAAAACAGCCACAATCCGTTACTTTGTTATACGTCCAAGAATACCAAGTGAGTGCCGTGAAAAATAGTATCATCAACAACATCGACCAGCTTACGAAACGAATGTATGTGCCTAACAATAACATGATTCCAAGTACTACTTCTATCACACAGATAAAAAAAGCTTGCTCCCAGGCATATTGATGAAAGAACTCCATTATCCCACCTAAAAAACTCTCACTACCACCAAGGTCAGCCCCAAAAACTTCAAAATATTCTTCTAGTTTATAGCCAAAACCAATCGTATCGTTCGATTTTATCAACCCAGAAATAATAAATAACACCCCTACCAATATCCTACATAACTGTACGATAGAGCGAATGGGTAAGTTGAAGAGTTTTTCTTGTGGGATAAAAGTAGGTACAGTAGTGGTATTCATAAAATAAAAGTGTATCAGAAATATAAAAGTTAAGTTATACGGCAAAAATACAACAAAAATCGTTCCTAATTTAACAAATTTTAACATTTTGATTTTTTTATTTATCCCCTATTATCACAGAAAATAACTATATTTGCCTACCTATTTCTATTGCCTTATGAAAAGAATAATTACCCTCGTATTATCGTATACAGTAGTTTGTACTTCCTTATTCGCTCAACAAGAAGACCCTGTTGAAAACAATATTTTGGAAAAAAAGATAGAAAATATTGCCGAGAATACCGATGCTGATATTGATTATAGCGAATTCGTAGATCAACTGCAACAATATGCCAAAAACCCATTGGATATAAACAAAGCTGCCAAAGAAGATTTGGAAGGCTTACTGATACTTACTTCTGTACAAATCAACCAACTATTGCAGCATAGAGTGAAATACGGCGAGCTAGTATCTATTTATGAATTGCAAGCAGTAGAAGGCTGGGATATGGATTTGATTTATTTCATAACACCTTATATCACTGTAAATAAAAGTGAGAATGAATTAAACCTACGTTATTTTTCTGATTTTTGGAAAAATTCCAACCATTTTATTGCAATAAGAAGTAGCCAAATACTCGAAAAATCCAAAGGCTTCACGCCTACCGAAGATACTACTGCTAACCGTTATTTGGGAAGTCAGCAAAGGCATTTTGTACGGTACAGATTTCGATATTCCAACAAAGTAAGTGCAGGTTTTAATGCAGAAAAAGACGCAGGAGAAGAATTTTTCAAAGGTAGTAATAAGCAAGGATTTGATTTTTATTCTGCACATTTATTTGTTCGTAATTATAAAATATTCAAAGCAATAGCTATTGGTGATTATCTAGCTCAATTTGGTCAAGGACTTACTTTTTGGTCGGGATACGGATTAAGCAAAACCGCTGATGCCATCAATATAAAAAGAACTGGAATGGCGTTGAAACCCTATAATTCTATCAATGAAATTACTTTTTTACGAGGGGCAGCGGTTACTATTGGTAAAAAGAACTGGGAATTTACAGGTTTTATTTCCCATCGTAAGTTAGATGCCAATGCCACGATAGTAGATTCCGCTAAAAATGAAGTACTAGAATTTTCATCATTAGGTACGATAGGTTACCATCGTACAAAATCCGAACTAAAAGACAGAAAATCGATTACAAATACTGTAATTGGCGGGCATGCTACTTTCAAAACAAGAACTCTGAACGTAGGTATCACCTTGGTAAACAACAGTTACTCTGCAAACCAAGTAAAACAAAACTCTCCCTACAATTATTTTAGTGCAGAAGATAGTACTTCCTTGCTAGGAAAACATACCAATATAGGATTAGACTATAACTGGCTAGTACAAAATATTAATTTCTTTGGCGAAGTAGGCGTAAGCAGCAATGGTGGCATTGCTACTACCAACGGTGCTTTGGTAAGCCTTGATCCCACTCTTTCTATCTCCTTGATGCACCGCTATTTCCAACCAAATTACCAAGTACAGTATGCCCTTCCCTTTGCCGAAAATACACTACCATCGAACGAAACTGCTTTCTATTTTGGATTAACCTCCAAACCCGTGCGTCAAGTTACTATCAATGCTTTTCTGGATATGTACAAACGTCCTTGGCTTACTTCTAGTGCTAACCTACCTACAA
>JAYUJA010000076.1:0-6908 GCA_043765495.1 Bacteroidia bacterium
TCATACCCAAGCTATCAACGTAGTAGAAATAGACACTGACCGTAATACTATACTCAGTGGTGGAAAAGATGCGTACCTAAAAATACAAACTGTAAATGACGGAGAAATAATAGCGGATTTTCCAGCCCATAATTATGCCATCTATGCCATAGCAGTAAGCCCTAATCAGCAGTATATAGCAAGTTGTAGTATGGATAAAACATGCAAAATATGGGATTATGTTACTATGGATATTATACAACGAATAGATAAAAGCAACCAAGGGCACACACATTCCGTAAACACCTTACTATGGTATAACGACACTACACTGATCACCGCAGGCGATGACAGGAATATAAAAGTATGGAGAGTGAAATAATAATAAAGAAGCTGTTTTGCATATTAATTACGCAAAACAGCTTGAAAAAATTATAGTAGGTTGTGTTTACATTATTTTGTTTGAATGTAAACGTCTACTAACAGCTACAATGTGTGTTGTTTTTGGCATTTTCAATGGCTTCTTTTCCTTCTTTGTAACTGAAATATGCTAATCCTAAACAACCAATACCATCGGTATAGATAAAACCAGTAAGATGATAGACTACACATTCACTCTTCGGTTCATCAATAGTTTAAGGTTAGTCCTGCACCAAAGCCCATATCGCTGTCGTAATGGGTCGAGAGATAAATTTCTTGTCGCAATATAACGAAAACCTGCCATATATTCTTTGTCTGTGTTTATCATAAAACTCATTCGTAACCGCTTTGAAATAGGAATATCCTCTCGTTTAAGCTGTATCAAAACCGTTCCGTCTGTAAATACTTCAGTTTCTAATTTTACTAACATCGGCAAGGTGTATTGTACTCCAAGTGAAAATGCTGTTCTTGTATCTTTGGTGTCGGTCTGGCCAAAAATGTTGCTTTCTTGAAAGTTTATACCGTGTTTTCTATAACGCCAATCGTAGCCAATAAATGGCATTATCCACTGCATTTTACCTAAATATCGCCCAAAATGTGTTTCAACCTCATAGCCGTGCATATCGTTATAGCCCAATCTCCATTCAGAACTTAATTGCCAACGAGTGTTCGAAAACATCGCCATTCCATCATTTCCGTTGGTGGCAAAATCGTTTTCTGCCATAAAATGAAATTTTCTATCGTCTGCAAAAAGTTTGCGTTGTGCCAATTTTGGATTTGGAATTTCAGGGTTTTTGGGTTGATTTTCGTAACTAAAAACTCTACCCATTCCACTCATCATATGGTACAAAATATGACAATGAAAAACCAATCACCATCAACATTCGCGTTAAATTCCAAGGTGTCGGTTTCCATTGGCATAATATCCACTATGTTTTTCATTGGTGCATTTTCGCCTTGCCCGTTTAAAAGTCTAAAATCGTGTCCGTGCAAGTGCATTGGGTGTCGCATCATAGAGCCGTTGTATAAAATAATTTTTACGTTTTCGCCCTTTTTTATTAGGATTTTATCCGCTTCCGAAACTACTTTATTATCTAAACTCCAAACGTAACGGTTCATATTTCCCGAAAGTTCAAAACGTAATTCTTTGGTTTGGCTTTTAGGTAAAGTTGTTGGGTTTGGGGATTTCAGCATTGCATAATTCAACGTTACAATATCAGACAATTTATTGCTGTTATATTCTTCTCCTGTCATTTTCATTCCTTGTATTTTAACCTCACTCCCTGCCCCCTCTCCTTTATGAGAAGGGATTTCGCCTGTAATTTCGGGGTACATTACCACGTTCATATCCATTTGATTTAATGACATTTGCATTCCCATATCGTCTAAATTTCCGTTCATTTTCATCATTCCGTTCATCATTTTCATTCCCTCAAAATATTTGAGTTTGGGTAATGGACTTGCTAATTGCTTTACGCCACTACCTACATAAAGAGAAGCTGATTTTGTACGGTCTTCCGAAGTTGCTAAAAATTCAAAAGCGGTGTTTTCGTAAGGAATTGTAACGATTACATCATAAGTTTCAGAAACGGCTACAATCAATCTATCTACTTCCACAGGTTCTACATCGTTGCCATCGTTGGCTACAACGGTCATTTTTCCACTTGCGTATGTAAGCCAAAAATAGGTTGATGCACCACCGTTTGAAATTCTTAACCGTATTTTATCGCCTGCCTTAAATTGCGAAAGGTCGCTTTCGTTTTTTCCGTTGATTAAAAATTTGTCGTAATACACATCGCTTACGTCCATTGCATTCATTCGTTTCCACTCATTTTTTACTTTGGTTTTAAAATATCCTTGCCGTATCGCTTCCGCATAACTTTGGGTTGTTCCTTTTTTTATTGCAAACCAATCCGTAGCGTTGTGTAACATTCGGTGTACATTTTCGGGTTTCATATCCGTCCACTCACTCAAAACTATGGGAACAGTTGGCAAGTCGTCAATGCCTTTTCTTATGCTCGGGTCGTCTGCTTTTTTGTTCATTACAAAGTTTCCGTACATACCGATTTGCTCCTGCAAACCTGTGTGGCTATGATACCAATGTGTGCCGTGCTGAATAATTGGAAACCTGTACAAATGCGTAGAATGTGCCTTTATTGGCATTTGGGTAAGGTTTGGCACTCCGTCATATTGATTTGGTAAGAGCAAACCGTGCCAATGCAAAGAGGTTTCTTCGTTGAGTTCGTTATGCACATAAATCTCTGCGGTGTCCCCCTCAGTAAATGTAAGCGTAGGCATTGGAATTTGTCCATTTACGGCAATAGCTCGTTTTTCTTTTCCTGTAAAATTGACCAAAGTATCACGAACATAAAGGTCGTATCGGACTACTTTTTGAGCGTAAATAGTTTGAGTTAGCAATAGCAAAAAAGCTATTGGCAACACTTTTTTATAAATAATTTTTTGAATATCCATTTGAATATTTTCATTTTTTAAAGATTTTAACAAGTACAATGTGTATCATTTTTAGCATTTTCAAGAGCTTCTTTACCTTCTTTATAGCAGAAATAAGCCAATCCCAAACAGCCAATTGCATCAATATAAATGAAATTAGTGAAATGATAAACCACACTTGATACAAGCACAATTACGGACATATAAATACAAACCTTGGTACAATCTGCATCGGCTAAAATGGCTTCGTTGGATAGTTGTTTGCCTAATTCCTCTTTGTTTATCATCAAATAATACATCACAGCTATTGAACTAATAGAAATGAAAATACCACTTAATGTAGCTTCGGGTTTGTGCTGAGTAAATATGTTATAAAGCGATGATATTACCAAGCCTATTGCAAGTAGGATTAAGCCATAACCTATAATTTGCAAGGCATTTTTTTCAAAATGATGCCGATTTTTGCTCTTAGGGTTTTCTTGAATTCTTCTAATCATATAGGCTACGCCAAAAGCCGAAGCTAATTCAATAATACTGTCAATACCAAAACCCAATAAAGTAAAACTTTCATCGGAATAGCCAAAATAAATAGAAATACCTGCTTCTATAAATGTGAAAATGATGGTAAGAGTGGCGAAATAATATGCCTTTTTATATAACTTTTGATTGTCCATTTTAATAAATTGTTAGAGTACCATTAATAGCATCACCCCACTCATCAGTAGCATAGCAGCATCTTCGATAATGGTGACGGTACTCATTGGTAGGTTAAAAACCGCACCCAAGCAAGCACATTGTATTTTTTGTTTATTCCATACACTTTGCAAAACGCCAATGATACTAATCCCCATGACGATAAATGTGATAGCATTAGTCACGATAGCATTAAAATCAATAAGATAAGCAATACCTAACCCCAGTTCTACAAAAGCATAAATATAACCCCAAACAGGGATTTTTTTCGCTAGAACGTCGTACATCGCATAGCTTTCAGCAAAACCTTTAAGATTCAGTAGTTTGAAAAACGAAAAAACTAAAAAGAATCCTGCCATAAAATAACGCATTGCTTCCATTGTATTGAACGTTTCATTTTTTAGTTGTACTAATAACGAAATTCCTACTATATAACTAAAAATAAGAACAATAGGTTTGTAAGTTTCTAGCCATGGCTTTGTTTCTACTGCTGTTTCATTGGATTGTATGGCTGCTATATTGTATTTTTCGGGTAGTATTTTTTGGAATTCTACTACTGGGATTGGTTTTTCCATAGTAATGGTAGCCAAGTTTTCATTTTTGGAAACTACTACTTCGGTAACATTCGCTACTGTCAATAAAATAGATTTTACTTTTGCTTCGCAGCTACCGCAGGTCATTCCTGTAAGGTGGTAATTATGTGTCATATAGTTAGAATGATTTTTAAAATGGTGTAGCTTTTAAAGGCTACACCATTGGTTTTTATTAGTTTTTGATAACGATTCCGTTTGGTTTTGTTCCTACTGCAATTGTTTTTGTAACGGTATGTGTCATTACATCTACTACAGAAACTGTTCCAGCCATTTGATTGGTTATATAAGCAGTCATTCCAGTAAATGCTATGGCATGAGATCCAGCACCAAGCATAACATTGCCACCTGGCATATACATTCCCATTCCTGTATCCCAAGTCCACCAATGTACTTTACCATTAATAGGATCAGTTACCCATAGCTCTTTTCTATCATTTTGACGCATCGCCATACCAGGAGTAAATCCTAAATTAACTGTTTCGCTAACTAGCATCGTATTAGCATTGATGATACTGATACTTTTCCCTACTTCATTATCTACATACATTTTGTTATCCCCACCTTGCCAAGCTCCTACAGGCTCACTACCTACAGGGATAGTTGCCATTACCATCTTATCCATTACATTGATTGCTGATACTGTATTGTCTGCGCTATTACAAACAAAAGCCATCATGCCATCGCTAGAAAATGAAACTTCTAACGGCATCATTCCTACATTGATACTGGATTTTAGTGCATATGTCGAAGCATTGTATATTAATACTTTACCTATATTATCCATTTGAGCTACCCAGATCTCAGTTCCATCAGGGGAGTAAGTAGCATTATGGTTCATTAATGGTAAATCTTGTACTTTCAAAATACTACCATTTATAGCATTTAAAATGACAAATTTTCCTGCCATTCCTGTCATTATACCTGTATGCCCATTGCTTAAATCCATTCCTGGGACACCGATAGCTATTTTAGATTTGTCAGGGCTTAAAGCAATATGGTGAGGAAAATTAGCATCACTTAATGTAATAGTTCTTTTTACCTCATTAGTTAGTAAGTCAATTATAGAAACAGAATTACCACCACCATTAACTACATAAGCTGCTTTGTAAGTAATGTCTGTATTGGTGGTAGTAGTTGTTACCACCGGGTCAGTTTTTTTGCACGATGGTAATGCGATTGCCATTATGGCTACAATCAAGGCACTTAATTTTAATGAATTCATCTTTTTGATTTGTTAAATATTTATTTAATTGTTTCTATTGTTTTACCACAGCTCAACATTTGAGATCCATAGTAAGGATTTTTTACTACACTTTCTTTACTCAACCAATTTGCACCTTTGCCATCGTTTGCCATTGGACAAAACTGATAATAAACAGGTTGTTCATATTTACAAACTTTCATCAGGGCATATATATTTTTCGATAAGCGCATAAAATGGTCTCTTTGGTGTGCAGCATCTTTGGTATTGGTAATATGCTCTGCGTCTTCTTGCAAATCATTCCAAATTTTCATCCAAACTGTATGCACTTCCATTGCTAATTTTTCCATTTTTACTGCTTTTACTGTTTTTAATAAGTTTGCTGACTTTGTAGATGCTACTGCTCCATCTGTTTGTACTAACGCATCTTTTAACGCAAAATAATTATCAAAAACAGCAGTTATAGCGTTTACTTCTGTTGTTTCTGTAGGCATTGCAGGCGTTACATTTTCTGTATTTTGTTTTTTTATTTCTGTATTTCCTGTTTTAGCTACTGTTTTCTTTGCTCTTTCATATTGGCAGCAAGTCGCTAATTTTGCATACACTACATCTGGAGCAGTGTACTTATCACTATCATAACCTGCTAACGCAATACGTTTCAAGATTTCGTCTTGATTTGTTTTCTTTACATCGTAAGTTATGGAAGCTATTTTGGTGTCTTTGTTCCAAGATACTTTGGCTACCTTTTTTACGTTTCCAGCTTTTTCGATAGTGGCTTTGCACATTCCACAGTTTCCGTAAATTTTTACTGTTTCAGTTTGTGCATTTTTTACTGTAATAGTATTTTTTTGAGCATTACACGCTACCAGTGATAGCAAAAATGTAAATGCTACCAATATTTTTGATATTGATTTCATGGTGAAATTATTAGTTAGTATACTAAAAAGATTTATTTTAAAAAGCAAACTATACTTTTTGGAGGACAGTTCTATGGCTCCCAAGAGAGTTTTTTAACGCCTATTAGGAGGTATCCATATAGAATAAAAACCCAAAGAAAGATAGGTTTTTATATAAGAGAATTTTTGTTTTTCAAGAAGAGAAACAAAGTTTTTATAACTAATTTCTGGTATAGAAGGTAAAAGAAGACTAGGGTGAAGAAGTGGACAGTGACAAGATGTTTTACCACATTTGCCACCGCAGTCTTCTTTATCATTGGGATGTTTTTTATCTTTTTTACAACAATCTTTTATCTTTTTATCTAAATCCTTTACAGATTTATCTTTTTTACAACAAGATTTTTCAGATGCCGATCCACATGCAAAAGCTATACTCGGTATCCATACGATACCAAGTATAAGTATAAGCAATAGGTACATCTTTTTTCTCATAGTATGTAAGGTATGCGCTAATTTATTAAATAGGTTCCAGATTATTTCATTAGAATATACAAAGGTATACAATTAATTGTAATTTCCTACTCTACCCGATGATTTTTGTACTATGTTTATAATCAATTGTTTTAATTTCCATGATTGTTTCAAATTTTTGTATCCACTTATCTAATTCTGCAA
>JAYUJA010000077.1:0-2437 GCA_043765495.1 Bacteroidia bacterium
ACCTTACGTACAGGCGACTCTATCGTAGTATGTAAAACTATCGAAGCAGGGTTAAGCCCCGATGTAGTAACTACTTGTGGTGGCACAGTACTCGGCAATGTAAGTGTAGTAAACGGTTTATTATGTGTAAAATACGTAGCAGGATCAGTAATCGGCAACGATACTACGTGTATCATCGTAACCGATACTACGAAAAACATCAGCGACACGACTATCGTAATTATCACCATACTACCTCGTCCCGACACTATTTTAGACACCTTACAAGTAGGGGATACAATAATAGTATGTAAAATGATAGAAGCAGGCTTAAACCCCGACGTAGTAACTACTTGTGGCGGAACGGTACTCGGCAACGTAAGCGTAGTAAATGGTTTATTATGTGTAAAATACATAGCTAGCAATATAGTAGGCAACGATACTACATGTATCATCGTAACCGATACTACCAAAAACATCAGCGACACCACGACAGTAATCATTACTATTCTACCAAAAAGAGATACAGTATACGATACCTTACACGTAGGCGACAGTATCAAAATATGTAAACGCATCGAATCAGGCTTAAGCCCCGATGTAGTAACTACATGTGGCGGCACAGTCCTAGGCAACGTAAGCGTTATCAATGGTTTATTATGTATAAAATATGTAGCGGGCAATACCGTAGGCAATGACACTACTTGTATTATTGTAACAGATACAACGAAAAACATCAGCGATACCACGACAGTAATCATAACAATTCTCCCAGTACCTGATACTATTTACGATACCTTGTATGTACGCGACTCTATCGTAGTATGTAAAACTATCGAAGCAGGCTTGAGCCCTGATGTAGTAACCACTTGTGGCGGAACGGTATTAGGCACTGTACGTATAGTAAACGGTCAATTGTGTATTACGTACACAGCAGGCAGCGTAGTAGGCAACGATACTACTTGTATCATCGTTACCGATACTACCAAAAACATTAGCGATACGACAACGTTTGTGATTGTAGTAATAGATGCATGTACGAATATATTAACGAATGGCGACTTCAACAATGGAGCTACTGGATTTACGAATAGTATGTCTTATACCAATACTCCAACTGTTACAGAAAATACGTATATAGTAGCAGGTAATAGTCAAAACTTGAATCCTTATTTTCAATCTGTGAATGGATATGGTGGTAATGGTAATTTCCTAGTAGCAAATGGCAGTATCAATACAACTAGTACCGTTTGGCAACAAACAGTAAACGTTGTTCCAAATGTGGTGTATGACTTTAGTTTTACAGGCATTAACTTATTCCCATCTCAACCATGTGTAATAGCTTGGGAAGTAAATGGTGTTGCAGTGGATACGTTTACTATGCCAGCAAATACAGACTGGAATATATTCAGAAGCTTGTGGAATAGTGCAACTAGCAATTCTTCTACTGTGACTATATCTATCAAACTAATAAGTGGTAATTTATATGGTAATGATTTTGGATTAGATCATTTCAATATGAGCCAGCATGGAGCAGGTTGTAAACCACCAGACACTATCCGTGAGTATGTATGTCCAAGAGGTAATGTAACTATTTGTTCTAATTTCTATGCTCCTTCTAGTAGCCAAACATTCGCAGGAAGTACGCATATTAGTGGTTCTACACTTACCCCAACAGGTAATTGTGTACTATACAACACGAATGGAACTGTATTTGGTAAAACAGATACTACTTCTATCATAGTTTGTGATGCTGTATTAGGAATTTGTGATACGACTATTTTATTAATAGAAATATTATCAACCTGTAACAATTGTGCTAACGAATTAGTAAATGGTAATTTTGAAGGAGATAATAATTATTTCACTACCCAAATGGAATTAGTAACATCTTCTACAACGAATGAAAATACGTATATGATAGGTTCTAACGCTAACCAATTAAATCCTTTATTTAATAGTGTAACTTCGATAGATGGTGGTGAGTTTATGATATTCAATGGTGCAATAGATAGAGCAACCAGTATTTATACACAATCAAGTAATGTATTCTCCAACTCTACGTACCGAGTTACTTTGTGGGCAGCGAATTTATTCGCTAATGCACCAGCAAAATTAGCATTGGTAATCAATGGCGATACAGTGAGCGTAAATACCTTACCATCAAACAATAATTGGAACCAATATGTAGTAGACGTTCAAACAGGAAATAGTACTAATTTAGAATTAAGTATAGCAACGTTAGGCGGATTCTTGTACGGAAATGATATAGGAATAGATAACATCAGTATATATAATATGAATAGTCCTTGTATAGGAGCATTGGATACTACGAACCACGTTATCCCTATGGATAGCCCACTAGTAGTATGTATGCCAATACCAGCAGGTTTAGTAGGAATACCAAGTGTAGTAGTAACTACATGCGGCGGTACTACTACGTGGGGTGGTACTGTAA
>JAYUJA010000078.1:0-2429 GCA_043765495.1 Bacteroidia bacterium
GGGCTTATTCGTGAATTCTTTCCTGAAAAATATGATTTCCAATCCATCACAGAAGAAGAAATAACACAAATGGTTGATAATCTAAATAATAGACCTAGAAAAAGATTTGGTTATTTAACACCTAATGAAGTATATTTACAAAAATTAAAACAATAACAAAAAGTTGCATTTATTACTTGAATCCACCGTTGTTAAAATATAGTGAATTGGAAATATTTGTTTTATCTAAAAACACTGCGTACAACAAGAATAATCCTAAAAGTAGTGCCAACGCCTATTTCCGAGCTTTTTACAAATATTTTGCCTTTATGGTAGTCTTCTATTATTCTTTTTGCGAGAGATAATCCTAGCCCCCAGCCTCTTTTTTTGGTAGTGAAACCTGGTTCGAATATGCTATTAAATTTATTTTTTGGAATTCCTTTTCCTGTATCGGTGATATCTATTTGCACTTGTGATTCTATTTTGCCTACGCTAATATTTATTTTACCTTTCCCTTCCATGGCATCTACTGCATTACGAAGTAAGTTTTCTATCACCCATTCGAATAGTGGAGGGTTATAGTCCAGCAAAATACGTTCGTCGGGGTTAAGGTTTTCGATAGTAAATTCTACTTGCTTGGATACTCTGGCTTTTATATACGATACGATGTAATGGATAGTACCCATAAGGTCATTTTCGGTAAGTACTGGGGTAGAGCCTATTTTAGAAAACCTATCTGTAATAGTTTCTAGCCTACTCACATCTTTTTGTATTTCTACGATAGTTTCATGGTCTATGCCTTTTAGTTTCAAAAATTCTACCCACGCTATTAACGACGATAGTGGAGTACCTAGCTGATGGGCGGTTTCTTTTGCCATACCTACCCATAGTTGTTCTTGTTCGGCTTTTTTATTGATACCAAATGTAATATATGCCACCGCAATAAAAAGTCCTACTACGATAAGCATAAAATAAGGATAATACCGCAATAGCTGTAAGGTATACGATTCTTCGTAAAAAATAAGCGCTTGTCCTTTTTCGGGCAAATCCACCGAGATAGGTTTGTTTTGACTTTCCATATTAGCGATAAGCTTGCGCATGGTATTCCTATCGTTCTGCATTTCTATGGGTATATTTCCAGTTTCGTATATTACATCTTTGCTTGTATTGGTGATGATTACGGGTACAGAAGCAGAGTTGGTGAGTACTTCTTTCATGAACGAGGTAAGCATGGTATCCACGATACTTCTGGCTTTTATGAATACTTTGGAATCTTGGTAATAGATATAATATTTTTGGTTATTATAAAAATTGTCTTCTACTACTAACGGCGGATATTGGTTGAAAGTAGCTGCAAATTCGCCATTTAATGTATCTTTATCTTTATAAATAGTATCGGTATTTCTTCTATCTAATATCAGGTTGTAGGCATCTACCAGCACTACTGGAATAGTGGTATTGGTATACAATATTTTTTGGTATATTTCGGGCTGTTCGTCCATACTTACCGATCCTTTGATGGCTTCTTGGAGAAGTTCCATTCTTCCTTTTTCTACATTTTTTAGTAGTTCAAATAATTCTTCATTTTGTTTTAGGATTTCGGCTTTCCGTTTGATGGTAGATGCCCATAATTCCACTTTTTTACGCTCTTCATTGCCTAGCTTTTTGATGAGGTAATTCGTATAAAATAAACTCACTATCGCCGCTATTGCAGCAGCAAGTACAAGGAATAATCGCCAGTTGCGAATAGAGAAGAAAACAAGTATGCGATGAAAAAATGCCATGAATTAGGATAAAAATGCTACCTTTGCAAAAGTATTTTATTTTTTTGGTTATACTATGAAAAATTTTTCAGGAACGGGAGTAGCATTGATAACCCCTTTCACAAAAGACCTAACTATCGATTGGGCGGCATTGACGACTCTTGTTAATGACTTATGTACAAATGGGATAAACTATCTAGTAGTACTTGGCACTACTGGCGAAGGCATTACCCTCACTGCAAGCGAAAAAAAACAAGTATTTGAGCACGTCCTTACTACCAACGCTGGAAGGCTACCACTAGTATATGGCTTGGGTGGTAATAATACCCAAAGCTGCATAGAAGAGCTACAACAGCCTTTACTGCAAGCATACGATGCCATACTATCCGTATCCCCTTATTATAACAAACCTACACAAGAAGGTATCTACCAGCATTATGCTACTATCGCAAAAGCATCTACCAAACCCATCATACTCTACAACGTGCCTGGGCGTACTGGATCTAATATGCAACCTAGTACGATACTACGCCTAGCGAATGATTTTGCTAATATAATAGCAGTAAAAGAAGCTTGTGGTAATATAGAACAAATAATGCAGGTAATAAAAGGCAATACTCGTTCGGATTTTAGTGTCATATCTGGCGACGATACCATCACTCTCCCTCTAATAGCTGCGGGTGCTAT